>DATFPH010000508.1:0-13594 GCA_035264905.1 Thermoanaerobaculia bacterium
CGGCTCCGGAGCGGATGGCGGAGGTGCGGCGGTTCAGCATCCTCGACGGCCGGTTGCATTTCGATTACGAGCGTCCACCGCTTTTCCGCCCGACTCTGTTCCGCTGCGCGGCCGAGGAGCACGTCCTGCTCTTCACGATCCATCACGTCGCTTCGGACTGGTGGTCGGGCTCCGTCCTGGTCCGCGAAGTTTCGGTTCTCTATCTCGCCTTCAGCACCGGCCAACCGTCCCCCTTGCCGCCGCTCGCCGCGCAGTTTCAGGACTTCGCGCGCTGGCAGCGGCGCCTCTCCTCAGAAGAGGCACAGGCCAGCCAGGTGACCTTCTGGCGGGAGCATCTGAGCGGAGCCGTGCCGATCGATCTCGGCGCCGGCCGGCCGCATCCCTACCAGCGGACGTTCAACGCCGGGAGCGAGGAGATCCTGGTGCCGGAAGAGCTCGAGAGGCAGCTCGATGCATTGTCCGCGCAGCAGGGCGTGACTCTGTTCATGACGCTTTTGGCCGCCTTCAAGGCGCTGCTGTATTCAGAGACGGGGCAGGACGACCTCGTCGTTCCGTGCAGCTTCGCCAACCGCAACCAGCTCGAGACGGAGTCGCTGATCGGCAATCTTGCGACCGGCCTGCCGTTGCGCACGCGGCTTTCCGGCGTGCGGACCTTCCGTGAGCTGTTGCAGCGGGTGCGGGAGGTGACCCTTCTGGCGCACGATCATCCGGACATCTTCTGGGAGCCGGTGGTGGAAGGCATGAGCTTCCTCGAGGAAGGGGATCGGGGAGGGCTCACCACGTTCCGGCTTCTGTTTCAGCTCGTCAAGGTGCCGCCCCTATCCCAGGTCGCCTCCGACCTCCGCATCACCCGGCTGCCGGTCGATACCGGCAGGATCCGCCTGGATCTGAGCCTTTTCCTCTCCCAATCGGACCGGCTCACGGGGCGTTTCCGCTACAACCGCGACGTGCTCGACAAAGCGCGGGTTCTCGGTCTGCGCGACCGCTTCCTGCGGATTCTCGCCGCCATCGTCGCCGACCCGGAGTGCCCGCTGGACGAGCTGTTGCTCCCGGACCTGGTGCCGCAGGAGCTGGGCACGCTGGACTTGGCGATCGTCAAGGAGGCGTGATCCGCCTCGCCGGCGCCGTCCGCGAGGCGGCGCGTTAACCAGCCTCTCCGCCGGACACTCCGGCTTCCAATCCGAACATCCCAGCCTCCGGGCTGAACAATCCAGCCTTTTGGCTGGATCGTCCAGCCTCTGAGCCAGATCGCTCGGCCTTCGAGCCAGATGGTTCAGCCTCTGAGCCGGATCATCCAGCCTTTTGGCTAGATCATCCAGCCTCTCAGCCGGATGATCCAGCCTCTGAGCCAAGCCGTTCAGCCTCTTGGCCGGGCGGTTCAGCCTTTAGGCTGGGCGGTTCAGCCTTTAGGCTGGACGGTTCAGCCAAAAGGCTGGACGGTTCAGCTTGAAGGCTGGACGGTTCGACTTTCAGGCTGGACGGTTCAGCCAAAAGGCTAGATGATTTAGCCAAAAGGCTGGACGGTTCAGCCTTTGAGCCAGAGGGTCTAGCCTTTAGGCCAGATCGTCCAGCCTCTCAGCCAACCCACCTAGCCTCTGAGCCGGATGACTCAGCCTCTGAGCCGGACCATCCAGCCTTTTGGCTAGACCATCCAGCCTCTGAGCCGGATGATCTAGCCTTCGAGCCCGATCATCCGGCCTCCAAGCCGGATAACTGGGCGGATCTAGGAGAGCCCGACGCGTAGCCCGGACGGAGCCATCTGGCTTCCGCTATGATCTGCGTCCCATTTGGATGGAAGGAGCGCACCTCCGCTCCAGAGACGCATGATTGAGATCACGGCACACACCTCGCGAACTCGGACTCTCGTCGACCTTTTGCGCGGGAGGTCTGAGGAGCGTCCGGACCACAGGCTTTACACGTTCCTGGCGGATGGTGAGGAGGAAGCCGGCAGCCTCACGTTCGGCGAGCTGGACCGGCGAGCCCGGGCGCTGGCGGCGTGGCTCCAGGAGGCTGGCTGTCGGGGCGAGCGGGCGCTCCTCCTGTTTCCACCCGGTCTCGATTTCATCGCCGCTTTCTTCGGCTGTCTCTATGCCGGGGCTGTCGCGGTGCCGGCCTATCCTCCGCGGCGCAACCGGGTGGACGAACGGCTGGAGGCGATCGTCCGCGACGCCGAGCCGCGCGTTGTCCTGACGACCGCGACGCTGCTCTCGATTCCGGACGCCCTGGCGGAGGCCTGGCGCGAGCCGGACCTCGGTCCCGGCGACCTGGCGTTCCTTCAGTACACCTCGGGCTCGACCGCCTCTCCCAAGGGGGTCATGGTCACCCACGGCAATCTCCTCGCCAACGAGGAGAGGATCCGGCGCGCGTTCCGGCAGTCCGAGGAGTCGATCGTGGTGGGGTGGCTCCCGCTCTACCACGACATGGGTCTGATCGGGAACATCCTGCAGCCTCTCTGGAGCGGCGGCCGCTGCGTCCTGATGTCGCCCTGGGCCTTCCTGCAGCGGCCGGCGCGCTGGTTGGAGGCGATCTCCCGCTATCGCGCGACGACGAGCGGCGGACCGAACTTCGGCTATGACCTCTGCGTGCGCCGGGTCCGCCCCGAGCAGCGCGCCGCGCTGGATCTTTCGAGCTGGGAGGTGGCCTTCAACGGCGCCGAGCCCGTTCGCCGCGCCACGCTCGACCGCTTCGCCGAGGCATTCGCCCCGGCCGGCTTTCGCCGCGAGGCTTTTGTCCCCTGCTATGGCCTGGCGGAGGCCACGCTTTTGGTCACGGCGGGGCGGGTGGCGGAGGCATCGGACCGATCGGTCGGATCGGTCCGATTATTGGACGGATCAGCCGTAAGCTGCGGTGCTTTGCCGGAGGGAGAGCAGGTCCGTATCGTCGACCCCGAGACGGGGCGCGAGGCGGCTCCCGGCGCGGTGGGGGAGATCTGGGTCGCCGGCCCGAGCGTGGCCGCGGGCTACTGGAACCGGCCGGCGGAGACAAGGGAAACGTTCGGCGCGATGACCGGCGGAGACGGGCCTTTCCTGCGCACCGGGGATCTCGGCTTCGTGCGGCATGGCGAGCTGTTCGTCACCGGGCGGATCAAGGACCTGATCATCCTGCGGGGGCGCAACCACTATCCCCAGGACCTGGAGCTGACGGCCGAGCGGGCGCATGCCGCGCTGCGTCCGGGTGGCAGCGCCGCCTTCGCGGTGGACGGGGACGACGAGGAGCTCCTCGTCCTCGCCGCCGAGGTCGAGCGCCGCTCCGGCGCGCCGTCCGAGGAGGTGGCGGAGGTGGTCCGCCGCGCCGTGGCCGAGGAGCACGAGGCGCGGGTGCACGAGGTGGTCCTGCTGCGGCCGGGAGGCCTCCCCAGGACGTCGAGCGGCAAGGTCCAGCGCCACCTTGCCCGCGCCGCCTGGCTGGCGGGCGGGCTCGACAGTATCGCTGCGTTCCCCATGGCGCAGGAGGCGGGAGAAGAGCTTCCCGCGGACGACCTCTCCACACTCTCTCTCCTGCGCCAGGCCGTGGCCCGGGCGGCGCGCGTCGACCCCGCGGCTGTGCCGATGGACCGGCCCCTGACCGGCCTGGGGCTCGACTCGCTGGCCGCCGTCGAGCTGAAACATGCGGTCGAATCCGATCTCGGCATCGACCTGCCTCTGGCGCGCCTCCTCGGCGGAGCGACCCTCGACGAGCTCGCGCGCGAGATCCCGGCCGGCCCCGCGGAGCCCGAGGAGCGGCTGCGGGCTGGCGACGTCTCCAGGGACGTCTTCCCCCTCTCCTACGGGCAGCGCTCCCTCCGGTTCCTCGAACGCATGGCGCCGGGCGCCACGTTCTGGACTCTGGCCGGGGCGGCGCGGGTGCACGGCGCGCTCGATCCGGCGGCGCTGCGGTGGGCTTTGGAGAGGATGGTCGAGCGCCATCCCGCGCTCCGCACCACGTTTCACACGGTCGACGGCGAGCCGGTCCAGCGGGTCCATCCGCATCTGCCGCCCGATTTCCTGGAGGTAGACGCCGCGGAGGACGACGAGGCCATGCTGGTCGCGCGCCTCGAGGCCGAGGTCTTCCGGCCATTCGATCTCGAAGCGGGTCCCCTGGTGCGGATGGGGGCCTTCCGGCTCTGTCCAGGCGCGGAGGCCCCGTACGCGCTGTGCCTCGCCGTGCACCACCTGGTCTCGGACCTCTGGTCGATCGGGACGATGATGCGCGAGCTGGAGGCGTTCCACCACGAGGCGCGGGGAGGAGAGCCGGCGCGGTTCGAGCCTCTGCCGGTGACCTACGCCGACTATGTGGACTGGCAGCGCCGGCGGCTCTCCGGACCCGAGGGCGAGCGGCTCTGGGATTTCTGGCGCGAGCAGCTCGGGGGCGACCTGCCGGTGCTCGACGTCCCGGCCGACCGCCCCCGCCCGCCGGTCCAGACCTTCCGCGGCGCGTCCTGCCGGCTGGCGATTGACGCGGATCTGACCGCAAAGGTGCGCGTGCTCGCCCGGTCGCGCGGCGCCACCCTCTACGTGACGCTCCTCGCGGCATTCGAGACGCTGCTCCATCGCACCTCGGGCCAGGAGGATCTCGTCGTCGGTACGCCCGCCGCGGGCCGCACCGCGCGCGAGCTCGCCGGGGTCGTGGGGTACTTCGTGAGCCCGGTCGCGTTCCGGGCCGATCTGTCGGGCGAGCCGTCGTTCGCGGAGCTCCTCGCGCGCAGCCGCCGGACCTCGCTCGCCGCATTCGAGCACCAGGATTTCCCCTTCGCCCTGCTCGCCGAGCGCCTGCAGACGCGGCGCGACGTCAGCCGGCCGCCGGTCTTCCAGGCGTTCTTCGTGCTGGAGCAGCTTCCGGGCGTCCCGGGAATCGGCGCCTTCGCGTTGGGCCACGGCGGAGCCCGTGCCGAGGTCGCCGGCCTCACTCTCGAATCGCTGCCTCTTGCGAGCCGGAGCGCCCAGCTCGACCTTTTGCTTCTCGCCGCCGAGACCGGCGACGGGCTCGCGCTGGCTCTGGAGCACAACACCGACCTGTTCGACGCGGCCACGATCGACCGCATGCTCGGCCATCTGCGGGTGCTCCTCGCCGGTGCGGTCGAGCAACCGGAGCTGCCGGTCGGGGAGCTCCCCTGGCTCACGGCGGCTGAGCGCGCGCAGCTCTTCGGCGAGGAGCCGGAGGCGGAGACCGGAGAAGACGTCGCGACGGCCTGCCTGCATCACCTCTTCGAGGAGCGCGCGGACCGTGCTCCCGCGGCGACGGCCGCGGTGTTCGAGCTGGAGAAGCTCACCTACGGCGCGCTGGAGCGGCGGGCCAACCGGCTCGCCCGCCACCTGATCCGCCGCGGGGTGGGTCCGGAGATCCCGGTCTGCCTCTGCATCGAGCGCTCGCTGGAGATGGTGGTGGCGCTCCTCGCGGTGCTCAAGGCAGGCGGCGCCTACGTGCCCCTCGATCCCGCCTGGCCGGCCGAGCGGCTGGCCTTCCTGCTCGCGGACGCGGGGAGCGGGCTCGTCGTCGGCCGAGGCCGGGAGCTGGCCGCGCTCCCCGTGGGCGTGCGCGTCCTCGACCTCGACGCCGAGGGGGAGCGGATCGCGGCCGAGAGCACGGAACGGCCGGCGGTGGACGTCCACGGCGGCAACCTGGCCTACGTCATCTATACCTCCGGCTCGACAGGCCGCCCCAAGGGGGTGCCGGTGACGCACGCCAACGTGGTCCGGCTGCTCACCGCGACGGCGACCTGGTTCGGCTTCGACGAGCGCGACGTGTGGACGCTCTTCCACTCTTACGCCTTCGACTTCTCGGTGTGGGAGATCTGGGGCGCGCTCGCCCACGGCGGCCAGCTCGTGATCGTGCCGCGCGAGGTGGCCCGCTCTTCAGAGGACCTCTACGAGCTGCTGTCGAATGAGCAGGTGACGGTGCTCAACCAGGTCCCGTCGGTCTTCCGGCAGATCGTCCTCGCCGACGCGGCGGACCCGCTGCCGCTCGCTCTGCGGCTCGTCATTTTCGGCGGCGAGGCGCTGGCCCCGGGGATGCTCCGTCCCTGGGTCGACCGACACGGTGATGTGGCGCCGCGCCTGGTCAACATGTACGGGATCACCGAGACCACGGTGCACGTCACGTACCGCCCGGTGACCCGCGCCGATCTCGACGGGCCGAGCGCGATCGGCCGGCCGATCCCGGACCTGCGCGTCCACCTCCTGGACCGGCGGATGCAGCCGGTGCCAATCGGCGTGCCGGGGGAGATCTGCGTCGCCGGCGCGGGCCTCGCGCGCGGCTATCTCCACCGGCCGGATCTCACGGCCGAGCGCTTCGTTCCCGATCCGTTCGGCGCGCCGGGCGGCCGTCTCTACCGCAGCGGCGACCTGGCGCGCCATCGTCTCGACGATTCAGCCGATCTGGATCTTGAATACCTGGGACGGATCGACCACCAGGTGAAGGTCCGCGGCTTCCGGATCGAGCTGGGCGAGATCGAGTCGCGGCTCGCCGAGCATCCCGGGGTGCGCGAGGCCGCCGTGGTCGCACTGGACAACGGGGGGGAGAGACGGCTCGCCGCCTTTTTCGTGCCGGCGGGGGAGGCGCCCCCACTGGCCACGCTGCGGGCGCACCTCGCGCGCACCCTGCCCGAGCCCATGCTCCCCGCGGCGTTCGTTGCGCTTCCGGAGCTGCCGCGCACCCCGAGCGGCAAGGTCGACCGCCGGGCGCTCGCGGCATGGAGCCTCGCGCCGGAGCCCGCGGACGCCGAGACCGTGGCGCCGCGCACCCCGGAAGAGGAGATCGTGACCGGGCTCTGGGCCGATCTCCTGGGGGCTGAGCGGGTGGGGCCGCACGAGGACGTCTTCGAGATCGGCGCGCACTCGCTGCTCGTCACCCGCATGGCCTGGCGGCTGCGCGAGACGCTCGGCGTCGAGCTGCCGCTGCGCGTCCTGTTCGAGGAGCCGACTCCGGCCGGCCTGGCGCGGCGGATCGCGGCGGCCCGCAAGACGGGCGGAGAAGGGCCGCCGCTCCGCCCGGTCCCACGGCCCGATGGCCTGCCGCTCTCGTTCGCGCAGCAGCGCCTCTGGTTCGAGGACCAGATGGAGCCGGGCAGCCCGCTCTACAACATGGCGGCCCAACTGGACCTGCGCGGCGCTCTGGACGCCGCGGCCCTGGAGCGCGCGCTCAGCGAGGTCGTGCGCCGTCATGAAGCCTTGCGGACGACCTTTCCGTCCTTGCGCGGCCGGCCGTGGCAGGAGATCGCCGCGCCGTCGCCCGTCCGGCTGCCCCGGATCGACCTCGCGGGCTTGCCGGCGGAGCCCCGGGTGGAGGAGGCGCGGCGGCAGACGCTGGCCGAAGCCCGGCGGCCATTCGATCTCACGGTCGGACCGCTCCTGCGCGGCTTCCTGCTGCAGCTCGGGGCCTCCGAGAACAGGCTGGTGCTCAACATGCACCACATCGTGTCGGACGGCTGGTCCGTGGCGATCCTGGTGGAGGAGGTGGGAGCGCTCTACGGAGCGTTCGTCGACGGCCAACCCTCACCGCTGCCCGAGCTGCCGGTCCAGTACGCGGACTTCACGCTCTGGCAGCGCGAGCAGCTCGCGGGCGAGGCGCTGGAGAGCCAGCTCGCCTGGTGGCGCCGGTGCCTGGCCGATGCGCCGCCGGCCCTGGAGCTGCCCGCCGACCGCTCCCGGCCGCCGGTGCGCGGCACGCGCGGGTCCGAGGTGCCGGTGGAGGTCGGTCCGGATCTCGCGCAGGCGCTGTCCCGCCTCGGCCGGCGGGAGGGCGCCACGTTTTTCGTGACTCTGCTCGCGGCGGTCCAGGCGCTGCTCCACCGCGAGACGGGCGAGGAGGACCTGAGCGTCGGAACCCCGTTCGCCGGCCGCGCGCGGAGCGAGACCGAGAGGCTCATCGGCTTCTTCGTGAACACCCTGGTGGTGCGGACGGACCTCGGAGGGAGCCCCACCTTCCGCGCTCTGGTCGCGCGGGTGCGAGAGGCGGTCCTGGGGGCGTCCGCGCATCAGGACCTGCCGTTCGAGCGGCTCGTCGAGGAGCTTGTGCCGATGCGCGATCCCGCGCGCACGCCGCTCTTCCAGGTCCTCTTCGCGCTCCAGGACCGGGCGCCGGATGCCGCCGCGCTGCCCGGCCTGGAGACCGCCCCGGTGCACCTGCCGGCCGAGACCGCGAAAACCGATCTCACGCTGTCGCTGACCGGCGGGCCCGCCGGCCTCGCCGGCTGGATCGAGTACAGCACGGACCTCTTCGACCGCACCACGGTGCAGCGCCTCGCGCTCCGCTTCGAGCGCCTGGTGCGCGCGGCCGCCGAGAACCCGGAGATCTCCGTGGACGCGCTTCCGCTGCTCGCCGCTGAAGAGCGCCAGCAGGTCACCGTCGAGTGGGCCGCCGCCCCCCGCGCGATCCATCTGGGGAAGCAGTGCGTCCACGAGCTGTTCGAGGAGCAGGCCGCGCGTACGCCGAACCTGCCGGCGGTGTCGGATGGAAACCTGTGGCTCACCTACGCGGAGCTGAACGACCGTGCCGATCGCCTGGCGCAGCACCTCGCGGCCTGCGGCGTCGGCCCCGAGAGGCCTGTGGCCGTGCTCCTGGAGAGCTCGCCCGAGCTGGCCGTCGCACTGCTTGCGATTCTCAAGGCGGGCGGGGCCTATGTGCCGCTCGACCCGGCATACCCGGCCGAGCGCCTCGCCTTCCTGCTTCGCGACAGCGGCGCGCGCACGCTGATCGCCGATGAGCTGCCTGAAGAGCTGGCGTTGGGCGAGGGGGTGCAGGTGGTGGGGACCAGCCTTTCGTCCTTTGAGTCCTTTACGTCCTTGGTTTCCCCCCAGCAGCTCGCCTACGTCATCTACACCTCGGGCTCGACGGGCCTCCCCAAAGGGGTCGCCATCACCCACGAGAACCTGGTGCCGTTGCTCCTCTGGAGCCAGAAGGTCTTCGGTTTCGGCGAGCCCACGCGGGTCCTCCAGAGCCTGTCTCCCACCTTCGATTTCGGCCTCTTCGAGATCCTCACCACGCTCCTGTCCGGCGGCACGCTCTTCCTGCGGGGAGGGGCCGAGCGCGGCGACGTCGAGCGCACTCGGCACGAGATCCAGCACCATGCCGTCAACACCCTCCACGCCACCCCCTCGTACTTCCGCGCGGTCGCGGCCGGGGAGCGCCTTTCCACCCTCGAGGTGCTCCACCTGGGGGGCGAGGCGCTGACCGAAGGGCTGGTCGAGGAGGCTTTCGCGGTGACCGGGGAGGGGTGCCGCCTGTTCAACGGCTACGGGCCGACCGAGGCGACGATCAACTGTGCGCTTTTCGAGGTGGGCCGGGCGGCGGACTGGTCTCCTCGCGGGCGCGCCTCGGTCCCCATCGGCCGGCCCTCGGCGGCCAGCCGGCTCCACGTGCTCGATCGGCGGATGCAGCCGGTGCCGGTGGGGATCGCCGGAGAGCTTCTGGTGGGCGGGGCGGGCCTCGCCCGCGGCTATCTCGGCCGGCCCGATCTGACGGCCGAGCGGTTCGTGCCCGATCCGTTCGGTGCGCCGGGCGGGCGCCTCTACCAAACAGGGGACCGCGCCCGCTGGCTGCCGGACGGCACGATCGAATTCCTCGGCCGCCTCGACGATCAGGTCAAGCTGCGTGGGTTCCGCATCGAGCCGGGCGAGATCGAGGCGGTGCTGGCCGGGCTGCCGAACGTCCGCGAAGCAGCCGTGGCGGTGCACGGTGAGCGGCTGGTCGCCTACCTGGCCTCCGAAGGCGAGCGCGACACGGCGGCGGTGCGAGCCTTCCTGCGCTCCCGGCTGCCCGAGCCCATGATCCCCTCCGCCTTCGTGTGGCTGGACGCCCTGCCCCTTACCGGGAGCGGCAAGCTGGACCGGCGCGGTCTTACCCGGATCGAGACACTGGACGAGGACCATAGATCCGCGGCGCCACGCACGCCCATCGAGGATGGGCTCGCCGGGATCTGGCGCGAGGTCCTCGGCGTTGCGGCCGCCGGGCCGGAGGACGACTTCTTCGCGATGGGAGGGCACTCGCTCCTCGCCGCCCAGGTGGTCTCGCGGGTGCGCGAGTCGTTCGGCGTCGAGCTGCCGCTGCGCGACCTGTTCGCCCGGCCGCGGCTCGCCGACCTCGCCGCGCACGTCGAGGAGGAGCGGCGCCGGGGCGCCGGCCTCGCGGCTCCGCCGGTCACGCCCGTGCCCCGCGATGCGTTCCCGGAGGGGCTGCCGCTCTCCTTCAGCCAGGACTGGATGTGGGTCGCCGGCCAGCTCAACCCCGAAGCCGCGGCCTACAACACGTCGCTCGCGGTCCGCCTGAGCGGGGTGCTCGACCCCGGCGCGCTGGCGGCGGCGCTCCGCGAGGTGGCGCGCCGCCACGAGGTGCTGCGCACCCGCTTCGTTTCCAACGATGCCGGACCTCTTCAGGTGCCGGACCCCACTCTCCGTCTGCCCGTCGCGACGGCCGACCTCGCCGGCCTGCCGCCCGCGCGGCGCGAGCCCGAGATGGCTCGCGTGATCGCGGCCGAAGCGTCCCGGCCGTTCGACCTCGTCGCGGGTTCCCCGGCCCGCGCCCTCCTGGTGCGGCTGGACCCGGCGGAGCACGTGCTGGTCGTCGGCCTGCATCACCTGGTGACCGACGGCTGGTCGGCGGCCGTGCTGCTGCGCGAGGTGGCGGCTCTCTTTGCCGGCATCCTGCTGCCCGAGCTGCCCGTCCAGTACGCGGACTACGCGGTCTGGCAGCGGCGGTGGCTCGCGGGCGCGACGCTGGAGACGCTGCTCGCCTGGTGGCGGGAGCATTTGGCCGGGCCTCTCCCGGTTCTGGAGCTGCCGGCAGATCGTCCCGGCACTGCCGGCGGGCCCGGCGAGCGCCTGCCGTTCCAGCCGGCTCCCGCGCAGGTCGAGGCCTTGCGCGCCATCGCCCGCGGCCGGGGCTCGACCCTCTTCGCGGTCCTCCTTGCCGCCTGGAAGACGCTTCTCGCGCGGTTCGCCCGGCAGGACGACCTGGTCGTCGGCACGCCGGTCGCCAACCGCACGCGCCGCGAGCTCGAAGGGCTGATCGGCTACTTCGTGAACGACCTGCCGCTGCGCACGCGCCTGGGCGGCGATCCCACGTTCCTGGAGCTGCTCGACCGGGTCCACGCCACGGCGCTCGGCGCGTGGGCGCACCAGGATCTCCCCCTGCAGAAGATCGTCCAGGAGGTCGGGCATGGCGCTCCGCTCTTCCGCGCCTGGTTCCAGCTCCAGAACATGCCGCTCCCCAGCCTGGAGCTGCCCGGCGTGAAGCTGTCCCTGGTCGAGCTGGAAGCCCCCAACGCGACGTTCGACCTGGAGCTGCTCGCGATGGAGATGGACGGCGGGCTCGCCGGCCATCTCGTCTGTCATCTCGTCTTCAACCGCGACTTGTTCCACCGCGAGACCGCGGAGTCCCTGCTGCGCAGCTTCCAGGTCTTGATCGAGGGGATCGCCGCCGATCCCGCGCGGCGGCTCTCGGACCTGCCGCTGCTCGCACCGGAAGAGCGGCACGCGGTGCTCCATGGGCACGCCCCGCCCGGGTCCTGCCGTGGAGAGACGACCCTCCACCGCGCCTTCGAAGCCGTGGCGGCGGCGCGCCCGCAGGCGACGGCCGTGACCTGCGAGGGGGAGAGCCTGACCTACGCGGAGCTGAACCGCCGCGCCGACATCCTCGCCCGCCGCCTGCGCGCCCAAGGCGTCGGCCCGGAATCGCGCGTGGGCCTTCGTGTGGAGCGTTCGCCGGAGCTGGTCATCGGCATCCTGGGCGTCCTCAAGTCCGGCGGCGCCTACGTGCCGATCGATCCCGACTACCCGCGCGAGCGGCAGGACCTGCTGCTGGAGGACGCGCGGGTGCACGTGCTGGTGGCACGGGAGGAGTCTGTCTTGACGATCGCCAAGCGCGGAGCGAGCCCCGGTCTGGCGGGAGAGACGGGTCCGGACCATCTGGCGTACGTCATCTACACGTCGGGATCGACCGGCCGGCCGAAAGGGGTGATGGTGACCCACCGCCAGGCGGCGCGGCTCTTCGAGGCGACGCGGGACTTCGGCTTCGGCCCGGACGACGTCTGGACGCTCTTCCACTCCTACGCCTTCGACTTCTCGGTCTGGGAGATCTGGGGAGCGCTCCTCCACGGCGGCCGGCTCGTCGTGGTGCCGCACCGGGTGAGCCGCTCGCCCGAGGACTTCCTCGACCTGCTGGCGGCGGAGAAGGTGACCATGCTCAACCAGACGCCGTCGGCGTTCTACCAGCTCCTGCGGGCCGAGGAGGCGCGGCCCGCGGACGCTCCGCCGCTCGCGCTGCGCCGGGTGATCTTCGGCGGCGAGGCGCTGGAGCCGTCCAAGCTCCTGCCCTGGTTCGACCGGCACGGCGAGGCGCAGCCGGTCCTGGTGAACATGTATGGGATCACCGAGACGACGGTGCACGTGACCCAGCGCCCGCTGACGCGCGACGACGCCGAGTCCTCGGACAGCGTGCTCGGCCGGCCGGTCGACGACCTGCGCCTGGTCCTGCTCGACGCCGCGCTCGGCCCGGTGCCCGCCGGCGCGGTGGGGGAGATCTGTGTCGGAGGCGGCGGCGTGGCCCGGGGCTATCTCGGCCGGCCGGACCTGACCGCGGAGCGCTTCGTCCCCGATCCTTTCGCCGGAGAGCTGGGGGAGCCCGGAGCGCGGCTCTACCGCTCTGGCGACCTCGCCCGGCTGCGGTACGACGGTGAGCTGGTCTACCTGGGCCGTGCCGACCAGCAGCTCAAGGTGCGCGGTTTCCGCATCGAGCCGGGCGAGGTCGAGGCCGCCCTGGTCCGCCACCCGGCCGTCGCCCAGGCCGCGGTCTTCGCCCGCAAGCTCTCCGCGGAGGACGTGCGCCTCGTCGCCTGCATCGTCTGCCGGGCCGAGGCTCCATCGTCCGCTGAGCTTCGCGAGCATCTGCTGGCGACGCTGCCGGAGCCCTGGGTCCCAGGAGTCTTCGTCCCGGTGCCGGCCCTGCCGCTCACGGCGCACGGCAAGGTGGACCGCCAAGCCCTCGCCGAGCTCGTTGAGCGGACCGATCTGTCGGATCCGTCCGATCGGTCCGATCGGTCCGATCGCACTGCTCCCACCACCGTGGCTCCGCTCAGCCCGCTCGAGGAGCACCTTGCGACCCTCTGGGCCGGGCTCCTGGGGATCGAGCACGTCGGGCGCGACGACAACTTCTTCACCCTGGGCGGGCACTCCCTTCTGGTGACCTGGATCGCCGCGCGGGTCCGCGAGGCGTTCGGGATTCCCCCGCCGATGCGCAGCTTCTTCGAGCGGCCGACGGTGGGGAACCTGGCCCTCGGCGTGCTGAGCGAGCTGGCGGCGCGGCTGGCGCAGGGCCGCTTCGAGGAGATCCTCGCGCTCGTGGAGGGGATGCCGGAGACGGAGGTGGAGCGGCTGGTGGCGGAGAAGCGGAGAGACCTCACCCCCCGTCCCCCTCTCCCATCGCCCACCCGCCGCCCGGGAGAGGGGGCGCCCCCACCCCAAAGACCCGAGCTGCCGACAGGCGGGGGTTCCCCCTCTCCCGGGGGAAGGGTGGGCGATGGGAGAGGGGGCCAGGGGGTGAGGTCTGTCCGCGATCTCCTCGACATCCTCCCCCCGCCCTCGTCCAGGCCCGAGCCCCCGCTGCGGGTCACGACCCTGGCCTT
>DATFPH010000509.1:0-57689 GCA_035264905.1 Thermoanaerobaculia bacterium
GGTGACCGACCGCAAGCCCGCCGCGCACGTGTTCGTGGATGACCGGGCAGTCTGCTTTCGGGGGGATTTCGGGGAGACGCTGGCGGAGGTGGTGCGGTTTCGGGCGCATTGGGAGAGCCTCACCCGATGAGGCCCCCCAACCGCCCCCCATACCCCTCCCCCGCCCGCCGCATGCGCTCCGCCTCTTCTGGAGCCCACCCCAGGGCCTGGGCGGCCATCAGGTGCCAGCCCATCTGGAAGGCGAGATAGGTGACCTTATAGAAAGAGAGCTGCCGCGGGGTCGGCCGCATACCCCGCCGGGCCGCGGCTTCCAGGAAGCGCGCCTCCTCGTCCCCGGCGAAGCCGAGCTCGACGATCGCTCCCGCCAGGTCCCAGGCGGCGTCCTGGGCTCCCACCAGGTCGTTGCCCGCGTGATGATCCACGGCGTCGGTCTTCAAGATCCGCCCGTCGCGGGTCAGCAGCCACTCCCAGGCGTGCATCCGGTTGTCGGTGAGGACCGGCCGCGCCAGGGCCTCCAGCTCCGGCAGCTGATCCCGCCAGGCGCGCAGGCGCTCGCCGGCTTCGGCCCCGAGCGCCTGCCCGGCGTTCCATTCCGCCATCTCCAGGAGCTTCGTGGGCGAGGCCCCCCTCCCCTCGGACCCGACGGGCCACCGCGTCGCCCGGAACGCCACGTACTCGGCGACTTGCTCGATCAGCTCCCGCCGGTCCACCGGCGCCAGGGGCAGCGGCCGGGCCCTCTCCAACCAGGGGCCGACCAGAAAGCCGTGGCGCAGACCCGCGACCCGCGGTGCGAGCCCGGCCGCCGCGAGAGCCACGGACATCTCCAGCTTCTCCCGGCCATAGCGTCCGAGGCCCGCGAATTTGAGGAGCCAGCGCGCGCCGGCCGCGCGCAGCAGATACTTCCGCCGCTCCTGCTGCAGATGCGCCGGCGGTTTGACGCTGCCCGCCGGGAAGAGCCGCTCCCGCCAGCGACCCGCGCTGACGTCCTCCGCCGGTGCGTCGATCCGGCCGGTCAGGTCCTCCACCCAGCTTTCGAGCGGCCAGGGCGACGCGCCCCCGGTGAACAGATCCTCGAACGACACCGTGCAGCGCCGGGCCGTCTCCCACCGCGCGCGGTGCAGCTCGCTCGCGTGCGGGCCAAGCTCACCGAGATGGCTGGGGAAGAAGACGAGCGCCTCCCGCCGCACGCCCCACTCCTCCAGCCAGTCCGCCACCGCGCCGAACGAGCTGCCGGAGAGCCCCGGCCCCTCGTCCACGATCGCCCACAGCGTCTCTGGGCCGGCGCCGTCCGCCAGCATCCGGGCGAGCCGGCCGCTCAGGCTCAGCGTCCGCGCGAAGGGGTGCCCTTCCGGCCGCACCGTGGCTACCACGTCCGCCTTGCCGGCCGCCGCCACCAGCGCTGCCAGGCTCGTGCCGATGCTGCGGATGCCGATCACCCGCAGCTCACCCCGCCAGGGGCCGTCCGTGGTGGAGCGCAGCTGCCCGGCCGCCTCCAGATAGGTCTCGGGATAGAGGCCGTAGAACGCGTAGCCTTCCGGCACCGTCACGTCCAGGTCGTCGGGCACGCCGACGCCGCGCAGGTCGCGCAGCCCGCGCAGCGCCTCCCGCAGCGTCGCCCCCTTGGAGCGCACCCTGTCGAACGATGGCGGCGCGCCCCGATGGCGGAACGAGCCGAGCAGCGCCTCGGCCACCAGCCGCGTCAACTTGCCCGTGCGGGAGGAGAGAGCCGTCCAGCGCTCGCGCCCCTCCTTCTCGAGCTGCGCGTCGAGCAGCGCCTGCTCCAGCTCACCAAGCTCGATGAGCTGCTCGGCGAGCGCCGCATGGCGCTCAAACCCCAGGCGCAGATCCCCCAGACCCGAGAGGCCGGCCCGGATCCGTTCGACCTTCTCCGCCGTCTCCTCCCGCCGCTTCGCATCACCGTAGACCAACATGCTTGACATGACAACCATTCATCCGTACACTTTGTCCCATGAGCGACGAGACGAGCGCACTCCAGCGTGAAATCGGGCAGACGAGGCCCTTCCGCTCCCGCGGTCAGGAGGCGGTGCTGGGCATCCTCCGCACGGCGGACGTGGTGCGCCGGTTCGTCGCCCGGGTGCTGGAACCCTATGACGTGACGCCCCAGCAATACAACGTCCTGCGCATTCTGCGGGGCGCCGGGGCCGAGGGGCTGCCCACCCTGACGATCGGTGAGCGGATGCTGGAGGACTCGCCGGGCGTGACGCGCCTGATCGACCGGCTCGTCGCCAAAGGGCTGGTCTCCCGCGAGCGCTCCACCGAGGACCGCCGGCAGGTGGTCTGCCGCATCCTGCCTCCGGGGCTCGATCTCCTGGCGCGGATCGACGAGCCCATGGACGCGCGGGATGACGACGCCCTGAGCATGCTCACCCCGGACGAGCAGAAGGAGCTCATCCGGCTGCTGGACCTGATCCGCGCCCGTCATCAGGCATAAAAATTTTTTGAGTAGATAGTTGACGCGACAAATTCTGTCTAAACCAAAGGAGACAAACCATGAACCGCAACAGCATCGCCGCCCTGGCCCTGTCCGCCCTTGCCGCCCTGCCGGTCCACGCCGCCGAGGTCTACACCATCGACGCGGGCCATTCCGACGTGTCGTTCCAGGTCCGCCATCTGGTGACCCAGGTGCGCGGCAAGTTCAGCGACTACCAGGGCACGATCCAGCTCGATCCCGCCAAGCTGGAAAATTCCAAGGTGGAGCTCCGGATCAAGGCCGCGAGCATCGACACCGCCCTGCCGGACCGCGACAAGCACCTCCGCTCGGAGGACTTCTTCTTCGTCGAGAAGTACCCGGAGATCACCTTCAAGAGCCAGCAGATCAAGGCCACGGGGAAGGACACCTATGACGTGACCGGCGCGCTCACCCTGCGCGGCGTCACCAAGACCGTCACCCTGCCCGTCACCTTCCTCGGCAAGGTCCGCGACCCCTGGGGCAACGACAAGGCCGGCTTCGCCACCGAGGCGACGATCAACCGCAAGGATTACGGGATCGTCTGGAACGCCGCGCTCGACAACGGCGGCGTGGTCCTGGGCGACGACGTGAAGATCGCGATCAACCTGGAGACGCAGCTCCAGAAGGACGCGGCGAAGAAGGGGAAGTAAGCAGAGGGGTGTAGATTAGGGGGAGATGAAGACCAACGCCGCCCGCCTCCTCGACTCCCTCGGCATCCCCTACGAGCTGCGGGACTATGAGGTGGACCTGGAGGATCTCGGGGCCGAGAGGGTGGCGCGGAAGGTGGGGCTTCCTCCCGAGCAGGTGTTCAAGACCCTGGTCGCGCGCGGCGATCGGACCGGCGTCCTTCTGGCTGTGGTTCCCGCCGACGCCGCGCTCGATCTCAAGACCATCGCCCGCCTCTCCGGCGACCGCAAGGTCGACACGGTCCCCCTGAAAGAGGTCCAGCCGCTCACCGGGTACGTCCGCGGCGGCGTGACCGCCTTCGGCATGCGGAAGGACTACCCGGTCTTCGTGGACGAGACCCTGGAGCTGTTCGACGTCATCTCGGTCTCGGCCGGCGTGCGAGGAACGCAGATCAACCTGGCTCCAGGCGACTATCTCCGGGCTCTCGGCGAGCGGGCTCAGGTCGGGCCCATCGCTCGCGAAAAGGACCCCTCCTGATCCTCGTTCGGCGGTAGAATCGGCTTTGGCCGAGCTCCTGTCATGCCCGAGACCAAGATGCGCACTCCGCTCCCGGAGCCGTTCTTCGCCATCTCGCCCGAGCGCTTCCTGCAACGGGCGAAGGCGCCGGCGCGCCTGCTCCACATCACCAACGGGAGCATCGCCGCCGACATCCTCCGCGAGTCCGGAGTCCCCGGCCTGGTGACCATCACCGCAGACGTCCTCCACGAGGGCCCGACGCCCGCCGGCCTCCCTCCCGAGCGCTGGCGCAAGGTGCGCGCACGGTATCTGGCGGAATCCGGCTACGGCGGCTATGACGAGTGCCTCTCCACCCTGACAGAGTGGGACCACGCCCTCGAAGATCACCGGACGGTCGACGAGATGGTCCTCTGGTTCGAGCACGACCTGTTCGACCAGCTCCTGCTCATCCGCACCCTCGACGGCCTCGCCTCGCGCGACCTCGGGCTCACCCGCCTCTCCCTGATCTGCATCGGCGAGCACCCGGAGGTGAAGCCGTTCCACGGCCTCGGCCAGCTCTCCCCGGAACAGATGGCCGCCCTCCTGGAGACGCGCCGGCCGGTGACGCGGGACCAGATGGTCCTCGCCCGCCATGCCTGGCGCGCCTTCTGCGCCGCGGAGCCCATCGGCATCGAGGTCGCCATCCGGCGCGACACGTCGACCCTGCCCTTCCTGGCCGGCGCGCTGCACCGGCATCTGCAGGAGTTCCCGGCCTTGCGCGGCGGCTTGTCACGCACGGAGCGGCAGGCCTTGGAAGCCCTCGCCGCCGCGGGCGGCTCCCTCTCCTTCGAGGATCTCTTCCGCGCCTCGCAGGACCTGGAGGAGCGCCGCTTCCTGGGAGACACCTCGTTCCTCCGCCGTCTCCAGGAGCTGTCGGACGATCCGCGCCGCCTGGTCCGCCTGGAGCGCGAGCCCGGCGGCGGCCCCCGCGGCCTCCGCGTGATCCTCACCGCCACCGGCCAGGAGGTCCTCGACGGGCGGGACGACTGGGTCCGCGTCCACGGCATCGACCGCTGGCTCGGCGGCGTCCACCTCCACGGCCGCGAGGCCCAATGGCGGTGGGATGCCGAGCGGGACCGCCTGGTGCCGGGGGCGCTGGTGGTCGAGTGAGGCCCCCCCGGAAATACCCCCCGCCCGCCGTCCGTTTTCTTAGGACATGAATCACCCCCGAGCCCGTGCTGCCCGATTCCTGTGTGTCGTGTACCTCCTCGCCCTGGGTCTGGCCGCCGTGCCGGCGTTGGCCGAGCAGGCGGCGGCTCCGGCGCGGCCGGTGTCCATCCTCGACGACTACCAGTTCCAGGAGCAGGCCAAGAAAGGCCTCGACTACCTGTACAACATGGACTTCGCGGCGGCCGACGCGACCTTCTCCGTGATCGCGACGCGCTATCCCGACCATCCGGTGAGCCCGTTCCTTCAGGCCCTGGTGCCCTGGTGGACCATCCAGCTCGAGCCGAGCGACACCTCGGAAGACGAGGAGTTCCTCGCTTTCATGGAGAAGGTCCTCGACCTCTGCGAGCGCCGGCTCGACGCGAACCCCCGGGACCTCGACGCCATGTTCTTCAAGGCGGGCGCGCACGCCTTCCGCGGCCGTCTCCTCTCGGACCGCAAGCACTGGCTCAAGGCAGCCCGCGACGGCCAGCAGGCGCTCAAGTACCTGCAGAAAGTCGTGGAGCTCGATCCGAAGAACGACGATCTCTACTTCGGCCTCGGCACGTTCCACTACATGGCGGACGTGATCCCGAAGAAGCACAAGATCCTGCGCCCCTTCGCCCGCCTCTTCCCCAAGGGGGACCGCGAGAAGGGTCTCCAGGAGCTCGACCGCGCGATGACCCGCGGCCGCTTCGTGCCCACGGAGGTCGCCTGGACGCTCGTCCAGCTCAACTACATCTTCGAGCAGAACTTCCCGAAGACCCTGGTCTACGCGCAGTGGCTCCGGCAGCGCTATCCGGACAACGCCCTCTTCCACCTCTATGAAGGAAGGGCCTACGAGCGCATGGGCCGCTTCGGCGATGCGACCCGCGTCTTCCAGGAGATCGCGGACCGCCACGAGAAGCAGCAGACCGGCTACACCGACGCCGTGGGAGAACAGGCTCTCTACGTCCTCTCGAGAGTCGAGATGCAGCGCCGCATGTACCCGCAGGCCCTCGCCCACCTGGAAACCCTCGAAGGGCTGATGGCCCGCCGCCCGGTCAACACCGAATACCGAGCCCTCGGCCGCCTCCGCCACGGCATGGCCTTGGACGTCCTCGGCCGCCGCAAGGAAGCGGTGCGCTGCTACAAGGACGTGATGTCCATGGAGCACGACCAGGCGCGCGATTGGGCGAAGGGGTATTTGAAGAAGCCGTTCAGGGATCCGACGCAGCGGGCGGCGAAGTAGAACTCCACAGAGAGCCTCGGAGAGGCTCAAGCATGTAGACCGGGGGCAGAGCGCCGGAGGCGCGGCGACCCCGGGTAGGGTGCCCCCAATTTACCCACGAAGCCCCGATCGGGGCGACAGAAGGCGGCCTCTTACCTTGCCGAGCTTGCTGCCGCCCCTGGGGCTTGAATACAGCTTGTCTTCTTTACCCGGGGTCGCCGCGCCTATGGCGCTTTGACCCCGGGCTACACTCTTCGGCCCCTCTGGGGCCTTTCAGCTCCAGCAACGACTGCGGGCGGGCTCACGGCGACTACTGTCGAGCGGCCAACGACTGCGGTCGACCTCAACCTGACCATGGTCGGCGTCAACCCGACCGAAGTCGTTTTAGAGACGACTTCGGTCGTCTTAGCACCGACTTAAGTCGACCTCAACTCGACCTCGGTCGTTTTCAATCCGACCACTGTCGGCGTCAACTCGACCAAAGTCGGGGTTCCACTCGACCGCGGTCGTTTCAAGGACGACTTCGGTAGACCTCAACTCGACCACGGTCGTTGTCAACCCGACCATGGTCGGCATCAACCCGACCGAAGTCGTTGGCAATCCGACCACGGTCGACCTCAACTCGACCAAAGTCGGGTTCCACTCGACCGCGGTCGTTTCAAGGACGACTTCGGTAGACCTCAACTCGACCACGGTCGGCGTCAACCCGACCATGGTCGGCATCAGCCCGACCGAAGTCGTTGGCAATCCGACCACGGTCGACCTCAACTCGACCGAAGTCGGGCTCAACTCGACCGCGGTCGTTTTAGAGACGACTTCGTAGTCTTCAACTCGACCACGGTCGTTTTAGCGCCGACTTGAGTCGACCTCAACTCGACCATGGTCGTTTTCAATCCGACCGCGGTCGAGTCGGCGACAACGCAAGTCGAGCGGAGCCGTCAGCTCGCCGGCTGCACCGGCCGGCGCACCATCCAGAGGAGGAAGCCCACCACGATCGCGATCGCTCCGGCGATCAGGTTCTTGGGCGTCGCGCTCGCGGCGAGGACGATGCAAAGGAGCGCCGCGGCAATCGGAATGACCGGGCCTCCCGGGATGCGCACGGCTCCGGGGGCGTCGCCGAACTTCTTCCGCAGCACCGGGACGGCGGCCGCCGTGCCCAGGTAGGTGGCAAGACGCGCGACAACCGAGAGGGCGGCGAGCTCGACGAAAGAGCCGGTGAGGGCGAGGGGGAGCGCGATCGCGGTTTGCAGCAGGATCGCCACGACGGGCGTGCGGAACTGCGGGTGCAGGTAGGCCAGGGCGCGCGGCCCGAAGCCGTCCGCGGCCAGGGCGTAGAGATACCGCGGTCCGGAGAGCACCGTGTTGCTGTTCGTCCCGAGGATCGAGACCGCTGCACCGAACGTCATCAGCAGGCCGGCCCAGCCGCCCAGGAACAGGCGCGCGGAATCTGCCAGCGGAGTCTGCGACTGGGCGACTCCGGGCAGCGTGGAGAGGGCGACCCACTGCACGGCCGAGTAGATCAGCGTGACGATGATGATCTGCGCCACCAGGGCGAAGGGGACGTCCCGCTTCGGGTTCTTGAACTCGCCGGCGGGCGCGGGCGTGTTCTCGAAGCCGGCGTAGGCGAAGAGGAGGAGGAGCGCCGCCTCCCCGAGCGTGCCTGTGCGCGGCGCGGCTCCGTTGACCGCCAGCGCCTCCCGCGACAGGGCGAACACCCCGGCCGTGATGAAGATCAGCAGCGGCACGGTCTTGGAGATCGCCAGGAACACCGCGGTCTGCACGCCTCCCTTGACGCCGATCACGTTGATGACCGTGAGGACGAGAAGGGGAATGGTGATCGCCAGGGTCCTCGTGATCCCGCTCTGCATCTGCGGCCAGATGTAGGAGAGCGCCTGGGCGAAGCCGACCGAGAGGGAGGAGATCGAGGCGATGCGAGCGATCCAGGTCATCCATCCGACCTCGAACCCGATCAGCTCGCCGAAGGCGCTCCTTGTATAAAGGTAGGCGCCGCCCGGCCGGTCGAAGTAGCTGGAGGCCTCGGCGAAGCAGAGGACCAGGAGGAGCACCGCGAAGCCGGCGGCGATCACCGCGCCGACGCTCGCGACGCCCATCACCAGCGCCGCCGCCGCGGGCAGCAGGTAGACGCCGCTGCCGATCACGTCGTTGATCGAGAAGGCGACGATCTCCCAGCGGGAGACGACGCGCCGGAAACCGGGGCCTGATTCGGCCGGAAGGACGGCAGGCTTGAGCATGTCTCAGACCTCGATGCGTGCGCCCACCGTTTCGGGGAGCGTCCAGACCCAGGCGCCGGCCAGGGCCGCGAAAGCCGCGGCCAACGCGATGCCGCTCGCCAGACCCCATCGGCTGGCGACCGCGGCAAGGACCAGCGGCGCCACGAACTGCGCGCCGCGCGTGACGTTCATGATCACGGCCATGGCCGTGCCCCGCACCCGCGTCGGGAACAGCTCCGAGAAGTACGGGCCGTAGCACGACCAGGTGCCCGTGCCCACGCCGGCCACGAACATGCAGGCGAGCCCCACCGCCGGGTTCGCCGCGAAGGTGTTCCAGAACACCGTCACCATGGCGAGCCCCACGGTGCTGATTCCGCAATAGAGCGCGAACGCCGGCCGCCGGCCGATCGCGTCCGACACCCGGCCAAAGCTCAGGTAGCCGGAGAGCGATCCGGCGACGAACACGAGAGTCCACCAGCCGGTGCCGACAATCGAGAGACCGCGCTGCTCCTGGAGATACCGCGGCAGCCAGACGACCGCGAACCAGTAGGCGGACATGTTGAACGCGGTCAGCAGAAAGGCGCGGGTGAAGAGCCCCACCATGTCGGGAGAGACGAGCTGCGCGAGCACGGGCCGCCGCGCCCGTTCGAGCTCGTGGGCGTCCAGCTCGCCCGCCGCGAGGCGCCGCCGGTGCTCCAGCCAGACATCCGATTCCGGCAGGTACTTCCAGGCGAGGAGGATCAGGGCGGGCGCCATCGACAGGAGGAAGACCGGCCGCCAGCCGATCACCGGGGCGAGGAACGAGCCGATGATGGTCGCCAGGCCGAGCCCGACCGGCGCTCCGCTCTGGGCCACGGCGCCGTAGCGGCCGCGGAGAGCCGGCGGGAAGGTCTCGCCGAGCATGGCCTGTCCACCTCCCCAGGTGCCGCCGACGCCGAGGCCGACGAGGGCGCGCCCGAGGATCAGCCCCGTCGCATCCGGGGCGAGAGCGCAGAGGACGTTGCCGATCGAAAAGGCGGCGATCGAGACGGCCAGCGAAGCGCGCCGCCCCATCCGGTCGCTCATCCAGCCGAACAGGAATCCGCCGACCCCGGTCATGCCGACGCCGACGCCGGTGAGCCAGGCGAGCTCTCGCACGCTCAGCCCGAGCGCCTCCTGGATGGGCTTCAGGAGGAAGGACAGGATCATCAGCGAGTAGAAGCCGGTGCACCAGGCACCCCAGGCGAGAGCGAGGACCCGCAGGTGCTCCCCGGTGGGGCGCGCGTGGTCGCTGAGGCGCGGCGGCGGCGATGGAGACAATGCGGCTTGCAAAGTAGCGCGATCCTAGCAGAGCCCCGGGGCGCGGAATGCCTCCGCCCCTGCCGCGCGTTGCGATCGTCGGGAGACATGTAGATGCCGATGAAGACAAACGCCCTCCTGCTCGCCCTTGCCGCTCTCCTCCCGGGTGCCGCCCAGGCGGCCCCGGCGGACCTGCGGGCGGAGATCCTGCGGACGATCAACGCGGAGCGCCAGCGCGCCGGGGCTCCGCCCTTGCGCCTGCTGCGGCCGCTCACCGAGGTCGCGCAGCAGCACGCGGAGGAGATCGCCCTCTCCGGGAGGGTGCGGCTGCCGCGGAGCTCCGAGGGGGAGGTCGAGCAGTGGATGCGGCGGGCCGGGTACAACGCGCACCGCTGGAGCGAGAGCGCCGTCTCCTCGCCGGCCGGCGTCGACGAGCTCGTGCGCGACTGGCGCCTGCGCAACCGCTCGATCTGGGCGACGGTGCTGAGCCCCGAGCTGCGCGACGTCGGCATCGGCCTGGCCCGGATGAGCGGGATTCCGCTCTACGTCTTCCTGTTCGCCGAACCCGAGGCCGAGCATTTCACCCAGTCCACACGCGGGCTGGGCGATCTGGACCGGGTGCGCGCCGACATGCTCGCCCAGGTCAATGCCCAGCGCCGGAAAGCCGGCGCCCCGCCGCTCGCGCTGAATGCGGATCTGCAACAGGCCGCCCAGGCCCACGCCCAGGACATGCTCGCCCGCGGCTTCTTCGCCCACAAGAGCCCGAGCGGCACCACCGTCCGCGAGCGCTCCCGCAAAGCCGGCTACGACTGGCGGACCATCGGCGAGAACATCGCCGAAGGGCAGACGTCCGTGAACGAGGTCATGACCACCTGGATGAACAGCAAGGGGCACCGCGAGAACATCCTGAATCCCGCCTTCCGCGAGCTGGGCGTCGGCCTGGTCCTGGGGAAGGGGCGGGATGGGGAGTACCGGGTAATCTGGGTGCAGAACTTCGGGGCGAGGTAGGCCCTCACCCCCTAGTTCAACAACGTCAACCGCCGCCCCTCCACCAACAGTCCGAGGATCTCCTCATGGTCGCCGTTCGCCTGCTCGGCCTCCAGGAAGGTCTCGAGGTCCCGGATTCCCAGGTGTGGATCGCCGCAGCGGATGTGGAGGATGCCCCGCTCGCGCAGGGGGACGGGGGCTTCGGGGTCGAGGAGCAGCATCCGGTCGAGCACCGGAAGCAGCCGGCCGACGTCTCCCCGGTTGAGATAGACGCCGCGCAGGTTGTTCAGGATGCGGTGGAGGATCTGCCGCGGGCCGGCGGTGCGCAGGAGCCGCGGATTGTAGATCATTTCGCCGTTCGTCAGGCGCGCGAGGAGCTCCTCGCAGTCCCTCTGCGTGAGCAGGCGGCCGCCTTCGAACGGATCGATCAGCACGTGCGGATGGTTGCCGAGGCGGAGCAGGAAATGGCCCGGGAATCCGACCCCCTCCAGGGGGATTCCCGCGCGCTTGCCCACCTCCAGGCAGACCAGGGCGAGAGTGATGGGGATGCCCAGCCGGCGGTCGAGCACCTCGTTGAGATAGCTGTTGCGGGGGTCGTAGTAGTCCTCGGCGTTGCCGCGGAGCCCTTCCTCGCCAAACAGGAGGTCGATTAGAGCCCCGAGCCGGTCGAGGTCATTGCGGACCCGGCGCAGCCGCGGACGCAGCCGCTCGCCGAGATCGTCCAGGTGATCCAACCATGGATTGGGATCGAGACCGGGTTGTTCTTCCGCGGCAATCACCAGGGCCGCCTCGCCGAGGTCGATCTGACGCTCGGGAAGATGGGCGATCGCCGCGAACCTCTCGCGGGGTGTCATCCTGCTGCTCATCATGGTTCGAAACTCTGGCCGGATTATAGCCGCTGTTCCGCCGGTTGTGTATGGTTGTCCAACGTCCGGGCTCACCTTCATGATTGAGAAACGACGAACACATCCCGTCCTCCTCGCTCTGGCCGCCCTGCTGCTGGCCGCGGCCGGTCCGCAGCCGGTCGCGCCGCCGCAGGACCCGGAGATGGTCCGCCGCGACCTGACTCTCCTGTTGAACCGTGACCGCGAGCTCGCCGGCGTGCCGCTCCTCGCCCCGTCCGGGCCGCTCCATGCGGTGGCCCAGAAGCGGGCCGAGGCGATCCAGGCGCATGGCGGTCTCCCCGACGAGGCGGAGGCGATGAACCTCTTCCGGCAGATCCAGACGCAGCTCGCCAAGGCCGGCTACTCCGCCCAGGGCTGGGCCGAGAGCATCACCACGGCGCCCGCCGGCCTGGAGGCCGCGTTCGAGGCCTGGAAGCGGGAGGATCCGTCCTACGCCCAGGCGATGAACGTGGACTATCAGAACGTGGGCGTGGGAGTCGCCGAGCTCGGCGGCCATCCTCTCTACGTCTTCCTCTTCGCCTGGCCGCGGAGCGAGTACTTCGCCCGGGAGACGGCCGGCCTCACGGACTTGCAGGCGGTGCGGCAGGAGATGCTCGACCGGATCAACAAGCTCCGCGAGGCGACCGGCCTGCGACCTCTCGAGCTCGACCCGCGGCTGAACACGGCGGCCCAGGCGCACGCCGCGGACATGCTGGCGCGGACGTACTACAACCACGTCAGCCCGGAGGGCACGACGGCGAGCCGGCGGGTGCAGGCGGCCGGCTTCGCCGCGGACCTGGTCGCCGAGAACATCGCCGCCGGCAAGACGTCGGTGGACGACGTCCTCGGCGCCTGGTTGCACAGCACGGGTCACCGCAAGAATCTGATGGACGCGCGGCTCACCCACATCGGCATCGGGATGGCGGTGGGGAGCTACGACAGCCGCTATCGCGTTCTGTGGGTCCAGGACTTCGGGAGGCAGCAGGTGTGGCGATGAACCAGACGAACGTCGGCATCCTGATCTTCGAGAACGTCGAGGTCCTCGACTTCGCCGGACCCTTCGAGGTCTTTTCACGGACCCGGACGGTCCCAGGCCCCGAATCCCGCCGGTCGGACGACAGCGCGCCGTTCCAGGTGTTCACGGTGGCGAAGACGCGAGACGCGGTCACGGCCACGGGCGGGCTCGTGGTCGTCCCCGCCTTCAGCTTCGCGGACGCGCCGCGGATCGATCTGCTGGTGGTGCCGGGCGGGTTCGGGACGCGTTCCCTCCTCCACGACGAGGAGACGCTCGCGTGGATCCGGCGCACGGCCGCGGCGGCGCGGCAGGTCACCTCGGTCTGCACCGGGGCGCTCCTCCTCGGCAAGCTCGGCCTTCTGGACGGCAAGCAGGCCACCACCCACTGGGCCGCCCTCGACCTCCTGGAATCGGTCGCCCCCGCCGCCCGGGTCGATCGCGAGAGGCGGGTGATCGACGACGGAATCGTCACCTCCGCGGGCGTGGCCTCGGGGATCGACATGGCGTTCTACATCGTCGAGACCCTCTGCGGCCCGGAGGTGGCGGAGGAGACGGCGCGGTATATCGAATACCGGCGATAGGGGGGCCCGCACCCCCACCAGGGGTTGAAACCCCTGGCTAGCAAAGCAAAAAACCGACCCCTGAAGGGGGCGGAGCGGGGGCGTCGTCCCCTTGGGGACGATCTTTTTAGAGGTAGCCAGGGTTTCAACCCCTGGCCTACGCCGGCGGCTGCGCCTGCCCCGCCGTCTGCTGCTGCCCTTCCCCAAACGGCAGCACCGGTCCCAGCTTCCGCTTGATCCGGTCCTGGATCCAGTGGGGGTCCCACCACTCCACCGGGTTGATCGCGAGCCCCTGGAGCAGCATCGTGAAGTGGAGATGGTCGCCGCCGGCGAGGCCGGTCTGGCCCGAGCGGCCCACCTCCTGATTGATCTTCACCATGTCCCCTTCCTTCACGGCGATGGACGACAGGTGGCCGTAGAGACTCTGCAGGCCGTAGCCGTGATCGATCACCACCGCGTTGCCGTAGATCCCGAAGTAGCGGGCCAGCACCACCTTGCCGCTGTTCGAGGCGCGGATGGCGTCGCGCTCCACCGAGGCCATGTCGAAGCCCAGGTGGGTCTGCTGATCCACCGGCTTGCCGTTGTAGATATAGGTCCGGTGGTCGGCGAAGGCGGCCTTGATGGCGGCGTTCATCATCGGCAGGAACGTCTGGTTCCAGAGGAACTTCTTCTCTGAGGCGCGCCCCAGCTCGATCAAGGTCTGCGCGTTCTTCTTCCGCAGGTTGCGGTTGATCTCCAGGTAGTTGGCCAGGAGGTTCCCCTGGTCCGCTACGTCGGAGGACTGCGACATGATCTCGGGCACGACCTTGTTCATGAACTGGTCGGTGAGCTGGATCGTGTCGCTGCGCGGCGGGCTCGGCGTGAACTTGTCGATGAACCCGGCCTCGGCCCGGTTTCCGACCTCGTCGATGGCGACGAGGTGGACGCCCGAGGAATCGCCCATGTCATAGGGCACGGCGAAGAACGCGAAGCGCTGCTGCTTGTCGTTGCTGCCGGGGACGGGGAAACCCGGGAACCACCAGTCGCCCGACTGCACGCCGTCGCGGACCGCTCCGTCGCCGACCCGGTAGACCACGAGCTCGCAACCACCCTGCTTCACGTAATGGAAGGTCGACTGGATCTGGAGCGTGGGGGGCGCCAGGCGGACCGGCAGCTCGACCTCGGCGACGGTTGGCGCGGGGCGGCGGATCCAGGTCCCCTCGCGGTCGGCGGTGACCCGGACCTTGGCGGTGCCGGAGCGCAGCCCCTGGACCGTCTCGCGCCCGACGTCGACCGTCATCTCCAGCGGCGGCGTACCGGCGAAGGCCCAGACGGGCCGCGGCTGGAGCTCCCGTTCCGTCACCTTCTTGACGTCCGTCCCCTGGACCACCTCGACGGTGACCTGGGAGACCCGCTGCGGGTCCTCGATGCGGATCTGGATCGGAGTGCGCCGGCCGATCCCCTTCATTTTGGACTGGACGGTGACGTTCGGCTCGGCTCCCGTGTAAAAAGTAGCGAACAGCGCCACGATCACCACGAGCAGGGCGAGGACCAGGAAAGTCCGGAGGAAACAACCGGCGGCGCGGCCGCGGTCTCGATCTCGACGTTCACGCATCGTTCAGGAAACCTCTCTTAGGAGCGTCCACCCAGGAGCAGCCCGGACGACAGGTCCGGAGCGGGCGTATCTTATCGTCCCTGCTCCCCGCCGGACGGACGGCGCAGGATCTCGCGTTTGTGATTCCAGGCGGAACGGATCTCGACCAGCTCGTCCAACGAGAAGCCGAGCTCGCTCGCCACCTGGCGGATTTGCGACTCTTCGGCGCCGGAGATCGACTCGTCGGCCGCCGAGACGGCGAACAGGCAGTCCAGGAGCTCGCGGCACTGCTCGCGCGTGGCCAGCTCCTTGAACTCGCGGGTCACCAGGAAGTTCTCGGTCCCGCCGGCGAGCTCGCTCTGCCGCTTCGCGATCTCCACCGCCAGCACCGCCTGCGGCCCCGGCAGGCGCCCCAGGTCCCGCACGATGCGCTCCATCTTCTCGGTCTCCTGATCGCTGATCACCAGGTCCGCATGGGCGACACGGGCCAGGATGAAGGCGAACGCCGCCACGTAGCGCGCCTGCTCCGCCGGCAAGGCCCGCAGCTCGCCGACGATCCGCCGGACCGTTTCCGTCTCGCCGCCTTCCGCCCGCTGGTCCCGCTTCAACCCCAACCAATCCAGGATCGACATACGTTTTCCCCCTCCTGCGATCCTATCAGGAAAGAAATTTTTACAATATTCATGGATCGGGAATGAAGGGTTGCACCCCTCTGTTGCAAAAACAGCCACGCACCCGACGGGCGCAGGAGGGTTTCCTCGCTCGCCGTACAGAATCTCAACTCGCTCGCACTGGAGGTGTGGTGAAGAAGACGTCCCGCTTTCGCCTCGTCGCAGCCGTTCTCTGCTTTGTTCTCCTGGCGCTCGCCTATGTCGTGCTGAGCACCCCGAACAAGGTTCAGGCGGCGGCCCCCCAACGTCCCATTCAGCTCTCCACCCCGGACGCCGGCTCCTTCTCCTCGCGCTACTCCCAGGCCGCCCAGGCCCTGCGAGAAAAAAATCTGCAAACAGCACGCCAACATCTCGACGAAGTGATCAGGGAGCATTCCGACGAGGCGGTCCGCGCGCGCCTGGTCGAGGGGTTGTATGCGTATGAGGCGGGCGATTCCGATCTGGCCGAGGAGCTTCTTTCCAAGGTCTCGATCAAGGGAGGCGAGCTGGAGGACTGGCGCCTCTTCCTGCTCGCCGAGAGCGCGCAAAGGGATGGGCATCTCGAGGCGGCCGGCGATGCTCTCGCCCGGCTGATCGGCGAGTACCCCAAGTCGCCGTTGTGCGCCAAGGCCTATCTCCAGGCGGCCCGCCTGGCGTTGCAGGAAGGCGACGAGCGGCAGGCCCTGGGGCTGATCGACGGCGCCCGGCATGCCGAGATCCGGGGCGAAGAGGCGGTCGAGCTCGAGCACCTGGCCTGGAAGCTGGGCAAGACGCTCGACGACGACCAGGTGAGCCGCGACGCGGCCCGCCAGCTCCTCGTCCGCGCCCCCTTGACCGCCGGAGCGCTCGGCGTGGCATCGTCGTTCCGTGCGGTGGACGGCTCGATCGACTGGAGCTCCCTCTCCGCCGGAGAGGTCAAGCAGCGCGCCCTGTCCTTCCTGGACGTGGAGCGGCTCTCCGCCGCCCTCGACACGCTGGAGAACGTCCCCGCGACCGAGCGGGATCTCGAATGGCATCTGATCAAGGCGCGGGCCCTCACCGAGTCCAACCGCGGCCGCGACGCGCTGAGCGTGCTCGACGAGGTGGCGCCCAGCGATCCGCTGGATCGCGCGGGCGTGGAGTGGGAGCGCGCCCGGGCCACCGGCGAGCTCGGCACCGCCCGCGGCGGCGCGAGCCTCTCCGTGGCGCAGCGCCGCACCATGCTGGAGGCATCGCACCGCCACCTGGCCAACGTGGTCGAGCTGGGCGCCAGCGATCTCCTCACCGAGGACGCGCTGCGCCGTCTGTACGAGGAATTCCTCGAAGCCGGCCTCTTCGAGCAGTCGATGGACGCCCTGCGCATCCTGCGCCGGGTCGACCCGCGCGACACCACCGGCACCCGGGAGCTCTGGGAGCGGGGCTGGCAGGAATACCGGCGCAACAATTACACGGGAGCCGTCGCCTACTGGTCCGAGCTCGCCGACATCTATCCCGGCCAGGGCGACGCGCAGCGCGGCCTCTATTGGAAGGCCCGCGCCCTGGAGCGCCTCCGCCAGCCGGACCGCGCCCGCGGCGTGTACAGTGATCTGGTCGCCGCCTCCGACACCACCGACTTCTACCGCCGCCGCGCCATGGCCCGCCTCGGCGTGGAGCCTGTCTCCTCACAAATCGAGCTGGCGCGGGCCACCGCTCCCTGGCCGGAGGACCCGACGCTGCAGCGCGCCAAGCTGCTGACCGATCTCGGGCTCGACGGGCTGGCGCAGCGCGAGATGGAGCTGGTCCGCGCGCAGGCCGACGGGCGGGACCTGCTTGCGCTCAAGGCGCTCATCATGGGCCGGCAGGGGCAGCGCCGGGCCGGCATCGCCCTGCTCCGCGAGGCCTTTCCCGAGCTCGGCGGAGCGCGCCAGACCAAGGTGCCGGACGAGATCCTGCGCGCCTACTATCCGCTGGAGTACGAGGACACCATCCGCGCCCAGGCGAAGGCCCAGGGGATCGAGCCGGCCCTGATCGCCGGCATCATCCGGCAGGAGAGCGCCTTCGATCCTCGCGCCACCAGCCCGGTCGGCGCCCGCGGGCTGATGCAGCTCATGCCGACCACCGCCCAGGAGACCGCGCGGCGCATGGACCGGCGCTTTCCCTCGAATGGCCTCTACGACCCTGAATTCAGCATCGAGCTGGGCTCCGCCTACTTCCGGCAGCTCCTCGACAGCTTCGACGGCAACGTCGAGCTCGCCCTCGCCGGCTACAACGGCGGCCCGAACCGCATCCGCCGTCTCTGGAACGAGGCCGGCCCGAGCGCCGAGCTGGACGATTTCGTGGAGAACCTGGGTCTCGACGAATCGCGCGACTACGTGAAGCGGATCCTGGTGCTGGCGGACAGCTACCGCCAGCTCTATCCGAACATCGGGTAAGGGGGTTTCTGGCCTACCGATTGCATTTGAATCTTCTTCTCCCCGGTTTTTTTCGGGCAGATCTTTTGCATTCGAAAGGGGCTCGAGACCCCTTATGTTTAAAGGAGAAGAGGAATGAATCTGTACATCGGCAACCTGCCCTACCGTGTCACTGAGGAACAGCTGCGGCAAGCCTTCGAGCAATTCGGCGCGGTCTCATCCTGCACCATCGTCAAAGACAAGATGACGGGGCAATCCAAGGGGTTTGGTTTCTTGGACATGCCGGACAGCGGGGAAGCTGAAGCGGCGATCACCGGATGGAATGGGCGGGATCTGATGGGCCGCCGTCTCAACGTGAATGAGGCGCGCCCGCGGCCGGCGGCCGGAGGCGCTGGAGGATATCGGCGGGCCGCAACCCTGTAAGAACAACAAGGCCTGAGAAATCTTTGCCCGTGTGGCCCCCTTCGATGGGCTTCACGGGCATCTGTCTTTTTGAGATTTGCATTTTGCGATCGTTCAGCTCGTTGCTCCTGCTGTCCCTTCTGCCTCTCGGCACCCTTCATTGCAATGCCGCCGCGGAGGCTCCGGAGCGTTCGGCACCGCAGCGCGAGGAGCGCGAGGAAAAGATCGCGGCAGCGAGCCCGGCGCGGATCCGTCTCGAGGTGCGGGAGACCTCCGGAGTCGCCCGCCAGGGAGAGGTGCTGCGCTCCGGAGTCCCCCTCCCCCGCTCTCTGAACGTGCGCGACCCGCGGCAGCTCGCGGTGATCGATGCGGCCGGCCAGCCGGTCTCCGCGCAATTCGACGTCCTGGCGCGCTGGAACGCGGGGCTCACCGAGACGGAGGCGCCGGTCCAGTGGGTCCTGGTGATCTTCCCCGCCACCGTGCCGGCGCGCGGGAGCGCGGCCTACTGGCTGGTGACGGGAGGCAGCGGCGCGCCGAACCCTCCGCCGCCGCGGCCGTTGAAGCTGACCCAGGACGGGAACCGCGTCACGGTGGACACCGGGGCGGCGGTCTTCCAGATCGGTCCGCCCGGGGATCTCTTCGGTGAGATCCGCCTCGCGAGCGGCAAGCGCCTGGTCGCCGGGGGAGGGCTCGCGGTGACGACCGGAGGACGGACCGCCGGGCATCCGGAGATCCGCCGGGTCTGGATCGAGCACTCCGGCCCGCTCTCCGCCGCCGTGGTCGTCGACGGCGCCTACGACGTCCCCGCGATCGGCGGCGGGGGCCTCGGCTCGCGGCGGCGCTATCTGTTCGCCGCCGGCTCGCCCACGGTGCTGGTGCGCCACGCGGTGGCCTGGGAAGGGAACCTCGGCTGCAAGGGCTGCATCCGCACCGAAGACGGCAAGCCCAACGGCGTGCGGATCGACCGGGTGCGCGACACGCTGGTGCTCGATCCGGAGGCCTTCGGTGAGCTCGACGTCGCGGCCGTCGGAGCCTTCGGGGAGCCGGCGGTGTCTGGCCGGAGCGGCCGGGGCGGCGCCGGAGGCGGCGAGATCGCTCGCGTCCGCCAGATCCAGCGCGCCCGCCGCGAGGACCGGCTCGCTTTCGAGGTCGCGGTTCCCAGCCGGCAGTCCCGCGGCGAGCAGGCGGACGGCGCGATGCTGTCCGTCGGGGGTCCGGGCGGCGCCGTGGCCGTGGCCCTCGATCACATGCACCGCTACGAGCCCCAGGCCCTGCGCCTGCTGGGCGGCGGCCGTCTGGCCGTGGACTTGGCGGACGACCATGTCTGGCTCGCCCATCACCAGGGGCTCTTCGCGACGCTGGCCGTGGCGGCGCTGCCGGGGGAGCCGGCGCGGAAGGAGCTCGACCGCGTGGTCTGGGCGCCGCTCAATCAGCCGCTGCACGCCTGGCCGGACGCGGCCTGGTTCGCCGGCTCGGGCGCGGTCGCCGAGATCCCGGTCGGCCCTCTGCCCCGCGGGCTCGACGCGTACGACCAGGTCATGTCCGGCGTCCTTCACCTGACCCAGGAGCGGATCGATCAGGACGGGCTCGCAGGATTGATGACCTTCGGTGTCCTTCCGCGCTACTGGGGCCGCTGGGATGGCGGGGAGATCCGCTGCAAGGAGAGGAAGGGCAAGGACGGGAAGATGGCGAAGGCGGACCCGACGCCGCAGGAGCCGTGGGACGACACGTTCTGGTGCGGCACCTGGACGGACTACCACAACACCCTGGCCACGGCGCCCGTCTGGGCCATGCGCTCCGGCGAGGTGGAGTGGCTCAACGAGCTGGCGATCCCGGGAGCCCTGCGCACGCTCCACACGCAGATCATGCAGTGTGGCCCGGGCGACGCCTGGTTCTATTGCGGCCAGTCGCCCGCGGGCTACGCCGGCTACCGCGAGGACTTCAACAGCTCCCACGCCTATTTCGACAACCTTTACCTCTACTTCTGGCTGACCGGCGACCGGACCGTGCCGGACACGCTCCGCCGGGGCGCGGAGAACATGCGGCGGCTGGTGTGCTCGAGCCGGGGGCCGCAGCCGGTCGCGGAAGCGAAGGGCCCGGACGGGCCGGCCTGCGGCAGCGAGCCGCTGGCGAAGTCGAGCCCCAGCGGCCGGGTGGGCTACCAGTGGCTGGCGGCCTTCCGGTTCGTGGGCCTGGCGGGGCCGGACGCCAGCTTCCTGGAGGACTACCGTTCCGGCATCGCCCGCATGCTCACCCACCAGTACGCGGAGCTCGAAAAGGACGGCAAGACCTATGGGTTTCTGGGCGGCGATCTCCGCGCCGCGCCGCAGAACCAGGCGGGGCCTCTCTGGGTGAATGCGTTCTACGACTCAGAGCTTCTCTATCGCTGGATCGTGGATTCGGGGGATGCGCCGTTGGGCGATCCGCCGCTCCGCGCGAGCCGCGTCCTGCCCGCCGTGGCCCACACCCTGGTCGCCTTCGTCGAGCCTCTCAGCGGCAAGACCGGCGGACCGAAATATCTGATCTACAAGCTCGACGGCCCGCGGCTCGGCGGCCGTCTCCTGGAGGTCCGCCCCGAAGGGAGGGAGCTCTTCTTCCCCGAGAAGGCCGGCATGGCGGCGCTCCTGGCGCGCGCCGGCCGCGCCACCGGCGACCCCGAGCTCCTGAAGGTCAGCCGCAATCTGGTCGCCACCATCTTCGACGCCTCCCGCGCCGAGAAGGTGCCGCTCGGCAAGCTCCAGGGGCAGTACCTCTCGCGGCTGTCCGCGGCGGTGGCGGAGCTGGCGGCGCCTCCACACCCCTGACCTCTCGCGCGGCGTTCATCTTGCGGCATTCGTCTTGCGGCATTCGTCTTGCAAAATGCCCCCGGACAAGGTTGCGCCAGACTTGTGCGTCGACCGGCTTCACCCAAGATCTCATGAGCCTACCGATCCAAGAAGCCACCGCTCGGCATCCGTCCGCCTCCCAGGAGCGGAGCGCGCAGAAAACGCCGTTCGCCTTCATCCTGGCGCATTCGTTCTCGGGCTCGACGCTGCTGTCGTTCCTGCTCGGCGCACATCCCGAGATCGCCACCGTGGGCGAGATGTTCATCGCCCCCACGCACAACAGCGCCGACTATCCCTGCTCCTGCGGCGAGCCGATCGAGCGCTGCGCGTTCTGGCGGCGGGTCTCCGCGCAGATGGCCGCCCGCGGCGTCCCGTTCGACGTACGCGGCGCGGACTCCTCGCTCTCCGCCGGCTCCTATGGCCCCCTGGGCAGCCGCATTGTCTGGGCCGAGCCGCGCGGACCCTTCCTGGAAGGGATCCGGCAGGCCGCCCTGCGCCGGATGCCCGGGGTCCGCCGCGAGCTCGACCGCCGGATCGCGGTCAACCGCCTCCTCGCCGAGGTGGTCCTCGACCTGCGCAACGCCCGCGTCTTCGTCGACGCCACCAAGCGGCCCGGCCGCGCCCTCCTGCTGCGGCGCGATCCGCGGCTCGACTTTCAGGTGATCCACCTGGTGCGCGACGGCCGCGCGGTCTCCCGCTCCGCCGTCCACAACCTGGGCCGGACGGTCGAGGAGGGAGCGCGCTCCTGGGCCGCGTCCGCGCGGCGCTCCGAGGAGCTGCGGCGGTACGTCCCCGCGGAGCGCTGGCTCACCGTGCGCCACGAGGACCTCTGCCGCGACTCCCGTGGGACCCTGGAGCGGATCTTCGAATTCCTGGACGTCTCCCCGGACGTTTCGATCGGCGACTTCCGCGAGGTCCGGGCCGGCGACCACCACATCATCGGCAACCGGATGCGGCTCTCGCGGGCCTCCGAGATCCGGCTCGACGAGCGCTGGCGGACCGAGCTGTCCCTGGACCAGAAACGGACCGTCGAGCGGATCGCCGGCTCCGAGCTCGCGCGCTATGGCTATGCCCTCGATTGAGGCCACGGCTCCGGTGGCGGCGGTCCGAGCAGAGCGTCCGCGGTCCGGCGTCTCCGGCAAGGCGCTCCGCCGCGGCGGCGCCTTCTTCGCGGCCAGCCAGTTCCTGGGCATGGGCCTGGGCTTCCTGGGCAGCACCGTCATGGTGCGCGTGGCGGCTCCGCAGGACGTCGCCTCGTATCTCCTGATCCTGCAGGCGATCATGGCCCTGGGCCTGATCCTGCAGCTCGGCCTCGGCCCGGCCGCCCTCCGCTTCGTGCCGGTCAGCCGCGGCGAGCGGGGCACCCGGGCCACGTCCCTGCTGCGCCGGCGCCTGTTCCGGATCCAGCTCACCCTCTGGTGCGTCATCGTTCCGCCCCTGGCACTGGCGTGGCCGTGGATCGCCCGCCGCCTCGACGCGCCGGAGCTGGCCAAGGCGACGCCGTTCCTGATCGCGGCCGGGCTCCTCGCCTCGCTCGGCCACCTGGCGGACAACTACCTGCGCGCCTTCCGGCTGTACGCGAGCTCGGCGCTGTTCTCGCACCTCACCGCCCGGGTGCTGCTGCTCGGCGGCTTCGCGGCCCTCTGGCTGAGCGCGGCGAAGGACGTCCCCTGGGAGATGTTGCTCACGGTCTTCCTCGGCGCGCAGCTCGCCCAGGCTCTCGGCTACGTGCTGACCCTGCCGCGGACCACTCCCGGGGAGACCTCCGAGCCGCGCACCGCGCTCGATCCGCCGGACATCCGCACGATCCTCGGCGTCACCACGGCCATGGGTTTGCGCAGCGCCGCCTCCGTGCTCTTCGTCTCGGCCGACCTGTGGGTGCTGTCCTGGGCGCGCCCGCACGAGGAGGTGGCGGTCTACGGCATCGTGAGCCGCGTCCTGCAGGTCATGGCGGCGCTTCCCGGGATCGCCAATTTCCTGATCCCGCAGGAGCTCGCGATGCTCTACGCGGATGGCCGGCGGGACGAGATGGAGAGCCTGGCGCGCACCGCCTCGACCGCGATGGCCCTGCTGTCGGGGGGCTGCTTCCTGGGCATCCTGGTGCTCGGCCGTCCGCTCCTTCACCTGGCCTTCGGCGACACCTACATGGCCGGCTGGAGCATCCTGCTGGTCCTGGCGGTGGGCACCTTCTGGGACACGGCGTCCGGCTCCGCCGGATACGCTCTCCAGATGAGCGGCCACCACACCCGCCTGCTGCTGCTGACCGCGGCGGCCGCCGTGATGAACGTCGGCCTGAGCCTGGCGCTCGCGCGCACCTGGGGCGGGCACGGCGTCGCCCTGGCCACCACGATCACCCTCATCGTCCTGAACCTGGCCATGGTCCGGTCGGCGCGGCGCCTCGTCGGAATCCGCACCTTCGTCTACTTCCAGCCGGCGCGCTGGCTGGAGGTGCTCCGTATGGCCCGGACCAAGGGAGGCGCAACATGACGGAAGCTCTCTGGGTGGTCGGCGGCGAGCAGCGGTTGAGCTTCCGCCAGCTCGACGAATGGAACAAATTCAGGGCCGCCGTGGTGGCGCGCGTCGAGGACGGCCGGGTCGAGCGGGTGCTCGAATACGTCTCGCCGCCCGAGAACTGCCCGGACGATCTGCCGTCCGTCCTCTTCAAAGCCGCCACGTTCGAGGGCGACACGGCCTGGCTCTGTACGCAGACCGAGGTCCTCGAGTGCAGCGTCCCCTCGTTCGCCGTCCGGAAGGTCATCTCGCTCCCCTGCTTCAACGACCTCCATCACGTCACGCCGGGGCCGGACGGCACCCTGTTCGTGGCCATCACCGGGCTCGACGCGGTGGCCGAGATCACCCGGGACGGGGAGCTGATCCGCCTGGTGAGCGTGCTCGGCGGCGATCCCCGGGAGCGCTTCTCCCGGGACGTCGACTGGCGCAAGGTGGCGACCACCAAACCGCACCATTCCCACCCGAACTACGTCTTCTTCCTGGACGGCCGCCCCTGGGTCACCCGCTTCGAGCAGCGGGATGCCGTGCCGGTGGACGACCCCATGGGAGGGCGCTTCGCGGTCGGCGAGGACAACGGCATCCATGACGGGCATGCCCACGACGGCAAGCTCTGCTTCACCTCGGTCGACGGGCACGTGGTGACGTTCGACCTGGCGACGGGAGCGCGGACGGACCTCGATCTGAACGGCATCCGCGAGCCGGACGACGACCGCCCCCTGGGCTGGTGCCGCGGCGTGCTGCAACTCGGCGGCGGCCAGACCTGGGTGGGCTTCACCCGCCTGCGCCACACCCGCTTGCGGCAGAACCTGAGCTGGGTCCGCCACGGCTTCCGGACGACCGAGCACCACCGCGGGCTGCCGACGCGGGTGGCGCTCTACGACCTGGAACGGCCGGCGAAGCTGCGGGAGATCGATCTCGAAGGCGCCGGCGTGAACGCGGTGTTCAGCATCCATCACGCAGCGGACGGATCGGTCCGATCGGTCGGATCGGTCTGATCTGTTCTCTCGACGGCCCGCGCTTTGCAAGATTTTTACGACACCATGGAAGACGCTGTAGCCGGGGACCTGCTCGTGCCGGCGCAAACGCGGACGCGCAGCGTGGCCGTCGTCGCCGCGCTCTCGGCCGTCCTCTTGATCGCCGCGGCCTTGCGCCTGTGGGGTCTCTTCCATGACCTGCCGTTCTCGTTTTTCGGGGACGAGCTCCACTTCATGAAGCGCGCCGCGGCCCTGGGCACCGGGGACCTGAACCCGCACTGGTTCCACAAGCCGGCCTTCCTGATGTACATCCTGGCCGGCGTCGACGGCCTGTACTTCGTGGTGGGCCGGCTGGCCGGCCGCTTCGACTCGACCGCCGCCTTCGGCGCTCATTTCCTGACCGACCCGGGGCCGTTCCTGCTCCTGGGCCGGATGGTGGTCTTCCTCTGCGGCCTGGCCACGGTCTTCGTGGTCTGGCGCATCGCGCGCCGGGTCTTCGGCACCGTGGCGGCGGCCTTCTCGGCCGGGCTGGTGGCGGCGGTCCTGGCGCCGATGATCGCCTCGTCACAGGTGATCAAGAGCGACGTGCCCGCCGGCCTGCTGATGGCCCTGTCGGTCCTGATCTATCTGCGGACGCGGGACGATGGCCGCTGGCGCTGGCTCGTCGTCGCATCTCTGCTGGCCGGTGCCGCCATGGGCACGCACTACTACGGGATCGTGCTCGTCCCGACCTACAGTTGTCTGGAGCTGTTTTCCCCCCTCTCCCGGTGGATGGGATGGCGGATGGGAGAGGGGGGGCTGAGAGTCGGAGGCGTCGCAGGATGGGGGCGAGCGATCGTCCGCGCCGCCGCCGTGCCCCTCTTCTTCCTCCTCGGGTTCTTCCTGACCTCCCCCTACAACTTCCTCGACCCGACCTGGCCGCGTTCGATCGCGGCGCAGCTCCAGAGGACGTTTTTCCCCGAGCCCGGCCACGTGTCCTTCGAGCCGGACAGCAAGACCGAGTTCAAAACCGGGACCAAAGAGGCCTGGGGCGGCGCGTCGCTGGCTTTCCTGCGCTTGATGACCTCGCCCAAGTCGATGGGCCTCGCGCTCACCCTGCTGGCCGCGATCGGCCTCGTCGAAACCCTCCGCCGGCGGGAGACGCGTTGGTATGGGTTTCTGGTCCTGATCCCGCTCTCATTCTTTTTCCTGGCGGCGATCACTGTCGCGGCCTATCACGCGCAGCCGCGGCATCTGAACGCGATCTTCCCTCTGCTCGCAACGGTGGTCTGGCCCGGCGCGCTGCTGCTGGCCCGGCTGGTGCCGGCGGCACGCCGGCAGCCGCGGCTCGCCGCGGGTCTCGCCGTCGGCCTCATCGCTCTGGCCTCGATCCCCTCGTTCCTCGAAGCGGCGGAAACCAATCAGAAGATCACGCGGCGCGACAGCCGCCTCGTCTCCTATACATGGATCCTGGCCAACCTGCCCGCGGACGCCCGCATCCTGGTCGACGACTACGGGCCGATCCTGCAACCCGACCGGGCATCGCTCGAACGCCAGGGGGCTGTGCTGGCCACCATCAAGGAGGGGCCGTTCACGCGGCATCAGGGAACGCGCCTCGACTTGTTGCGGCGCTATCCGCCGCGCGAGGGGCGCAACATCGACGAGCTCGGACACCAGTGGTGGCTCCCCGACGAGAAGACCGACGAGGAGCTGCGCAGCGACGACAGAGATCTGGACATGGGAAATCCGATCGTGTCGCGCCGTCCCCGGACGCTCGCCGCCTACCGCGCCGAGGGCGTGCGCTACGTCGTGACCAACAGCGAGGCGCAGGCCCACTATTTTGATCCGCGGCGCGGACGGGCCGCGACGTTCCCGTCCTTCGCCCGCTTCTACCGCGAGCTGGGAGCTTTGCGCCCGCTCAAGACCTTCGATCCCGAGAGTTGGGGCGGCAAAGGCCCCGTCATCTGGATCTACGACCTCGGGTCCGCAAACGCAGCAGACCTTCGCACGGCGCGCTAGCCGGCTTACGAGGAGACATGGGAACCAACGACAACGGAAACGGTCACGGCAACGGCCAGAGCCCTGGAGGCTACGCCTTCATCGTGGGACATCGGAAGAGCGGCAGCACCTGGCTGCTCAACATGATGAGCCTGCACCCGGACATTCGGGGATTGATGGAGACCAACCTGTTCCACCTGGGCTGGACCGAGCCCGATCCGGAGAAGCGCACGGAGCGGCTCTATTCGCAGACTCCCTGGAGCGAGGGCGGGCCGCGCAATTTCCTGCACCACCATCTGCAGAGAATCGCGGCGCCGTTCCTCAAGAACAAGAAGCCGGCCCTGAGCCTCAGGAAAGAGGAGCGGCCCGCCACGCTGCCCGACCTGCCGCTGCGCGATCAGCGCGAGCTGCGGCGTACGCTCAACCAGGTCAAGCCGCCGGGAGAGTACGTCCGCGCCTTCTTCGATTTCCAGAAGGACCGGTTGCATCCGAACGGTTATCTGCTGGAGAAGTCGCCGCGCAACGTCCACAACGCCGACCGGATCCAGGAGCTCTTTCCGGGCGCCACCATGATCCTGATCTATCGCGACGGCCGGGACGTCGTGGTCTCCGATCAGTTTTTCACCCGCGATCACCAGGGGAAGAATTTCTCTTTCGCGGACGCGGTCAGCTTGTGGCGGCGGGACATGGAAGCGCACCTGCGCTGCGCCGAGCGCTACCCGGTCTTCGCGTGCTCCTACGAGCGCCTGCTGTCGGACGGCCCGGCGGTCGCCAAGGAGCTCTTCCAGTCCATGGGTCTCTCCGACGACGATCAACTGATCAACGATCTGATCGAGCGCTCCTCTTTCAAGTTCTACGCCGGCCGCGACCGCGGGCAGGAAGACCGGAAGCGTTTCTATCGCAAAGGAGTCGCCGGCGACTGGAAGAACCATTTCACCGAAGAAGACAAGCGCGCCTTCAAGGCCCTCGCCGGCGACATGCTGGTCCGGCTGGGGTATGAGAAGGATATGAGCTGGTAGGGGCCGTCACGGGCATCCTGCCTCGTTCGCCTCCCGCAGGAGAGACATCACCTCGTCCATCCGGGCCAGATCGCCCGAGAGCAACGCTCCATCCACCAGCACGATGACCTGGCTCCGTGTGTAGGGGTACTCCAGGTTCTTGCTCGTGGCGTTGAGCAGCGCTGCGGTTCCTTCACGGATCAGGACCTTGGCGGCGCCCACCAGGCCGCCGCCTCCCTGGAAGTGGAGAGCGACCCGCAGACTCACGTTCCCGATCTGCCCGTACCGGGAGGACTGAGAGAAGACGCTCCTGACCTGTTGCCCCGGCGCTACGCCCGTGCCCGTCCACTCCGGTCGGCCGTCCCAGACCTCGGCCGAACACCCCTCCGGAGTGGGCAGCGGCAGCCACAAGGCGGCTCCGACCCAGACCAGGGAGTCGGGCGTCTTCCCCCAGGGCTCCGAGAAAATCTGAACCGTCGTCGCGACCGTCCGGCCGGGCACGTTGACCGGGAAGCGATCCACATCCCACTCCGCACCGGACGAGCTGTCGAGCCGGTCGATCAGGGTCTGGTTGCCACGGATCTCGATCCGGTCCGGCCGGCGGTCCTTCTCGGCTCCTGCGACGAAGAGGGCGACTTCCCCATGGCGGTCCCCCTTGGCCGCTCCGTGCGCGAAGGTCACCGCCTCGGTGACCGTGTTCTCTCCAGGATTGAGGCTCTCGCCGTACGCGTAATCGGCACCGTGAAAACCGAGGACCCGCGCGGGCGGTCCATTCGGGTCGGTGTAGAGGACGAGGAGACCGGCGCCGTCGAGGTCGGCCAGATTTCTGTCCAGATCCCCGTCCGCGAGCCGGAAGGTCAGATGGCCGTTCCCTTTTGCGCGCAGCTGCTCGGTCACATCGGCACCATAGGCCACGTGAAGAATCGGTCCGCGGCTCGTGGTGGGCTCGAATTCCGTACCGAGCACCTGGCCGGTGATCCCATGATTATCGAGCCGCAGGAGCTGATCCTTAAACGGCTCCTGCTCGATCGTGCAGACGTGGGACACTGGATCGACCGGACAGGGGCGGTCGTGTCCTGCCCAATAGAGCCATGCGAGCTCCACGGGGCCGTCGACGTCAATCGTCAGAGTTGCGGGACCTGAGCGCAGATTGAACAATCCAACACCCGCCTGAGCGAGAGCCAGCCCCTCTCCCTCGCGGTCGAAAGCGAGATACAACGACGTCGCGCGAAGCTCCGCGGCCCCGAGCAGCACCCCTCCCAGGAAACAAATGAAGACAACCATCGCTCGCATGAGAACCTCCTGATGAACGCAGGAGATTAAAGCAAACTACATGCCTTGAAAAAGAAAAACGGCCGCCGCTGGACAAGCCCGCGACGACCTCACGGAGTTATAGAGACCGATCTATTTGCGGATGTACAAGACCCAGTCGCCGCTGGCGGGTGCCGTGTAGGTCGGCGTGGTGCCGCCGCTGGCCGCGGGAGCGGCCTTCCAGGTGCCGGTCCGCGGGTCATACCACTGGGCGGTGAAGGTGCCGGAGCCACTGCGCAGGTCCACCTTGGCCGTGCCGCCGTTGTACAGGTAGAACACGTAGGCGCTTCCCTTCTGGGCCAGAGCGTACGCGCCCCCCGAGAGCACCAGGGCCTGGTCGGGATCCATGAGATGGAAGGGCACCGACTTCGTGAAGCTCACCAGGTACTTGAGGTAGGAGCCCGTGCCGACGCCGGCCGCGCCCCCGGTGAACGCCGCCCAGGCGCGCTGGCGGTGGACCGTGTCCTCCTGGCCGAGACCGTGCTCCTCCTGGATGATCGGCTTGATGGCCATCCCGCGGTGCGTGAGCGTGCTTTTGTTGATCGTTCCATGGGAGGCGGTGTTGCCGCCCTGAATGTCCATGTAGTCCGCCCAGGAGGCGGTCGGGAACGAGAAGTTGCCCGGCGTGCCGTGGACGCTCACGAGACGGGCCCACGGGTTGTTCTGGTGCAGGAAGTTGGCGAAGTTGGTCACCTCTGTGGAGGACCACCCCTCCTGCCACTCCAGGGCCAGAATGAACGCGGTGTTCGCGTAGCCGGACATGCGGGCCATGGCGTACTTGAGGAGCCGCTGCCGGTCGGCGTCCGGCAGGTCGCCGAAGCCCGAGTCGTCAGCGAAGAACCAGAGGTGCGCCAGCACGCCGGAATCACGCATCTTGACCACCCACTGGTCATACATCCGCCAGCGGGCCAGGTCGAAGCGGGTCTTGTTGTTCGAGGTCGCCGTTCCCAGCCAGGGCGTCGTGGAGACGCTGCCGTAGTCGCCCTTGTTGGCGATGTACACGTTGATCTTGTTCAGGCTCATCCCGAGGTGGCGGCTCAGCAGGGCCTGCCGGTTGGTGTCGGTGAGCTTCTCCGAGAACATCGTGTGGGAATACTTGATCGGGCTGGCTGCTGCCTCGTCGAGGAACTTGGCGGCCAAGAAGACAGGGACGCCTTCCTGGTACATGAACGTCCGCGGCCGGGCGGGGTTCTCGACGATGGGCCCCCGGCCGAAAGCTCCGGTGAGCTTGCCGGAGACGCTGATCGTGCCCGACTTGCCTCCCAGGCCAGCCACGCTGCTGGAGGTGTTCCAGCTCCAGGTGCCGATCTCGTCCGTGTAGATCCTGATTTTGAAGATGTTGCCGGAGGCACCACCGGCACCGTTGCCGTCGAAGAACCCGGGAACCGTGTGCTTGCGACCGGAGGGCGCAGTCACCAGGGCGGAGACGGCGAGATCGAAGGGGTTGGGACTGCCAGTGGTGGCGTTGTAGGAGGAGGCGGAGGTCAGAGTGACCTCGGCGGTGCCATAGCAGGGAAGGGCGTGAGCGACGGCCGTGTTCGCCACTGCGAGCAAAACTGCCAGGCAAACCGTCGAAAGAGCTCTCTTGGCCATGCGTCGTGATCCTCTACGATGCGCGCTGGCGCGCGGGTTGATTCGGAAAATCCCTCATGCAAGCACACCCGCTTACGTCGAAGGTGCGCGTACCGTAGCATCCGAAATCGAAATGTGCAAGGAAATTTCTACAAATTTTGGAAATTTGTCGAGAAATTTCTCCCGCACCTCTCAGGTATGTAGAAGATCAACCTTTTCTCGAACCTCCTCCAGGGACCTGGAGATACCCCTCGCGGCGGTACCATTCCGCGGTCCGGCGCAGCCCTTCGTCGAGGTCCACCTTGGGCGCATACCCCAGATCCCGCTTTGCTTTGTCGATCTTGAAGGCACGGTTCTGCCGGTACCAGTCCACCCGCCGCGGGAAGAGAGGCGGCGTGATGCCGAACGGCTTGCAGACCTTCTCGACGACGTGACCCGCCGCCACTACCGGCCAGACCGGATAATGCGGGACTTTCACCTCGACCTGAAGCGCCTTGCCGACGCGGCGCACCAGGTCTTCGATCTCGACGTACCGCTCGTCCGCGATCAGGTAGGCTTCACCACCGCCTCGTCCATTTTCCATGGCGAGGATGAAGGCATCGATCAGATTGTCGATGTAGAGAGGGTGATAGTAGGTTTTACCATTGCCGAACATCGGGAAGACGCCCTTGGCCACCCGCTTGAAGATCAGGAAGAAGCGCTCAGGGTCGCCCGGACCATAGATGGCAGCGGGCCGCAGAATGACGGTCTCGAAGCCGCGCTCGTTGGCTTTGCGCACGATGGGCTCGGCCTCCCACTTGGTGCGCTGGTAGTAGTCGGCCGGCTGGATCGGCGCGTCCTCCCCCGCCGGTGGATGGTCGACGTTCCCGTGAACGCCGCAGGTGCTGCAGTAGATGACCTTGCGCACGCCCTCGGCGCGGGCCGCTTCGAGGACGTTCTCTGTGCCCCCGACGTTCACCTCATGGTAGTAGGTGTCGGGAACATTCATCTCGCGGAACGCGGCGGCCACGTGATGGACCAGCTCGGCGCCTTGCATGGCGCGTCGCACCACGTCCTTGTCGGTGACGCTCCCGATGATGACCTCGGCGCCCCAATCCCGCAGCTCCTGGGTCTTGAGCCCTTCCTTGTAATCGAGGGCGACGACCTCGTGCCCCAGGCCGAGGAGACGCTGCACCAAGGCCTTGCCTGTGAAGCCGGTGCCTCCAGTGACCAGTACTTTCATGACGATGTCGATTCCTCTCGTTGAGCCCGCAAAATGACCGGGGAGCCGAGCGCCCGCGTCAGGCCGAGGCCTGAGCTCACCGCCTCCAGCACGCGGGAGGGCGCGGCCGTGCGCAGGGCCTTGCCGAGCGCCCGGTGGACGACCATGGGAGCGAAGAACTGGCGGACCTCGACGGGCCGCCCGAAGCCGTGCCGGGCCAGCTCGGTCCGCACTTCGCCCGGACGGAAGGTGATGAACGTGCGCGTATTGCCCTCGATCTTCTTCTTCCATTGGAAGAGCGGACCATAGAGGGCGTTGAAGCTGCGCGAGTCCGAGAAGTCGACGATCACGGCCCGCTCCGCCACGCGGGCGAGCTCGGCGATCAGCTCGCGCCAGCGCGGAACGTGCGCGAGCAGACGGAACGCGAGGACCACGTCGAAGGAGCGGTCCGGAAACGGCAGATCCAGGAGATCGCAGGCGTGGAACTCGAACGTCCCTGGCGCCATCTCCCGATCGAGCCGCTCACGGCAGATCTCGTGGCTGCCCACGACGGTCACCGCATGGCCGCGGGCCACCAGGGACGGCGCGAGCTGCGCATGGCCGCCGCCCACGTCCAGCACCCGCGCCCGCGGCCAGGGCGCGAGCAGGCGCAGGGTGACGTCTGTCTGGGTTTTCAGGAAATAGCGCCCGACCGATCCGGCGAAGCGGCGCGCGTACTCCTCGGACGACGTCTCGACGTCCGCCGTCTCCCTGGGGATTTCCTCAGCCGGAGGCTGGGGTGCCGCCATCCCGATCCTCCTCATCGTCCGGTTCCCACGCGTGCCTCGACCTTCAAAGGCTCGCGTTGTTCCAGGACGGAGCAGAGCCGAACCGCGGCTCCGGCCTCCGGCAAAAGTCCCCAGTCCGTGCGCCGCCACAGCAGATCCTCGACCCGGACGACCGCCTGCCGCGCCGCGATTTCCTGCAGCAGCTCCCGGACGATCTCCGGCTCGCGGGACACCAGGCCGAGGAGATGAGAGAGGAGAGGCGGAGGATCAGCCGGCGGCCTGGCCACCGTTCCCAGCGCTGGGAGCGGCTGGCCGCGCCGGGCGAGCACCCGGGTCAGGACCTGCTCCGCAAGGCTACGGGCCGTGGTGAGCTTGACCCCAGAGACGCTCCAGAGCCCCGCCGGTCCTCCGGCGGCACCGTGATCATGGACAACTGGATGGGAGGAGGGCACCGTCCCGCCATCGGCCACGGCCGGCAACCATCCCCAGAGCACCTGGACCACCGGAGCGCTCCGGGCGCCGAAGCCGGGCAGGGCGGCGGCGAGCTCGGCAAGGAAGGCCGCCACGTCCTCCTCGCGCGGTCCACCTCCGAGGTCCGAGGCCGCGGGGAGATATCGCGTCCCGGCCAGGGTCCTGGTCCACCCGAAGGGTGTGATGAACCAGGTCTTGGCGTTCGCTCCACGGGCGGTCACGGCCACAGCGCAGTGCGACGGCGGCTCGCGGTCGAGAAGCACGTTGAAGCCCAGCACCGGCCGGAACAGCTCCGGCAGGTCGCGGTCGAAGCGGGCGGCAAGGGCACGGCTCCACGGTCCGGCGCAGCTCACCACAACGGGAGCGCGGAGCTCCAAGTGCCGGCCCGAGGCGCGATCGACAACCCGCAGCCCGGCCACCCGCTCGCCATCCAGGAGGAGACCGTTGGCTTCGACGTAGTTGAGAGCGCGGGCACCGCAGGCGGAGGCCCAGCGCAGCATCTCGATCACCAGCCGCGAAGGCTCGGTGAGCACGCCGTCGTACCAGAGAGCCGCGCCGCGCAGACCGTCGCGGTCGACCTGCGGGAAAATCCGGAGGGTCTCCTCGACGCCGAGCAGGCGTCCTGGAGGAAGATGCCGGTCGGGCTGTACCCCGTCGTTGCGGTGCCGCGACAGAAAGCGGTTGGCGGCGAGCGCCAGACGGAAGGTGGACCGGCGGCGCAGCCGGCCGCCCCGCGGTTGCGCATAGAGCGGCATCAGGCACGGGAGCGGCGCCACGAGGTCCGGGAAGTGCCGCAGCAGCCAGCCGCGCTCGGCGACCGACTCGCGATAGCGCGGCAGATCCAGGCTCTGGAGATACCGCATCCCGCCGTGGACGATGCGCAGGCTGCTCCAGGTCGTGGCGCCGCCGAAATCGTCGCGTTCGACGAGGAGCGCCGCGAGGCCGCGCCGGGCCGCCTCCAGAGTCAGGGCGACTCCCTGGATCCCGCCACCCACGACGATCAGGTCCCAGGTGCGGGAGGCGGCGCTCGCGGGATCGCGGATCAGCTCTGGATTCATCGCATCACCTCGGCCGTTCCCTCTCGGGTCTGTGCCCCGGCGGACCGGCGGCGGCCGCGGAGCGCGGCCTGGTCGCGCAGGAAGCTGTGCAGCCCGATCCGGCGGCCGAAGTACCGCGGGGACTCGCGCAGCTCTCGGATGCGCCGCCGCAGATCTCCGGCCGGGCTCTCCCGGCTGAGCTCCCCTTCGAGCAGGAATCCATAGGATCCGGCCCTCTGGGAGTGCCAGGATAGGGGCAGCGGATCGCTCCCGGGCAGCACCGTCACGCCACGGAGCCGCGCCTCCCGGAAGAGAGACGGCTCGCCACCCCCTGCCAACCGGCCGGCATTGTCTCCTAGGAACAGGAGCGCGGAGCCGCGGCGGGCAAGAGCGCCGGCCACCAGCTTCCCTCGCCTCCCCCACCACTTGCCGAAGCCCCACGGTAGAACGGGCAATGCGCCGCTCGCCCGAACGCGATGAAGCACCTCGCCAAAAGGCAGGCCGTCGGCCATGCTGGCATCGTTCGCGAGGGCCAACACCTCGAGTCCTTCCCGCGTGGCGATCTGCCGGCCCGCGATCACCAGCAGCGTCTCTCCGGAGCTCCGCCGTGCCATCAGCGATTCGGTCTCGCCAGTCCTCTCGAAGCTCCACATCCCGTCTCCCTCCTCGCCATTCCGCGCCCGGCGAAACCAATGCGCAGCCCTCATCTCGGCCAGCAGCAGACAGCCAAGGGAGTCGGCCGGCCGGCCGAGCTCCGCAGCCGACCGCCGGAAGTTCGCCATCGCGCCGTCGAAGAAGGCGTCCGGCGCGAAACCGGGGTGAATGTGCACATGCGCGTCGACAAGGACGAGCGGCGAAAACTGCGTCTGCATGGGCTCCAGGCTCCTACTACCCGCTTCCCCCCAGCGCTCAGCAATTTCCGTGCCCCCAGACCTCATCCCGCGGGCGCGCGATGGCCAGCTCGACTTTCCTTTCCCGCTCGCATAAAGTCGGGGCTCGCCATCTCTGGAGGGTTCGAACCGATGTTGCAGGATCTATCCCACTCCTCCTTCGAGGAGCAGCTCGATACACCCTTTCGCATTCACATTGGAGAAGAGGCCCCTCTGGAGGTCGTCCTCTACCAGGTCCGGCTGCACGAGCCCCACGGCGGACCTCGGAAGCAGCCCTTCTCCATCTACTTCCGGGGTCCACGCCAGCCGGTGCTTCCGCAGGCTATTTATCGGTTGGAGCAGGACCGGATGGGGACGATGGACATCTTTCTCGTCCCCACCGGTCCGGATGGTCAGGGGATGGGGTATGAGGCGGTGTTCAACTGAGACGCGGAGGAGACCGGCCGAAGCCGGTCTCCTTTTGGACCCTAAGGTTTCTCGGGTGTCCCTTGGTGTCCTGTATTTATGGTTTCCGGCAAGCGCCGTTGGCGACACCGGTGTAGGTCGTAGTATGGGTGACCGAGGCGGTGCTGCCACCCGCGTTCTGAGCGGAAATGAAGCTGGCTATCACAGAATCGTTCGTCCCGTCTCCTACGAAACGCTCCAGTTTGTAGGTTGAAGCGTCGCGCTGGCGGATCCTGAAGTGCGCCAAGCCACCTGTGCTCGCTGCCGTATTTCCAGAGATGTCCAGGCAGAGCGACGTCGTACGCCGCGACTCAAGGCGAACTCCATAGATCGCTCCGATCGGGAACGCCGAGTTATCGTCCGGTGCGCCTACGTTGTTTCCCGTCAGTGTGAGGTCTAGCTTCCCAGTCTCCGCGTCAGCGTCGTCGTCGAATGCCGACTCCGCGAAGATCCCTTCAAAGTCTGTGTGCTTGATCGTGTTGTTGGTCACCGAAATCACCGCGTCCACATCGCCATCTGCGTCGATGGCAATACCGAACGCGTCGCGAGAGCCCGAGTTCGAGTTGTTGTCACCGATGATGTTGTTGCGCACCCTGCCAGTCAACTGTGCCGCGTTGGTTGCCGTCGTCCCACTGATGATGTTGACCGCGTTGTTGGCATGCCGCAGGAACGTGTTGGTATCGATATCGAAGGTGAGATCGGCGCTTAGGGCATTTGATAGATCGACGCCTAGGGTGTTGTCGCTAAAGGTGTTCCCAGAGACGTTGACGGTACCCTTAGAGGTATTGGACATGCTGATGAGGAACGCGCTCGACTTGTTACTCGAGAACGTCGTCCCGGTCACGTTGAACGTCAGGTCGGCAGTACCCGTAGCAATCAATACCAAGCCGTTGCAGGCCACCGGCGCCGCGCACGAGCTGATCGTGCTGCCGGAGATGGCAAGATTCGTCAGCACTCCACTCGCCGGCGTCATGCGAATGTTGTCCTCGGACGAGCCGGTGATGGTGCTATTGGTGATAGCGCAGTTACCGAGCAACTCGTTGAAGCGCAGTCCGGCCTCAGAACCGTTCTGCGTATCACCACTGTTACTCACTACGCTGTTGATCAGCGAGAAGTCCGTCACATCATCGCCGAAGATCCCGCTGCCATCGTTGTTGTCGATGAACATACGAGCCAGAGAGATGCTCCGCGTGTTGTTCAACGAGACCCCATCGACTGTCTTGTTCTGGATCGCGCCACCTGTGCAGGTTGCAGCACTCGTGCAGGAGCCCCCGTTTCCGCCCACCGCCAAACCACCGGAGCTGCCCGTGTTGTTGAGCACGATGCCTGAGCCCCCACCACCGTTCGATGAGATACTCCGGAACTTCAGACCGCTCGCGCCAATCGTTGTATTTGCCACGTTCAGAGCAGTCCCCGTCGTGCTCGTCAACGTGCTTGCCGTATCCGTCGCAGTGACCGTTCCACCACCCGTGGCGTTGAACGCTGTGTTCGTTCCTGTGCTGAGTGTCAGGGTTCCCTGCAGGTCAATCGTCGAGCCTGTGTTGCCGGTCAGGTCGACGCCTTTGCCTTGAGTCGTGCTGATCGTGCCCTTGTAGGTGATGGCGGCGTTGCTGCTGCCGACTTGGAAAGCGGTACCGGAAGCGCTCGTGATGTTGCTGATGCTGCTCCCCGCCTCCGCCGAGAACGTTCCGGTCACGCTGTTCAGCGCCAAGCCGGTGGTCGGGCTGTTCGTGCTCTTGATTGACGAAAGCGGGAGGGAAAGCGCCAAGGAAGCCGCATCTACAGCCGGCCCGCCCGTCGCCTCGATGATGCCTACCCCTGGCAATACGCCGAAGGTCATCCCGCTCCCAGCACCGGAGACCCGCAGACCCGCGCCGCTGTCGGCGAAGATGTCCAGATCCGAGAAGCTCAGGTTCCCCTGAACACTGGTCAGCACCATGCCTGACTGCCCCACTCCATTTCCGGGGGCACCGATCACGGTCACATTGCCGTTCACTGGGTCGAACGAGCCGCCTGGTGCCGCGTCAAAGATGGCCCCAAGGATGTTAATTCCAGTCCCGCCGGTGTTTCCGCTCACCACGTTGTTGCCGAAGTCCCTGATGTAGACCGTTCCGGCGGTTCTCTGAATATCGATCGCAGCTCCCATGGCCGTCAGTGTGTTGCCACGAATTGCCAGGGTGACCGTTCCGGTGCTCCCAGCGTTCACATCGATTCCCTCAAGGCCAGCGCCTGAGACGACGTTGTCGCGGATATCGACACTCGCGGTGTTCGCTCCCGTGGCAGTCACGTCGATGGCATTGTCGCGCCCGGAGATATCGAGACCGCGGATCTCGATCCCGGTCAGGCTCGCCGCGGTCGCGATGACGTTGACACCGTTGTCCTCGGGCGCGCCGGCCGCTCCGCTATTCGTGATCCGCGGCCGGTTGCCGGCCGGGATCAGCTCCCCGAATCCAGGAACGGTGAGTCCAACGCCTTGGCCGTGGAGCTTGACGCCGGTGTTGTCGATGTCGATGCCACCGTCAAGCGGCGTTGTGCTGGTGGTGCCCTCGAAGACAAAGATGAAATCGTTATCGGTCACCACCGGCTCGACGTCGCTCAAAACCTCGAACGCGTTGGTCGACCGGCCGTCGTCCCCATCCGCCGGATTGTCCCCGTCCACGACGTCACGCACGTACCACACCATCTGAGAAACGTTGAGGGAGACGGTCACCGGCACGCTCTGAGCACCGGCGGCGTCGCGGACTCGCACTTGGAATGAATCGGTCCCCTCGAAGCCTGCGTTTGGTTCGTACCGGAATGTGCCGTCACCATTAGGGCTCAGCTGGCCGTTGGTCGGGTTGGCAATCACCACCACATCAAATGGCAGTGGGCCATCGATGTCGGTAGGCCCGGACTTCTCGAGTAGGTCCTGATTGTCCCGCAGGTGCAGAACGCTGTTGCCAGTCGTCGTCTCGCCAACGCGCAGCTGCGTGTTACCAAGCACCTTGTAGTCGAGCGTCGTGTCCGCCAGCGACGGTGGATCGTTGACCGGGTTGACTGTAACGGTGAACACGGTGCTGTTTGTGGCGTTCGGCTGACCCGATCCATCGTTGACCGTGATCGTGATCGTCACCGGGCCGCCAAACTGGTTAGGCGCCGGATTCACCGTCACCGTGCGGTTGGCACCGCTGCCGCCGAACACGACGTTGCCATTGGGAATGATCGTCGTGTTTGACGAGGAGCCGCTGACAGTCAGAGAGCCCGCCGCCGTCTCGATGTCCCCAATGGTGAAGGCGAGCACGCCCGTCGAGGTGTCCTCGTCGATCGTCTGATTGGCGATCCCGGTGATCGTGGGCTGGTCGTTCACCGAATTGACCGTCACGGTGAAGGTCGTGCTGTTCGTGGCGTTTGGAGCCCCGGAGCCGTCGTTGACGGTGATGGTGATCGTCACCGGACCGCCGAACTGGTCGAGAGCCGGGGTAACCGTCACGGTGCGGTTGGCGCCGCTGCCGCCGAACGCAATGTTGGCATTCGGGATGCGCGTCTGATCCGAAGACGTTCCGCTGACCGTCAGCGAGCCCGCAGCCGTCTCGATGTCGCCGATGGTGAAGGCGAGCGCAGCGGTCGAGGTGTCCTCGTCGATGGTCTGATCGGTGATCCCGGTAATCGTCGGCTGATCGTTCACCGCATTAACAGTCACAGTGAACATCGTGCTGTTCGTCGCGTTCGGTGCACCCGAGCCATCGTTAATGGTGATTGTGATGGTCACCGGGCCGCCGGACTGGTTGGCGGCCGGCGTCACCGTCACGGTGCGGTTGGCGCCGCTGCCGCCGAACACGATGTTGGCGTTCGGGATGAGTGTCTGGTCCGACGAGATCGCGGAGACGGTGATCGAGCCGGGCGCAGTCTCGGTGTCGCCGACGGTGAAGGCCAGCGCGCCGGTCGCGGTGTCCTCATCGATCGTCTGGTTGGTGATCCCGGTGACCGTCGGCTGGTCGTTGACTGCATTGATCGTCACGTTGAACGTCGTGCTGTTCGTAGCGTTCGGCGCACCCGAGCCGTCATTTACGGTGATGGTGATGGCCACTGGACCTCCAAACTGGTTGGGGGCCGGAGTGACCGTCACCGTACGGTTCGCGCCGCTGCCGCCAAACACGATGTTGGCGTTCGGGATGCGCGTCGTATCCGCTGACGTCCCGCTGACCGTCAGGGTGCCCGCCGCCGTCTCGGCATCGCCGATGGTGAAGGCGAGCGCAGCGGTCGATGTGTCTTCGTCGATCGTCTGGTTCGCGATCCCGGTGATCGTCGGCCGATCGTTGGCATCGGTCAGGTTCACGACCACCGTACCCGTGCCAGACTGCGCCGGGGCTCCGTCATCCGTTGCCTGGACGGTCAAGGAGAACGACGGAGTCGTCTCAAAATCGAGCGCCGTGCTATCGGCGACCGTGATCTGACCCGTGGACGAGCCGATCGTGAAAGCCCCGCCGGTGTTCCCCGCAAGAATCGAGAAAGTGTGCGTTTGACCCGCGTCAGGGTCGTTGGCCGACACCGTCCCTACCACCGTCCCATTAGCGCTGTTCTCCGCGATGGAGAACGGACCGCCAGACGGCGCTGGGGGCTCGTTCGGGGGAGCGCAGACCGGCAGCGGTGGCTCGCCAGCCGGCAAAGACGGAGCAGCGGGCGAGCAGACGCCTTCGTCTTCCACCGGGAAGGGTGGAACAGCGCTTCCGCTGACCGGGAACTGGGTACCCGTGGTATCCACGGTCGAGCAGGCTGTGATCCCGATTGTTCCGCGGCGAGCCGCTGGCACGCCGGTACCGGTGGGTCTCACGTCGCCGGCGCCGAACGTCCAGCTCACTGCGCCCTGGAACGAGCGGACATCGATGTGGCCACCCGCCCGGACGTTGGTGCTCAGAGTCGAGGTGAAGCCGCCCACGGCCCGCAGTTTTGCACCGTCGAGGGTTACATCGCCCCGCGCTTGCAGGTCAATGACGCCACCCTTGTCACCTTGGATGTCCCGCCCGGTCTCGAAAGCGTTCCCGGTGGCATTGAGAGTCCCATCAAGGGAAATGGCGGTAATCGTGCCGCCGGCATTCCGAAGGGGCTGGTTGCCAGGGGCGGAGCTCACCGCGAAGAGACCGGTCGTGGACGAGCCGAGAACCTGAATCTGGGACGCGGCGAAGAGATCGACCAGATAACCGGCGGCTCCCTGCTGCGTTCCGTCGGCCCGAACCCGGCCAAACCGTCCTGCGGCGGGCGTGGCGCTGCCGAGATCTCGACCATCCACAAGAATGCCCTTGCCCGAACGGAGCGCCACTTGGGACGGGCCGTTGTTTCTGGAGAGTGAAGCGACAAGGCCACGCACCTCGATCCCGCAGGCGTCGAGGAGAACGAGCCGGCCGCCACCGCCCTCGCCCTGAGAAACCACGGTCGCTTCAGGCTGGATGCTAAGGCCAGGCTCTGTCGCGCCCAGCGCCCGTAAGTGGATCGTCCCACCGGATTGTCCACTGTTGCCGCTACCCAGCGCATCGCCCGAGAACCGGGAGGAAAGAACGGTCCGGCTGCCACCGGAGGCGATGAGCCCCGCCACACTCACAGTCTCTCCTGTTACGGAGATCGCCCCTGCGTTTCCACCCAGGCTGCTCGCAGCCAGAACCGAGCCTGCCTGAAGGTCGACCGTGCCGGCGACTTCGGCGGTCAAGCTGCCGGCGGTCCCAACAGTGCCGGTGGTCCGGCTCGTGGAAACGATGGCGCCGGGGAGGGAGGCGTCCGGCCCGAGCAAGGTCAGATCACCGCCTACGTCCAGCCGGACGTTGCCGCCGTTGCCGTTGCCCCGGCGGTTCTCGGCAAAGATTCCGCTCCCCGCCTCCAACGTCAGATCGCCGGATACCGAGATCCGAATCGGGCAGGCACTGGCCCCTGTCCCCAGAGGCAAGTCGTCGTTGCAGGAGATCGTGCCGTCGATCACCAGGTCACCGGACACTGTGAAGACTCCATTGGCCAAGCCGTCGGAATCCTGAGCCGAGCCGTCAAGGGAAGAGAAGAGCATGCTCCCGCTCAAGGTCAGGGGTGCAGCTGAAGCAGCCCCCGCCACGAGCGCAAGCCCGCAAAGTAGTGCACAGATTTGCACGGTGACTCGTAATGTTTTCATCGTCGGTGACCTCCTTGTCACTGTGAACGCTCGATTCCTAGGGGGCTGGTCCTACCTGAATCGGGGACACAGGTGATGGTTGCAAGAATCGTGCTGTTCTAATCGATCTTCAACGATATGCGATATATTCTTCGTAGCTCGTCACACGCATGGCTCAACTCGCTTTCGCCTGGCTGGGCATCGAGCGGATCGTGCGGGGCAGCCAAGCCGGAAGAGCAAGGGACGAGCCAGGGGCTTCGTGTCCGCCCGCCCCAGGACGAACGAGCCCTGAGGCATCTGGACCGACACGTCGGTGACGTGTCGGACACCCGTCCGACACGTCAGATAGAGCTCAGCTGAGCACGTCGGGAGACGGCGCCGACATGGGCTTCCATTCCATGAGGTCGTAGGGACCCGTCTCTCCGATGCGGGTGAAACCCAGGCGCTGGTAGAGGCGCATGGCAGGATTGAACTTCTCGACGTGGATGGTCAGCGGCGTGCCCGCGGCCTCGGCCTCAGCAAACAAATCACGCAGGAGGTTGGTGCCGAGACCCTGGTTGCGGAATTCCGGCAGGAAGGAGATGTCCACCAGACGGATCTCCTTCTCCCGCCGGTGCACATACAGTCGCCCCGCCGGCACGCCGTCGACCAGGACGATGTCGAACGACGCGCCGACGTAGTGCTCCTGATACCACGTGTGCTGGCCGTTGAACTGCATGAGGATGAACCAGTCCTTCTGCTCGTCGGACCAATCGACGATCATGGCCAGCTCATCCTCTCGAGTGCTGCGGTAGAGCCGAAGGAGGAACGGCATGTCCTCCGGGCCGATGGGGCGGAGGGAGAGGCTCACTCCAGCGCCAATTCCACCGGCTCGATTGACATCAGCACGGACACGAGCTCGAGCGGCGCCGTCCGAGCGACGGCTTGCACAGAGACCGAAGACCGCCAGACATCCGGGACCGTCCCGAGCAAGTACAGTCCTCGCTGAAGCCGCGGCCGTCCCGTTTCGTCGTCGAAGGTGAACCGCGTCCGCATACGGACCGGCGCGAGCCCGCCGGCTGGCACGACGCGGATCTCCAACTCAGGCAGCGCCTCCCAATCGAGCGGGAAGGTGAACTTGATGGGAGGGCTCGGGTTCCACCCGGGCCGCCGCCGGAAGCTCCAGGCATGGAAGCGCAGAGGCTCCGGGAAGGCCGGATCGGGGGAGGGGAACAGCACGTCGAGATCGATCTGGACCGGCAGCTCCCGCCGACGCTGCCGAACCAGGGCCGCAGGAGGATAGAGTCCGCGGATCGCCAGCTGCAGCGGCCGGCCGATGAGCTCTGTGTCACCCTGGAACAGCTCGGCCGCCGGGACGATGCGGAGAGGCTCTCCGTCATCCCAACTCGCACCCGCCGCAAGGCGGGGCTGCTGAATCCAGCTTGAGAGGTGCCGCAGATCCGGGATCTCGCGGCTCCCTTCGAGAAAGCCGACCGGAAGGGGACGGACGGTGCCCTCGGCGGTCACGAGAGACTGCGCAAGAGCCAGATCGGAGAACAGCGGCGAGAGCGCCAGTGTCGAGCCAAGAACAAGAAAATCGCGCCGCCGGAGCCCAGAGCCCTCCTGCCCCGGCCGCGCAGAAAAGATTCGCATAGCTTCCTCCTGAGGCACCAGAAAAGAACATCAAAATGACAAGAGCACGGGGGCGAGATCGATCAGGTTCGCGGCGGGAAGACCCCCTGGAGCGCAATGCAAAAGTAGAACGTCAGATAGGGCTGGAGGTTGTTGTGCGGCTGGTCACCGCCGGCAGGGGGCAGCGACTCGGGCGCCATTGAAACGAGGTTCGCGCTGACCGTTTGCTGATAGACGTTGTTGTTAGCATATCTGGCCAGAGCGTTTCCGCCCGGTGTAGGCGTATCTCCGAGATTGTTGTTGCCGCGCAATGCATGACTGTGTGCAGGAATCTCTGACTCCAAGAGGGTCACAGTCTCGGACCCTCCGGTCTCCCCTAGGTCGTGCAGAGACAGACCGGGGCCTTGGCCTGGATGCATCGGAGCACGGCCTTGGAGGTCGGGTAGTGCAAAATTCGACTTTCCATCACCGCCGTAGGTAGTTCCCAGGAGTGAAAAGAGCGCGGTGTTCTGCGACAGCGGCAGCAACTGACCATCGCACCACGCCCAGCCCTTGGGGGCGAAGTTGAACGGGAAGATCCGGATTTCGGCTACAAAGGGGTCGGCCATGGCTCCCTCCTAGGTTGGAGACGGGAAGATCCCGAACAATGAAATGATGAAGTCCACGCACAAGTAAGGCTGAAAGTTCGTGTGAGGTTGGCTCCCACCCGTTGAAGAAATCGAGGTTGCAGCCATGTTAACTATGGGCGTGTCTTCCAGGTAAAGAAACTGGCCAGCCGTCCGCGATGCAGCTACCACCATGTTTTGCGGATTCCCCGAACTGGCCGGATCCGACGAGGCCAGCAAGGGATGTGAGTGCGCCGCAATCTGATTCACCGTTAACGTAATCTCCTCGGCGCCTCCCGTCTCGGCGAGAATAAACCCGTTTCCTTGATGGATGGGGATACGGCCGCGCAGATCGGGCAGCGCGAAGGTCGATTGCCCGTCGCCGCCATAGGTTGTTCCGATGAGCTGGAACAGTGTTTCGTTTTCGGAGATCGGCAGGAGTTGCCCCTCGCAGAACATCCAACCTGCGGGAGCAAAATTCCCGGCGAACATGCGGATCTCACCAACGTATGGTTGTGCCATGACCGCTTCTCCTAGGTCGGGCTTGGGAAGATGCCCTGAAGGGCGATGCAGAAACTGAGGGTGAGAAACGGCTGCATGTTAAGGTGCGCTTGGCTGCCACCGACGTTCGTGACGGTAGTGGCATTCACGGCCACCAGATTGTTCGGTGGGTTGTAGATCTGCAGCGGCGTGCTTGCGAGGATGGTTCCGCTTCCCGAAACGTTCGGTACAGGTGCGCTGCCAGCACTCGAGGAGGCGTTGAGCACGTGCGTGTGCGTCGGCAACTCGGCAATCGACAGAGTGTGCGCCTGCTCCCCTCCTCTCTCCCCCAACGTATGGCCCGAGCCGACATGAATCGGTGTGCGCCCGCGCAGATCCGGCAGCGCGAAGTTGACTCTCCCGTCCCCTCCAAAGGTCGTGCCCAGGAGCGAGAAGAGCGCCTGGTTCTGATTGATGGGCAAGAGCTGGCCGTTGCACAATGCCCAGCCCTTGGGGGCAAACACGAACGACATGATCCGGACCTCACTCAGGAAAGGCTCTGCCATTGTCCACTCCTTTTCATGAGTCCTCCTCTCATACCAGAAGGGTCATATCACGGTTTCCGGCAAGCGCCGTTGGCGACACCGGTGTAGGTCGTAGCATGAGTGGCCGATGCTGTACTGCCACCCGCGTTTTGAGCGGCAATAAAGCTTGCCACCACCGAGTCGTTCGTCCCATCTCCTACAAAGCGCTCTAACTTGTAGGTCGAGGTATCACGCTGACGGACTCTGAAGTGTGAGAGGCCACCTGTGCTCGCCGCTGTATTTCCAGAGATGTCTAGACAGAGAGCCGTCGTCCGTCGCGACTCGAGACGCACGCCGTAGATAGCGCCGATTGGGAACGCCGAGTTGTCGTCCGGCGCGCCTACGTTGTTGCCCGTCAGCGTCAGATCTAGCTTCCCGGTCTCCGCGTCGGCATCGTCGTCGAATGCCGACTCCGCGAAAATTCCTTCAAAATCTGTGTGCTTGATCGTGTTGTTGGTGACCGAGATCACCGCGTCCACATCGCCATCCGCGTCAATGGCAATACCGAACGCGTCGCGAGAGCCAGAATTCGAGTTGTTGTCACCAATGATGTTGTTCCGTACTTTGCCCGTCAACTGCGCTGCATTGGTGGCCGTCGTTCCACTGATGATGTTGACCGCGTTGTTGGCATGCCGCAGGAACGTGTTGGTATCGATATCGAACGTGAGATCGGCGCTCAGAGCATTCGACAGATCAACTCCCATGGTGTTGTCACTGAACGTGCTCGCCGAGACGTTGGCGGTCGCCTTGGAGGTGTTGGACATACTGAGGAGGAACGCGCTCGATTTGTTGCTCGAGAACGTCGTCCCCGTCACATTGAACGTCAGGTCGGCAGTTCCCGTAGCAATTAACACCAAGCCGTTGCAGGCCACCGGAGCCGCGCACGAGCTAATCGTGCTACCGGAGATGGCGAGGTTGGTCAGCACTCCACTCGCCGGCGTCATGCGGATGTTGTCCTCCGACGAGCCGGTGATGGTGCTATTAGTGATGGCGCAGTTACCGAGCAGCTCGTTGAAGCGCAGTCCGGCCTCCGAACCGTTCTGCGTATCACCGCTGTTACTCACCATGCTGTTGATCAGCGAGAAATCCGTCACGTCATCGCCGAAGATCCCGCTGCCATCGTTGTTGTCGATGAACATACGAGTCAGCGACACGCCCCGCGTATTGTTCAACGAGATCCCATCGACGGTCTTATTCTGGATCGCGCCGCCGGTGCAGGTTGCAGCACTCGTGCAGGAGCCACCATTGCCACCCACCGCCAGACCACCGGAGCTGCCCGTGTTGTTGAGCACAATGCCGGAGCTTCCACCGCCATTCGACGAGATGCTCCGGAACTTCAACCCACCCGCCCCAATCGTCGTGCTCGCCACGTTCAACGCCGTGCCGGTCGTGCTCGTCAGCGTACTGGAGGTGTTCGTCGCCGTCACCGTCCCGCCACCCGTGACATTGAAGGCGGTGTTCGCGCCGCTGCTCAGATTCAGCGTTCCCGTGAAGCTGATCGTCGAGCCCGTGTTGCTCGTCAGGTCGACACCCTTTCCTGTGGTAGTGGTGATCGTGCCGTCGTAGCTGACGGTTGCGCTGCTGCTCCCCACCTGGAAGCCGGTCCCCGAGGTGTTGCTGATGCTGCTGCCCGAGCCAGCCGAGAAGGTGCCGGCCACGTTGTTCAGCGCCACGCCCGTGGTCGTGCTGTTGGTGCTCGTGAGCGTCGAGAGCTGCAGGTCGATCGTCGCCTGCGAAACGTCCGCCGCCGGACCGCCGTTGGCGCTCCAGATCGCGACCCCGGCGCCCACGGTGAGCCGCGTTCCTGCCGCTCCCGTGAATGCCCCCGTGCCGGCCACCGACACCGCGGCGCCGTTGCTCGAGAAGACGTCAAGATCAGTGAAGCTGAGATCACCGGTAACCGCGCTCATCACCACGCCCGACGTGCCGACGCCGTCTCCCGAGGTTCCGATTACGGTGCTGCCACCCGATACCGTCTGCAGGTTCGCGGCGCCGACATTGGAGTCGAAGGTGACGTTGGACACCGTGATGCCACCGCCGGCGGTGTTCTGGTGCACCGAGTTGTTGGCGAAGCCGGTGATCGTCGTGTTCGCCGCGGCGCCGCCGTTGATGACGACGGCGCTGGCGCCGGTCGAGAGGATCCCCGTGTTGTTGCTGAAGTCGAGCCGCAACGTGCCCGCTGCACGGTTGATGTCGACGGCGTTTCCGGTATGGGTGCCGGCCGCGCTCCAGCTGTTGTTGGTGAGGTTAAGCGTCAACGTGCCGGTGGTGCCGGCGTTGAGGTTGACGTCGATCCCCTCGGCAGTGGCGCCGCGGAACTGGTTGTCGGTGATGGTCAAGGTCGACGAGCCGGTCAGCGCCGCCGCCGTGGTCAGATCGATGGCATTGCCGCTGCTGCTCGCCAGGCTCAGGCCGCGGATCTCGACCGGCATCGCCGTCGTCGCCTTTACGGTATCGCCAGAGGCATTGGTGACCTGCGGCCGAGTGCTCACCGAGACCAGGCTGGTGGGCGAGCCGTTGGCGTTCAGGTTCACCGGGATCGAGAGGCCCGCACCATGGCCAATCAGGTGCTGGTTGGCCTCGAGCTCGATGGCGCCGGCCAGCGTGCCGCTATAGATGAAGATGTAGTCGCTCGGGGAGTCCGAGTCTCCCGCGCCGCCCGCCCCATTCAGGGCGGTTAGGGCGTTGAGCGGCGCCACCGACGTGCCGTTGCCACCGCCGGCCGCCGCCGGATTGACGTACCAGACGCGCTCGAACCGGGTGAGTGTGACGGTCGCGGTGGTGCTCGCCGGGGACGGCGTGCCGTCGTCCGTCAAAGTGTACGAGAAGGTCTCAGTCCCTCCCGTGTCGCCGGCCGCCGGCTCGAAGGTGAAGCGGCCATTCGACTGCATCTGCACCCGGCCCACGGCGGGATCGCTGCAGTCGAGCGGCACCGAGTTGTCCGTGCAGGCACCGACGGTGATCGCCGTCACCGAGATGGCATTGCCTTCCACCGGATCGCTGTCGCCATCGATCACGCCGAATGTGGTCGGAGTGGTTTCAAGCGCGGCCGGCGTCGAGCCGGCGCCCATGTCGACCCGAAGCTCGGTGTTGCCGATGAAGTCGAAAGTGTCATTGTCAGCGACCGGCGGATCGTTGACCGGCGTGAGGTTGATGGTCACGGCGTTCGGCGTCGGATCGAGGTCGACACCGCCATTAGCCGTGCCGCCGTTGTCGCGCACCCGGAACGTAAAACTGGTGTACGGAGTGCCAAACCCATTCGCCGCGCCGAGGTACTTCAAGTTGCCGGCGGAGATGTTCGCCGCCGTGATCTCGGTACCCGCCGCGAACGGAGAGCCGGAGAGCGTCAGGCTGCCCAGGGCCGGCAGCGAGGAGATCACCACCGACTGGAGGGAGTTCGGCGGGCTGTCGTTCGGATCGCTGAACCCGAAGTCGGCGAGGGTGAAGGTGTACAGCGTGTCCTCGGTCCCGGTCACCGTGCTGTCGACGCCGGCCGGAGCGTCGTTGATACCCGTGACGTTGATGGTCATGGTATTGGGCGTCGGATCGAGATCCACGCCGCCATTGGCCGTGCCGCCGTCGTCCCGCACCTGGAAGGTGAAGATTGTGTAAGGCGAGCCGGCCGCGTTGGCCGCCGCCTGGAACCTGAGATTGCCCGCGTTGATGTCGGCCACCGAGATCTCAGTGCCTGCCACGAATGGAGAGCCGGAGAGCGTTAGCGTACCCGCCGCCGGCAGCGTCGTGATCACCACCGAGGCCAGGGCGTTCGCCGGGCTGTCGTTCGGATCGGTGAATCCGAAATTGGCCGCGGTGAACGTGTACTGCGTGTCTTCGAATGCGGCCACCGTGTTGTTCGTGCCGGCCGGCGCATCGTTGATCGCCGTCACGTTAACTGTCAGCGTGTTGGGCGACGCGTCGAGATCCACGCCGCCGTTGGCCGTGCCACCGTTGTCCCGCACCTGGAACGTGAAGCTGGTGTAGGGGGTACCGAACCCGTTGGCCGCCGGCGTGAACTTCAGGTTGCCGGCGGTGATGTTGGCCAGCGAGATCTCCGTGCCCGCCGCGAAGGGGGAGCCGGAGAGCGTCAGGCTTCCCGCCGCCGGCAGCGTCGTGATCACCACCGAGGCCAGCGTGTTCGCCGGGCTGTCGTTCGGATCGGTGAACCCGAAGTCCGCCGCCGTGAACGTGTACTGGGTCTCCTCGAAGGTGGAGACCGTGCCGTTCGTGCCGGCCGGCGCGTCGTTGATCGCCGTCACGTTGATGGTCAGCGTGTTGGCCGAGGCATCGAGATCCACACCGCCGTTGGCCGTGCCGCCGTTGTCGCGCACCTGGAACGTGAATGTGGTGTACGGGCTGCCCGAGGTGTTGGCCGCCGGGGTGAACTTCAGATTGCCGGCGGTGATGTTGGCCAGCGAGATCTCCGTGCCTGCCGCAAAGGGCGAACCGGAGAGCGTCAGGCTGCCCACCGCCGGCAGCGTCGTGATCACTACCGAGGCCAGCGTGTTCGCCGGCGTGTCGTTCGGATCGGTGAACCCAAAGTCCGCCGCCGTGAAGGTGTACTGCGTGTCCTCGAAGGTGGTTACGGTGCCATTGGTGCCGGCCGGTGCGTCGTTCACCGCCGTCACGTTGATGGTGAGCGTGTTGGCCGAGGCGTCGAGATCGACTCCGCTGTTGGTCGTGCCGCCGTCGTCCCGCACCTGAAAGGTGAAGCTGGTGTACGGGCTTCCCACGGCGTTGGCCGCCGGAGTGAACTTCAGATCACCGGCGTTGATGTTCGCCACCGAGATTTCGGTGCCCGCCGCGAAGGGGGAGCCGGAGAGCGTCAGGCTCCCCGCCGCCGGCAGCGTCGTGATCACCACCGAAGCCAGCGCGTTCGCCGGAGTGTCGATCGGATCGGTGAACCCGAAGTTGGCTGCCGCGAACGTGTACTGCGTGTCCTCGAATGCCGCCACCGCGCCATCGGTGCCCGCCGGCGCGTCGTTGACCGCGGTCACGTCGATGGTCATCGTGTTCGGCGAAGCGTCGAGGTCGATACCACCATTGACAGTACCGCCGTCGTCCCGTACCTGGAAGGTGAAGCTGGCGTAGGCCGCGCCGGCCCCGTTGGCGGCCGGGGTGAACTTCAGATTGCCGGCGGTGAGGCTCGCCACCGGAATCTCGGTGCCCGCCGCGAAGCCGGAGCCGGAGAGCGTCAGGCTTCCCGCCGCCGGCAGCGTCGTGATCACCACCGACTGGAACGCATCGGCCGGGCTGTCGTTCGGATCGGTGAAGCCGAAGTCCGCCACGGTGAAGGTGTATTGCGTGTCCTCCAACGTCGTCACCGTCTTATTGGTGCCGGCCGGCGCGCTGTTGACCGCGGTCACGTCGATGGTGATCGTGTTCGCCGAGGCGTCCAGATCGACGCCGCCATTGGCGGTGCCTCCGTCATCCCGCACCTGGAACGTGAAGCTGGTGTACGGGGAGCCGGAGGCGTTCGCCGCCGGGGCGAACTTGAGGTTGCCGCCGGTGATGTTGGCCAGCGAGATCTCAGTGCCCGCGGCAAAGGCGGAGCCGGACAAGGTCAGGCTGCCAGCGGCCGGCAGAGTCGTGATCACCACCGACTGGAGGGCATTGGCCGGAGTGTCGATCGGATCGGTAAAGCCGAAGTCCGCCGCAGTGAAGGTGTACTGCGCCCCTTCCATAGTGGTCACGGTCTTGTTCGTGCCAGCGGGCGCATCGTTGACCGCCGTCACGTTAAGCGTGAGTGTGTTCGGCGACTGATCAAGGTCCACGCCGCCGCCAGCCGTACCGCCATTGTCCTGCACCTGGAAGGTAAACGTCGCATACGGCGTGCCGTTCGCGTTCGCCGCCGGGGTGAACACCAGATTGCCGAGGCTGGCAACCGGAATCGACTGCCCGGCCACCACCGGGTTGCCCGACAGCGTCAGGCTGCCGGCGGTGGGCAGGGTCGTGATCGTCACCGCTTGGAACGCGTTCGCGGGCGTGTCGCTCGGATCGGTGAAGCCGAAGTCGGCGGCGGCGAACGAGTGGCTGCCGTCCTCGAGAAGAGTCACCGAGCCATCGGTCCCGGCGGGGGCGTCGTTGATGCCGTTGACGTTGATAGAAAGAGTATTCGGCGTCGGATCGAGATCGATGCCGCTGTTCGCCGTCCCGCCATCGTCCTGCACCTGGAACGTGAAGCTCGCATACGGCGAGCCGTTCCCGGCCGTCGCCGGGCTGAACGTCAGGTTGGGGATGTTGGCGACCGCGATCGACTGCCCGGCGGTCGCCGCAACACCCGAAAGCTTGAGACTGCCCACCGCGGGGAGGGTCGTAATGACGACCGCTTGGAGAGCATTGGCCGGGCTGTCATTCGGGTCCGTGAACCCGAAGTCGGACGCCGCGAAGGTGTAGTCGGTATTCTCGCTTGTCCCGACGGTCTTGTCCGTCCCCGCCGGCGCATCGTTCACACAGGTCACCGTCACTTCCACGGGCCCGATCGAGCCAGTATTCAGCGTATAGGTGAACGTGTCGAGCGTGGTGCCCGGCGGAGTGTTGCAGTAGTTTGCATCCGGCTGGTAGGTCAGACCCGTGTACGGAGGAGCCGCCGGAGTCAGGACCACGGTCCCATTGGCCGGATCGGATGCCGAGGTGATCGTGAGCGTGTCGTCCGGATCGCTGTCATTGGCCAGCACATTGATCGGGGTCGCCGCCGCATCCTCCAGCACGGTCGCCGCATCGTTCCCCACGATCGTGTTGTTCATGAAGTAGGCGGAAACGTCGATGACCAGGTGATACGTGCCCACCGGGCTCGAAGGCATGGTGGCGAGGAAGCCCAGAAGACCGGCATTGGCACCGGTCCCAAGCGGCACCATGTAGAGCCTTGCCTGCGTCCGCCCTGCGCTGAAGGGGAGCGCATCCAGCGAGGGGGGCGGCGGCAAGCCCACGGGAAAGACCTGCAGCTCACCGGATCCGGTCGCGCCGACGATCGTCACATTGACGGTCACCGCGGCGGCGGAGGCCGGAACCGAGCACACTCCGGCAACCGGAACCGTATACGTCACACCCTGCTGCAGCGGCTTGTGGGCCGGCACGTTCGGTGTGCTGGCGCCGCGGCTGTCGAAGACGCGGCACAAGGGGACGGTGTACCCATCGAACTGGGCGGCGGCAGGCGCCGCCCAGAAAACCCCGACGGCCGTCAGCAGCAGGGCGACGAGGACGAAGGGAGCGCGAGCGGACCGGAGTGTGTTCATCCTGGAGCTTCCTCGGAAGGCGAGGCCGCGCACCTCGGCAAATTGCCGAGGACTGGCGGCGCGTGACAGGGACAACCCAAAAAGTTGAAGAGACAGATACATGAAGATCTCCCGCGCAGCTCAAGAAACAGACCCGTTCGCTGGTCTTCTGGGGCAGACGCAAACCTGTAGAACCGCCGACCCGGCAACAGCCCTGACTACTCACTGCACGGTTGATGAGAACGATACCACAGGTGGAAGCCGTCAATACGCCCGAATCGTCCAATTCACCGCTGTTTCAAGGAAGCAAGCACGCAAGCTGGAGTAGCTGTCGCGCTTTTCGGCTCCGGTGAGAGGGCTCAACGCCGCGGGCGGAAGTTTCTCTGGGCCTTGTGGATGGCCTTGACGCGCTGCTTTTCGCGCAAGCGGATCAGCTCATCCTGGCGGGCGCGGGTCAGCTCCATCTCGCGCTGGAGCTTGCGCCAGCTTTCGAGACGCTCGGGCGCGAGCTCGCCGCTCGCTACGGCGGCTTCCACGGAGCAGCCGGGCTCGCCGGTGTGATGGCAATTGCCGAAGCGGCATCCCGCGGCCAGCTCTTCGATGTCGGCGAAGGCGGCGCCGAACCCCTCGTCGGCTTCCCAGAGCTGCAGCTCGCGCATGCCCGGCGTGTCCAGGATCAACCCGCCGCCGGGCAGCATGAACAGCTCGCGGTGCGTCGTGGTGTGGCGCCCGCGGTCGTCGCTCTGCCGCACCGCGCCGATCCGCTGGGTCTCACTGCCGAGAAGGCGGTTGATCAGCGTCGACTTCCCCACGCCCGAGGAGCCGAGGACGCTGATCGTCTTCCCGCGCCCGAGATAGGGCGCAAGCGCCTCGATCCCCTCGCCCCGCTTCGCGCTGATCGCATGGACTGGAAGACCCATGGCGATCGTCTCGACCTCGTGCACGTGCGCTTCGAGCTCGGCGTCCAGGTCGGCCTTATTGAGAAGGAGGACCGGATCGACGCCGCTCTCCCAGGCGGCGGTCAGGTAGCGCTCGATGCGGCGCGGGCTGAAATCGTGGTCGAGGCCCGTCATCAAAAAGGCCGTGTCGACGTTCGCCGCCACCACCTGCTCGTCGGTGCGGGCGCCCGCGGCCTTGCGGGAGAACTTGCTCTTGCGGGGGAGGATGGCGCGGATGAGCCCGGGCTCTTCCGGCAGGGTCGGGAGGCGGACGGCCACCCAGTCGCCCACGGCCGGCGGTCCGCCGCCCTCCTCGCCGTGCCAAAGCCGGCCCGAGGAGGCGGCGGAGAGCTCCGTGTCACCGGTGGTGACGCCGTGGACGCCCCGGCTCTCCCGGATCACCCGAGCGGGAACGAGACCCTGCTTCGCATGCGGCTCGAATGCCGCGGCGAAGAAGTCGTTCCAGCCCAAATCCTCCAGCGTCAGGGGTGTCCGCTGCGTCATCGCTCAACGACTATACAGCCTCCCCTGGTGCGGTAGAGTCGCTGATGGGAGGGAGAGACAAGGATGCAACGGATCGCTGTACTGACGAGTGGTGGAGATGCCCCGGGGATGAATGCCGCCATCCGCGCGGTCACACGGGCGGGGATCGACCAGGGCTGGGAAGTCTACGGCGTACGCAGCGGGTACGCGGGCCTGATCAGCGGCGATCTCACGCGGCTCCAGGCCCGCGACGTCGGCGGGATCATCCAGCAGGCGGGCACATTCCTGGGCAGTGCCCGCTGCCCGGAGTTCCGGACCGACGAAGGCAAGGACAAGGCCTTGAGCGCGCTGAGCCAGGCGGGGATCGACGGCCTGGTGGTGATCGGCGGCAACGGATCGCAGACCGGAGCGCACGCGCTGTCCGCGCGCGGGTTCCCGGTGGTGGGGGTCGCCTCGACGATCGACAACGACCTCTACGGCTCCGAGATCACGATCGGGGTCGATACCGCGCTCAATATCGCCCTGGAGGCGATCGACCGGTTGAAGGCCACGGCCTCGTCGCACCGCCGGGCCTTCCTGGTCGAGGTGATGGGGCGCGACTGCGGCTATCTCGCGCTGATGGCGGCGATCGCCGGCGGCGCCGAGGCGGTGGTGATCCCGGAGCGGGAGGTCGACCCCGAGGAGCTCGCCGAGGAGCTGCACTCGTGCTACTACCATCGCAAGAAGCTGCATGCGCTGGTGGTGGTGGCCGAGGGAGCCAAGCACAATGCCGAGTGGCTGGTGCGGCATTTCCACGAGCACCGCGAGCGGCTCGGCTTCGATCTGCGGGCCACGATCCTCGGCCATGTGCAGCGCGGCGGCGCGCCGGGGGCGTTCGACCGCCTGCTCGCGACCCGGTTCGGCGCCGCGGCAGTCCAGGCTCTGGCGCGGGGCGAGCATGGGGTCCTGCTGGGGCTGATCTGCGGAGAGGTGGGTGCGACGCCGCTCGAGGAGGTCGTGGCGAACCGGAAGGTGATCGACATGGAGCTGTTCGAGCTGGCGCGGGTGATGGCGCAGTAGTCAAGAAGGCGGTTTCGTCTCGGCCTCACCCTCGTCTTGCGGTGGATCTTGTTCCTGGCCGCCGAAGAAATGGTCGATCGCGTCGACTTTCTTCCCGTCCTTTTTGTTCTCTGCGTCCTTGACGTCCTGTGTGTCCTTGGTCTTCCCCGGTTTCGCGGGCTCGGCCTCGCCAAAGAAGTGCTGCACAGCGTCAGGTTTCTCGGCTGGGACCGCCTCGGCGGGCTGCGGTTGCGGCGCGGGTGCTGGAGGAACAGCACGCATCCGGAAGGCCATGGCTTCGTCCCCATGCCCCAGCTTCTCGGCGGCCATTGAGGCCCAGAGCCAGGCGGTGGACGGATCGGGCGAGGCTGCGGCACTCTGGAGGAAGGCCCGCAACGCCATCGCGGGATCGTCCTGACCTTTTAGATAGGCGATGCCAAGCTGGAGCCAGGCGTCTCCGAGCACCATACCGTCCCGCGCGGGATCGAGCGTGCGCACTGCGCTCCGCAGTTGCTCGATGGCCCCCGGGTAGTCCCGCCGAGCCAACGCCTCCCTCCCCTGCGCGAGAGCGTTCGCTCCGGCCCCCTCATCGGCCCGGACGGGCGATCCCATGAACGCGATCAGGGTAGCGGCAAGAATGGCAACGGAAAGATGGCGCGGCATTTTTCGACCTCCTGGAGGCCGCATTCTATCAGGAGGACTTCAAAAGGAGGTTGACGAAATAGGGAGGGGGGGTATACTGGTTCTCGTCAACGGAGGGCATCATGGAACAGACGACACTTCGAATCGATGGCATGAGTTGCGGGCACTGCGTATCCCGTGTGCAGAAGGCTCTCTCCCGGCTGGAGGGGGTCCATGTGGATCAGGTGGAGATCGGATCGGCGCGGGTGACTTACGACCCAGAACGCGCGGCGATGCAGCGCATCCGGGAGGCCGTGGAGGACGCGGGCTACGCGGTGCGTCCGGCCACCGAGGGGGTCGCATGAGCGCCGCGGATTGGATCGTCGTTGCCGCGGGGGTCGCGGCGATCGCCTGGGTGATCTGGTACTTCTTCCTGGCCGAGCGCCAGGCGGCCACCGCCGCGGTCGGCTCCGCCGGCGTCCAGGAGGTGACCATCACCGTGCACGGCGGCTATGAGCCGGCCGAGGTGCGGCTCCGGAAAGGCATTCCCGCCCGCCTGGTCTTCGACCGGCAGGAGACGTCGAGCTGCTCTGAGGAGGTCGTGCTGGCCGATTTCGGCATCCGCCGCTTCCTGCCCGCTTTCCAGAAGACCACGGTCGAGCTGACGCCCGACCGGACGGGCAGCTTCGAGTTCACCTGCGGCATGAGCATGCTGCGCGGCCGGCTGGTCGTCCAAAGCTGAGCTCAGAGCTGAGCCGGCCCGAGGAGAATCTCATGGCTACCACAGTCAGTGCGCCGATCGAGAACGAGGCGGCGACGCAGAAGATCACAATCCCGGTGAGCGGCATGACCTGCGCCGCTTGCCAGGCGGGCGTGCAGAAGGCGCTCCAGCGGACTCCGGGCGTTGCGGACGCGAGCGTGAACCTCATGATGGCGAACGCCAGCGTGACCTACGATCCGTCCGTCACCTCGCCCGAGGCGCTGGTGGAAAAGATCCGCGACGTGGGTTACGGCGCGGATCTCCCCCGCCCCGAGCGGACCGCCTTTGCCGAGCAGGAGGAGCGCGACCGCGCGCAGCAGGAGGAGTATCGCGAGCTGCGGCGGAAGGCGATCGTCAGCGGCGCTCTCGGCGCCTTGGCGATGCTCGTCTCCATGCCGCTCATGGTCGCCGGTGCAAATCTATCCCATGGGGAGGAGGTGCACGGCGGGCCGGTGGCCGATCCGTTCATGCGCTGGGCCATGGAGTCGATGAGCCCGGCCCTGGAGCGGGTCGTCCCCTGGCTCTATGCGATCAGCCCGGCGGTCTTCTCCTGGACCCTTCTCGTCCTCACGGCCGGCGTCATGGCCTGGGCGGGTCGCCATTTCTACAGCCGCGCCTGGATCAGCTTCCGCCATCACGCGGCGGACATGAACACGCTGATCGCTGTGGGCACCGGTGCGGCCTTCCTGTATTCGGTGGTGGCCACCGCCGCTCCCGGCGTCTTCGTGCGGAACGGCCTGGCGCCCGACGTCTACTATGAGGCCGTCATCATCATCATCGCCCTGATCCTGACCGGCAACGCCTTGGAGGCGCGCGCCAAGAGCCGCACCTCGGCGGCGCTGCGCTCCCTGGTCTCCCTCCAGCCGAAGACCGCCCGCGTGCTGCGGGAAGAGGCGGAGATCGATCTGCCGGTCGAAGAGGTGCTGCAGGGGGATCTGGTCGTCGTGCGGCCGGGCGAGCGGGTGCCGGTGGATGGCGAGGTGGTCTCCGGGGCGAGCGCGGTCGACGAGTCGATGCTCACCGGCGAGTCGATCCCGGTCGAGAAGGGGCCGGGCGACCGGGTGATTGGCGGCACGATCAACCGCACCGGAGCCTTCCGCTTCCGCGCCACGACACTGGGCGAAGACAGCATGCTCGCCCGCATCGTGCAGCTCCTGCGCGAAGCCCAGGGCTCGCGCGCGCCGATCCAGCGCCTGGCGGACCGGATCAGCGCCGTGTTCGTGCCGGTGGTGATCTCGCTGGCGATCGCGACGTTCGTGATCTGGTTCGTGGCCGGTACCGGCGCCTCCGCCGTGGTTCAGGCGTTCGCCGCGGCCGTGGCGATCCTGATCATCGCCTGCCCGTGCGCCATGGGTCTCGCCGTACCGACGGCGGTCATGGTGGCGACCGGCAAGGGCGCCGAGCTCGGCGTCCTTATTAAAGGGGGCGAGGCGTTGCAGCGGGCCGGCGACGTGACGCACGTGGTGCTCGACAAGACCGGCACCGTCACCGAGGGGCGGCCGGCGGTGACCAACCTGGTCCTTGCGCCGGGCACGCCGTGGACCGAGGAAGAGATCCTCAGCCTTGTGGCTTCGCTCGAAGCCTCCTCGGAGCACCCGCTGGCGGACGCGATCGTGCGCCAGGCGAAGGAGCGCGGCCTCGCGCTGTCCGTGCCGCAGGGTTTTCAGTCGATGACCGGCCGTGGCGCCGTGGGCCTCGTGGATGGCACCGACCTGGTCGTGGGCAATCCGGCGCTGATGGCGGACTATGCGGTGAAGATCGAGCCCCTACACGCGGCGGCCGAGCGGCTGGCGGACGAGGGGAAGACGCCGATGTACATCTCGCTGGACGGCGCGCTCGCCGGCTTGATCGCCGTGGCCGATCCGATCAAGCCCACCTCGCGCGCGGCGATCGAGCGGATGCGGAGAATGGGGCTGCGGGTGGTCCTGCTGACCGGCGACAACCAGAAGACAGCCGAGGCCGTGGCGCGGCAGGCAGGGATTGAACCGGGGATAGGGCGGGTGGTGGCCGGGGTGCTCCCCGAGGGGAAGGTGGAGGAGATCCGGCGGCTTCAGGGTGAAGGGGCCGTGGTGGCCATGGTCGGCGACGGCATCAACGACGCGCCGGCCCTGGCCCAGGCGGACGTGGGGATCGCGGTCGGCAGCGGCACGGACATCGCCGTCGAGGCGAGCGACGTGACCCTGATGCGCAGCGATCTCGCGGGGGTCGCCTCGGCCATCGCGCTGTCGCGGCGCACGATGCGGACGATGAAGCAGAATCTGTTCTGGGCGTTCGTCTACAACGTGATCGGCATCCCGGTCGCGGCGGGAGCGCT
>DATFPH010000510.1:0-16031 GCA_035264905.1 Thermoanaerobaculia bacterium
GGCAGGCTCCGAGAACTGGTACAGATGGTACCGCCGCAGGATGCGTCCCGCTCCGCCGTCCAGATCCCCCGACGGATTGCCTTCCCGGAACAGACAGTGGTTGGCCGCGCGGTACCCCTTGCCCTGGGCCCGCAGATGCCCCTCATGCATGAGGAGCGCGGCGAGCCCGGCGCGGCGGTGCTCGGGCAGCACGCCCAACGTTTTGAAATCCACCGCGCCCGCCGCTCCGCGGTGCCGGAGGAACCGGAGCTTCGCAGCGAGACCGCGGCTCCCCCGCATGGCAGCCACGGCGCGGAAGCGGTCCGGATAGGAAAAGAGGAAGCCGACGTCCTCCCCTTCCGGCGAGCGGGCGAAGAGGACGAGGTCCGGATCGAGCAGCCCTCGCGAGCCCGCATAGAGGGCGAGGAACTCGTCCTCTGGAATGTCCGTGTAAAGGAAATTACCCGCGAAGACCACCCTCGAGAGCCGGTACAGGAGACGCAGCTCGTCGGTGAACCGGCGCATGTCGATCTTGCGGACGCGGTAGCCCGCGGCCCGTGCCGCCGCGGCTCTGGGTTGCAGATAGGCCACGACCGCCGTGGGATCGACCCGCTTCGAGAAGTAGCTTTCGAGCACCTGAAAGCCCGCCTCCTCCCAGATCTCCGGATAATACGGCGGGTTGTACGGCTCCAGCAGGAACGGCGGATCGTCGAACGGTCCCACGCTCAGCCGGTGCCGGTGCCAGGTGTCTCCATCCATCGGTCCGATGATCTGCCCGGCGCCGGTCTCGCGGAGCCAGCGGACCCCTTCGGCGAGGAGGCGCAGCGCGCCCTCCTTCCCTTCCGGCTCATCCAGGGCCTCGAAGAAGCCGAGCAGCCCCACGGGCCGGCCCTGCGCGTCCCGGAGCGCCGGCGACCGGCGGGCCACCAGCCGCGCCACGGGAAATTCGTCGACGGCGGCCACCCAGGCCTGCTGCGCGCGCAGGAACTCGCTGCGTTGGAGGCCGGCCATCACCTCTTCCCGCGGGACCGCGCAGTAGTCGGGATCGCGGTGATAGACCTCGTCCGGCAGCCCCAGGAAGGCCGCGAGCACGCGGGCGGCGCGGAACGGATCGTAGAGCTCTATGCTCAGAGACGGCTCAGGCCATCGTGGCGCCGGGACGGCGGTTGAAGAACGGCTTCCACACCAGGAGCCAGAGGCCGGAGTAATCGCGCATCAGGCGCATGCGCAGCACTTCGAGCTGGCGGATCTCGGACAGATCCGTCCCCAGGCCGGCCTGGGTCATCACGTGGCCGAAGCGCCAGAAGTAGGAGTCCGCCAGCCGGGCGGTCGCCCGGGCGCGGGCGTAGACGGGAGAATCGCCGGTGATCGAGGTCTCGTCAAGGATGCCGGTGATCTCGTGCGCCTCGTCGTTGACTTGCAGCCGCAAGGCCGCCGCCTCCAGCAGGAACTTCTCCAGCTCGCGGTCGCACGGCTTGTTGCCGAACAGCCGGCGGTAGGCGATAACCTCGCGCGGCTCCAGGCGCAGCGGGAAGATCATTGGAGAGAGCACCACCCGCTCGGCCGCCAGCTCCTGGTTGGTCTCGCGGAGCGCGTCGACCAGGCGGCGGTAGGTCTCGCCGATGATCTCCTCATGGTTGGCGAGAGCGGTCGAGGCCGCCTGGGCCGCCGCATTCAGGATGTGCTCGCCCGTAGTGAGCGGAGCCTGGAGCCGCGTCTCGCCGCTGGCATGCTCCGGGGTGAGGCGCGGCAGGAGCTCGCGCACCCGCTGCCGGATCTGGGCGATGTCCTCGAGCTTGAACTCCTGGCTCTGCAATTTGCGCTCGAAGCGTTCGATCTCCTGGCGGAACTCCGACAGCTCCACGTCGAGCTCGCGGTCGATCGGCACCTCGCGCTCCAGCTCGAAGACGCGCTGGTACTCGGACACGATCCGCCGCTCCTCCTGCCGATAGATCCTCTCGATGCGGCTCTTGAACGCCAGGTTGGTGTCCTGGATGGAGATCAGCAGGTCGGGATGGAAGTAGAGGGTGCCCAGGTCGTGCTTCAAGTCGCGGTAGGAGCGGACGAGGCCCGACTCGTTCAGCCGGTCGATGGTGTCCATCCGGCCGATCTCGCCGCGGATCGAATCGATCTGCCGGCGGTGCATGTCGATGACCTCGCGCTCCGGCGTCTCGGCCCCGAGCATGGCCCACAGGCCATGGTAGATCTCGTTGAGGCGCGGCGCATCGGAGAGGGTCATCTCGCCCGTCCGGTCGTCCGAGTGCTCGCTCAAGCGGGCGAGGAGGAAGTCGGCTTTGTCGAGGCGGTCCGGCGGCCAGGGGCCGCCCCGCTGGATGTAGATGTAGAACTTGACGAGCTGGGTGAGGATCTTGTCGTCGTACGACTTGATCCGGCGGAAGAACTGCCGCATCAAGTCGGGGGTGAGTTTGGTATCCTCCTCGTCCAGCGCCGCCATGAGCTCGGTCAGCCGGCGGTCGATCGTGTCGAGCCGGCTGCGGATCCGTTCACCGTCGACGGCGTTGAGGTTCTGGGAGATCTCCTTCAGCTCGGCGTAGAGATCCTGGAAAGCGGCCGAGTGGGCATCTTCGACCGGCTGCTGCAGGCTCTTGCCCAGGCTCTGGAGAAACTGGTGGAAGGTCCACCCGGCGCGGAACCGGTGAGACAGATCCGCGTAGCGGCGGTGAAGGACGTTCAGCTCCTGGACGGTTGCCATAGAAGGACCAGAATAATTTCCAGGATTCTAAGCCAAGGCGGCGGGAAAGGAAACCGGATGCGAGTGCTGGTGACACAGGAAGACCTGGAACGGCGGGTGGGCGATCTGGCGGCGGAGATCGACCGCGACTACAAGGACAGCGACCGCCTCCTCTGTATCGGGGTCCTCAAGGGGTCCGTGTTCTTCATGGTGGACCTGCTCAAGAAGCTGACGGTGCCGTTGGCCATCGACTTCTTCCAGACCTCCAGCTACGGCGCCAGCACGACGCCGGGGGAGGTCCGCATCCGCAAGGACGTGGACCTGCCGGTCCGCGGCAAGGACGTGCTGCTCATCGAGGACATCGTCGACACCGGCCATACGCTGAACACGATCCTCGGGCTGCTGCGCTTCCGCGGCGCCAGGAGCGTCCGTCTTTGCGCCCTGCTGGACAAGAAGGAGGCCCGAGAGGTCGAGATCCAGATCGACTACCGCGGCTTCGAGATCGAGAACCTCTTCGTGGTGGGCTACGGTCTGGACTTCGACGAGCGCTACCGCAATCTCCCCTACATCGCCGTGCTGGACGGGGCGGACACGGCCACCGGGGTCCCTTCTCCGTCCTGAGATCAGGAAAGGAACGAGCATGAAATTCCATCACACCGACGACGCCCCCAAGGCGATCGGACCCTATTCGCAGGCCGTCTCGACCGACGGCTGGCTCTACACCTCCGGGCAGGTGGCCCTCGACCCCGCGACGGGCGAGCTCGTCCCCGGGGGCTTCGAAGCGCAGGCCCGGCGTGTGTTCGAGAACCTCCGGCACGTGCTGGCGAGCGCCGGCTGCTCGTTCAGCCACGTGACCAAGGCCACGGTCTACATCGTCGACTTCGCCGACTTTCCCAAGCTCAACGCGATCTACGCCGAGGCGATGGGCGACCACCGGCCGGCCCGCTCGACGGTCCAGGTGGCGGCGCTGCCGAAGGGGGCGCTGGTGGAGATCGATCTGGTGGCGAAGCTGTAGAGCCCTCATCCCCGGCCCCTCTCACCTCAATCGAGAGCTCGGCCGATCCGATCCCAGCGGATTTCTCCGGTCTCGGGGTTGCGCGACCAGTAGACGGATTGCGGGCGCCCGGTGATCAGGGCGCCGTCTACAGGACCCCAGAAACGACTGTCATTGGAGTTGTCCCGATTGTCACCGAGAACGAAATAAGAACCCTCGGGCACAGGCTGGGGCGTCATCTGGTCACGCCGGTTGAAGGGTACGAGAGGGGATGCGGAAAGGGTCTCCGGGTCGTTGTGGACTGCATAAGGCTCCTCCACAACCTGCCCGTTGATGAAGAGCTTCTTGTCCCGGATCTCGATCCGGTCTCCGCCGACCGCAGCTACGCGGCCGATAAACTCGCGGCGGGGGTCTTCCGGAAATCGATAAACCACCAGATCGCCTCGCTGCGGCGCCTGATCCCGGTAAGCTCTTTTAGAGACTAAAATATGGTCCCCGATCTGGATCGTCGGCTCCATGCTCCCTGAGGGAATTCTGTACGCCTGCACCACATGGGCGCGTATCGCATCTGCCCCGAAGATGCGCAACAAGAGCACGCCCGCGATGGCGAGCACGATCCAGACCAGCATCCTCCGCCGACTCTTGGGAGGAGAGGAGCTCAGGCTCGGTTCCATGAGACTTTTCTCCCAGCTCAGTTTACCGCCACCCCCACCACTGCCCGGATCCGCTCGATCGCCTCGTCGATCCGCTCCGCGCTCACGTCCCGATGGGTGACCAGGCGGACGCGCTCGGCGTCGACGAGGCCGCCGAGGACTCCGGCCTCGCGGAGGCGCGCGAGGAAGGCCGCCGAGGTCCCCTCCGGTGGGATCGTGCCGCCGACAAGCTCAGGCTCGACCCGGAAGATGACGATGTTGGTCTGCACGGTCGCGGGATCGATCCCGATCCCGGGGACCTCGGCCAGGGCGCGGCCGAGCCGTGCGGCCTTGCCGTGGTCGTCGGCAAGGCGGCCCGGGCCCTTGCGCAATGCGATGAGCCCCGCCGCGGCGATGCAGCCCACCTGGCGCATGCCGCCGCCGAACATCTTGCGCACCCGCCGGGCTTCGCGGATGAAGTCGCGGGAGCCGCAGAGGAGCGAGCCCACCGGCGCTCCCAGGCTCTTCGACAGGCAGAACATCAAGGAATCGAATCCCGCGGCGAGCGCCGCCGCCGTGGTGCCCAGGGCGACCGCGGCGTTGAAGATGCGGGCGCCGTCGCAATGGGTGGGTAGCCCGTGCCGCTGCGCCACGTCCAGGATCCGCTCCAGACGCGGCCGGTCGTAGAGCGTTCCGCACCCCATGTTGTGTGTGTTCTCGACCGTGATCACCCCGGTGCGCGCGTGGTAGGTCACGTCCTTGACCACCGCCGCCTCGACCGCCACCGGGTCGAGCAGGCCGCGGGGCGAGACGATCGGGCAAGGCATCAGACCGGAGAGCGCGGCCATGGCGCCCATCTCATAGAGAAGGACGTGGCTCGCGGCATCGCAGATCACCTCTTCGCCGCGCGCGCCATGAAGATGAAGGGCGATCTGGTTGCCCATGGTCCCCGAGGGGACGAACAGCCCGGCCTCCATGCCCACCGCCGCCGCGGATTCTTCTTCGAGGAGCCGCACCGTGGGGTCTTCACCATAGACGTCGTCTCCGACCTCGGCCTGGGCCATGGCCCGGCGCATCTCCTCATCGGGGAGAGTCACCGTGTCGGAGCGCAGATCGATCCGATCCTGTTTCATGTCGTTCCTCACTTCAAAGACCGAAGGCGACGCGCACCGCTCCCTGGACCACGTCGGCCTTCTCGACCTCGACGGTGATCTTGGGGAGGAGCAGGTTGAGCGTGATGCCGCCGTAGACCACGCCGCGCGTCTGGCTGTCCTCGAACGTTCTTCCCAGGCTGGATTCCAGGCTTCCTTCGCTGCGTACGATCCCCGCCCCCACGTAGGGCGTGAGCACCGTGAACCCCTTGCTGAAGAGAAGCTCGGCGCCGTACTGGTCGAGGTCGTACACGTCGGAGCCCATGGACCGCGTGCCCGTAAGGCGCAGGGAGAGCGCCGGCGCGAGGAGGCCGCCTTCGAGGATCGCCCACTGGAGGTCGGCTGAGACCAGATCGATATCCGTCTCCAGCGCGCGCCCATAGGAGACGCCGATGTTGATGCCGGCCGGCAGCCCCTTGCGCGCGCCGACCCGGACGACGGCGAGCACGTCACCGGTCAGGTCGTCGTCGAGGACGGTGCCGACGAAATCCTCGTCGCCGAAATCCCGGTCCACCGCCGCGTCCGCATACACGTCGAAGCCGATCAGCCCGAGAGGCGCCGCGCCGTGCCGGGGATAGTGATAGGCGGCCATGGCGAAGCGGCGGTTGAACTCACGGAAGTCCGCTTCCGGAGCGTCCGGACGGACATCCGCCGCGAGAGCGGGGAGGGCGGTGGCGAGAAAGACGAAGACGATCAGAAAGAGCTTTTCTCCCCTCTCCCGCTTGCGGGAGAGGGGCCGGGGGTGAGGGTTTCTACGCATTCTCAGATCCTCCCACGTATTCCGCGAGCAACTCGTTCAGCAGCCCCACCTCGCCCGTCTCCACCGTCTCCGCGACCGCGTCGCGGCTCGCCGGGTCGAGCGGCAGCACGGCGAGGTTCCCCTCGTCGGCCACGGCCTCTACATCGTAATGGGTTTCGTCGATCCAGCGGGCATCGCGGAAGTACGCCTGCCCCTGCTCCTCGGAGCGGCCGAGGCGCAGCCAGAGCTCGGCGATGAGGGCGAGGACGCCGCCGATCCGGCGATTTTCGATGCGCAGCACCGGCGAGCGCGGCAGGGGGCGTGGCAGGAAGGGGGCGAGGCCGTGCCGTTGCGCGACGCGGGCGAACGCCCGCTCGGACGGCGGCTCCCGGTGGAACAGGGCCTCGAAGAGCTCCTCCTCGTTCTCCTCCGTCCCCCACCGCTCGGCCAGGCGCCGCCGGTCCGACGGGGAGAGATCCGGCGCCACGGCCTGGACGCAGCGGACGCCGGCCGCGGCCAGACGGGCGCACCCCTCGTCCCAGAGCGCCGGATCGTCGGTCAGCCCGGGGATCAGGGCCCACGCGGCGGTCCCCCCGCTCGGTACCTTGTCCAGGCGCTCGAAGTCCCGGGCGAGCAGCGCCGGGAACAGATCGAAGACGAAGGCGACGCCGCTCACGCTCGGCACGGTCGACTCCTCGCCCGGGAAGAGCTGGACGACCACCGGCGTGCCGTCGACCAGCCGCGAGCTCGCCAGCTTGTCGCGGGCCGCGGCCCGGCGGGTCGGCACCGGAGGGAGATAGAGGACGTCGTCGAGCGGCTCCTGGACGAGGAGCCCGAAGACGTTGGCGCCGGCCGCGGCCTTCTGCGCCGCCGCCCTCCCCCACTCCCCGAGCCGTCCCTCGGCGAGATGGACCCAAGGCTGCTCCGGGGATTCCCAGGCGCGCGGCACGTACCGGATCCAGAAACGGCCGGCTTCCGGGAGCAGAGCGGCCGGCCGGAGCGGACGGGAGATCTCGGCGGCGCGGCTCACGTGGATGCCGGGACGCGCTCCGGCGCCGCCGGGACGAGCCCGCGGACGGCGAGCATCCGGTGCATGTACTTGGCGAGGATGTCGACCTCCAGGTTCACCTGGTCCCCAGGCTGGAGACGCGAGAGCGTGGTGACCTCGAGGGTGTGGGGGATGAGCGCCACCTCGAAATAATTGGGTACAGGCGCCGGGCCGAGCGCCGACACGGTCAGGCTGACGCCGTCGAGGCACACCGAGCCCTTCTCGACGACGAACGACTCCTGGCCGGGCGGGATGGCGAAGGCGAGCACGCGGTGGTCCGTCAGGTCGCGCCGGTCGACCACATGGGTGACGCCGTCCACGTGTCCCTGCACCCAATGTCCGCCCAGTGCATCGCCCACGCGCAGGGCCGTCTCCAGGTTGATCCGGTCCCCGCGGCGCAAAGCGCCCAGAGTGGTGCGCGCCATGGTCTCGGGCGAGAGCTCGACGATCGAGCCCAGGGGCGGGTCGCCGTCGAGCTCGGTGATCGTCAGGCAGACGCCGTTCACGGCCAGGCTCGCGCCGATCTCCAGGCGCCGGCCCAGGTCGGCGCTGTGGCCGATCGCCAGACGGACGCCTCCCTGCCCCGAGGGCATGGGGTCGTCGGTCAGGCGCCCACTCTCTTGCACAATTCCGGTAAACATCCCTTGCGGTATCCCGTCAGGATCAGATCGCCGCCGCGCGTCCGGGCGGTCAGGTCATCGAGGCGCGCCGCCTCGGCGAGCGCGGCGAAGCCGGAACCGCCGAGCGGGCCCGGCGCGGTCCGGCCACCGAGGAGGAGCGGCGCGCAGTCGACCATCACCCGGTCGAAGCAGCCGCTCCCGACGAAGCTCGCGTGGATCTCGCCGCCGCCTTCGACCAGCACGCTGCGCACGCCGCGCTCATACAGATCGGCGAGCACCGCCGCCGGCTCCACGGCAGGCAGGAGGACCACCTCGCTCCCCTTCTCCTCCAGAGCCTGTCGCCGTGCCGCGTCGTCGGCTTGAGCATATATCAGCACGGGACCCGGCACCGCGAAGAGCCGCGCCTCCGGCGGTGTGCGCAGGCGCCGGTCCATGATCACCCGCACGTTGGCGCCCGCGGCCAGCCCAAGCCGGCGGTCGAGGCGCGGATCGTCCGCCAGCACCGTGCCGCTCCCCACGAGGATTGCGTCGTGCTCCTCGCGCAGAGCGAGTGCCCACCGGCGCCCAGCCGGCGAGGAGATCCACTGGCTTTGCCCGGTCGCGGTGGCGATCCGTCCATCCAGGCTCATGGCCCATTTGAGAGTGACCGCCGGACGGCCGAGCGCCGCCGCGACGAGGAAGCGGAGGTTGAGCCGCACGGCCTCCTCGGCGAGGACTCCGGTCTCGACCTCCATACCGGCCTCGCGGAGCTTCGCGAAGCCCCGGCCGGAGACCCGCGGGTCGGGATCGCCATGGCAGGCGACGACTCGGGCGATGCCCGCCGCGAGGACCGCGTCCACGCACGGAGGCGTGCGGCCGAAGTGCGAGCAGGGCTCCAGCGTGACGTAGAGGGTCGCTCCCCGTGCGCGGTCGCCGGCCTCGCGGAGCGCCTCGACCTCGGCGTGCGGGCCTCCGACCTGACGGTGCCAGCCGCTGCCCACGACGACCTCATCCTCGCGCACGATAAGCGCACCGACCATGGGGTTGGGCGAGGTGCGGTAGCGGCCGCGGGCGGCGAGGCGCAGCGCTTGGCGGAGGGCTTCAGCCGAGGAGAGCAGCGGCGAACTCCCGGGGGCGGAATTCGACCATGTCGTCAGCCTTCTCGCCGACGCCGAGGTAGAGGAGGGGGAGCTTGAGCTCCTTGGCGATGGCGACCGCCATGCCGCCCTTGGCCGTGCCGTCCATCTTGGCGAGCAGCACGCCGTCGATCGGTATCACCTGGCTGAAGGTGCGGGCCTGGGTGAGGGCGTTCTGGCCGGTGGTGGCGTCGAGCACCAGGATCGTCTGCTTCTGCCAATCCTTCGCCTCGCGGTCGATGACCCGGCGCACCTTGCCGAGCTCGGCCATGAGGTGGTCTTTGGTGTGAAGGCGGCCGGCGGTGTCGATGATCAGCCGGTCGGCGTTGCGCGCCCGCGCCGCATGGATCGCGTCATAGATCACGGCTCCGGGGTCCGCCCCCTGCCCTTGCCGGACCACCTCGACGCCGAGGCGCTCGCCCCAGAGCGCGAGCTGCTCGATGGCCGCGGCGCGGAACGTGTCGCCGGCGGCGAGCACCACCCGCTGCCCTTCCTGCTGCGCGCGGCAGGTGAGCTTGGCGATCGAAGTGGTCTTCCCCACGCCGTTGACGCCCACGACCAGGGTCAGGAGCGGACCGCGGCCGAACCGGCGCGGCACCGGAGCGTCGCGCAGGATCTCGGCGATCTCGTCGGACAGGATCTTGCGCAGGCGCTGGGTGCTCTCCACCTGCTCCTTGAGGGCATTCGTCCGCAAGCGCTCCACCAGGTCGAGCGAGGTCTCGACGCCGAGGTCGGCGCTGATCAGGACTTCTTCGAGATATTCGAACGTGCGCTCGTCGAGGGTGACCTTCCCCTGCATCGCCGAGCTCATCTTCTCGATGATCTCGGTATGAGTCATGAAGAGGCCCCGCTTCAGCTTCTTGAGGAAGCCTCCCTGCTCGGTCTCCTCCTCGGGAAGGCGGGTCTCGGGTGCGAGCTCGAGGATGTCGTTCTTGGGGTCGTTCTCAGCCATACGGGGCCATCATAGCAGCCCCCCACCCGGCCCTACGTGAACAATTCCCGGGTGAGCTGCGCGGCCGCTTCGACCATCGTGGCCCGGGCGTGGGCGACGAGCGCCGGGTGGCGCTGGACGAGCACCAGGTAATAGCCGTCGGGGAGAGGCATGGCGTAGATATGGACCACCTTCTTCTCGACGTGGATCAGCTGGGGCGTGCCCGATTCGGTGCTGGTGAGGACCTTCTCGAGCTGGCGGAGATAGATCCCGAGGTAGGCGCCCACCACCCGCATCTGGTAGGGGGTGTAGCCGGCGCACGCGAGATCCACGGTCTCGCCGTTGTCATCCAGAAACAGGGCGCCGAGCGCCTGGTCGTTGTTGGCCAGCAGGTTGGCGAGGACGTATTGGAACATCGGGCTCCCTGGGTTGTTCGGATTCCAGTCGGATTCCAGCTACCGCGGCCCCGCGGCGCGCGCGGGCTCTTCCACCTGCTCTTCCTCGTAACGCCCGCCCAGGGACTCGCACGCGGCGCGCACTTCGCCCGCCTCGAAGGCACGCAGGAAGGCGGTCACGATCTTGGCGTCGAAACGGCTCCCGGTGAGGCGGGTGATCGTCTCGACGGCGAACTGCAGGCTGTAGGCTTTCTGATAGGGCCGGTTGGTCGTGATGGCATCGAAGGTGTCGGCCACGCCCACGATGCGGGCGTAGAGCGGAATCTGCTCGCCCCTGAGGCCGTCGGGATAGCCGCGGCCGTTCCAGGCCTCGTGATGCGACCGGATGGCCGGGATCATCTCGCGGATCTGCTCGATCGGCGTCATGATCTCGGCCCCGATCACCGTGTGCGCCTTCATCTGGTCGAACTCTTCATCCGAGAGCTTGCCCGCCTTGCGCAGGACCTGGTCCTCGACGCCGATCTTGCCGACGTCGTGGAGCAGCGCGCCGATCCAGATCTTGTGCTGGACGTCCTCGGGCAGGCCCAGGGAGCGGGCGATCACCCGGCTGACCGCCGCCACCCGCTCGGAGTGGCCGCGGGTGTAGGGGTCCTTCGCGTCGATCGCCGCGACGAACGCGCGCAGGGAGCCGATGAACAGGTCGCGGTTAACCTGGGCCGCCTGGCGGAGCTGCTGGACGTAGCGCCCGACGTGACTGCTCATCTGGTTGAAGTCTTCGGCGAGATCGGCGAACTCGAAGGAGAGCCCCTTCATGTCCACCCGGCCGTCGAACTTGCCGGCGGCGATCTCGTGCGCCGTCTCGGTCAGGCGCTGGATGGGGCGGCTGACCCAGCGCGCCGCCACGAAGGCCAACAAGAACGAGACGCCGACGATCAGCGCCGACGCGACGACCAGGTTCCAGATCATCCGGTCGACCGCGGCGAAGGCTGCCGCGAGAGGCTTCTGGACGATCAGGACCCAGCCGCTCTCCTTGATCGCGCTGACCTGCGCCAGGACTTCCGAGGGGCCGTCCTGGGTTGGCATGACGTACTCCTGGGTCATGCCGGCGGCGGGCGCGGCGAGGAGGGACTGGAGCTGATCTTGCTGATGGAGGAGCGCGTCCCGCATCACAGAATTCAAGCCGTCCCACCACAGCATCGTGCCCTCGCGGGTCATCAGGTAGGCGCCGACGCCCTGATCCGCGTCCCTCTGCAGAGCCTCCAGGGGCAGGAACTGGAAAAGGGCCTCGACGATGAGCTGAGGAGCCCCACCTTGCGCTCCGGAGACCGGCACGGCCAAGGCCACCTGCGGCAGCTCGCGCGGCCCGCGGTCGAGGAACTGGTAGGCCGGCGCTTTCGTGGTCCGCGCCTGCTCCATCGCGGATTTCAGGATTCCACGCGCCTTGTCGTTCAGCTCCCCGCGGGCGAGCCACGGCCCGTCGCCCTGCAGGCTCGACACCCGCAAGGCGATCAACGGCGTCCCCTGCTCCTGGCTCTGGCGCAGGAAGCTCTGGAGGACCTCGTTGACCCAGGGCTCGAGCAGACGCTCCTCGACGACGGGCGACCCCGGGGCCAGCAGGAGGCCGGTCCCGAGCTGGTCGAGGCGCTGGCGGAGGCCTCCCAGGTAGACGTCGACGTCGCGGGACAGATCGCCCGCGCGGCGGATCAGGTTCTCGCGCTCGGCGTCGCGCAGGACCTGCTGGCTCTGGGGGATCAGCATGGCGCTGCTGATGGCGAGCGGAATGATGCCCGACAGCAGCAACACGATCAGGAGGACGTGGCGCAGCTTCAGACGACGCAGGATGGATCGTCGGTTCGTCATGAAAAAGCGGCCGGCGCGCTGTCAACCCAAGTTGGGTTCGGATTCGGCACGGTGCCCGCGAGTATACCCGATCCGGAACACTTATGCTGCAAAAGGATCGCGCAGAAATTCGCGGAGATCCGCGGCGACCTCCTCCCAGGGGATGCCGGAGGTCATCCGCCCCTCTCCCAGGCGGGCCGGAAGCACCCAGACGAGGCCGCTCTCCCGCGCTTTTTTGTCCCGCGACATGTGGGCGATCAGCTCCGCCGGATCGAGGGGCGGCAAGGGCGGCAGGCCCAAATGGCCGAGGAGGGAGCGCAGGCGGCCGGAGAGCTCCGGGGCCAGCCCGCGCCGTCCGGCGAGGCGCAGCGCGAAGAGGATGCCGTAGCCCACCGCCTCGCCGTGCCGCAGTCCGGCATAGGCGCAGGAGGTCTCGATCGCATGGCCCAGGGTGTGGCCGAAGTTGAGGAGGCGCCGGTCCCCTTGCTCGTCCGGGTCGCGCTCCACCACACCGATCTTGGCGGCGGCCGCGCCGGCCACGACCGGTCCAAGGACGGCTGCATCCCCGGCGAGGAGAGCATCGAGATCCGCCTCGACCCGCGCGAGCAGCTCCGGATCGAGCAGAGCCGCCATCTTGATCACCTCGACGAGCCCGGAGCGCAGCTCCTCGCGCGGGAGCGTCGGCAGGACCGAGGTGTCGCAGACGACCATCGCCGGGTGATGGAACAGGCCCACGGTGTTCTTCCCGCCGGGCAGGTCGACCCCGGTCTTCCCGCCGATCGAGGCATCCACCTGGGCCAGCAGGGTCGTGGGGATCTGGACGAATTCGAGGCCGCGCAGAAAGCAGCCGGCCGTGAAGCCCGCGAGGTCCCCGACGCTGCCGCCGCCGAAGGCGACGACCCGGCTGTCGCGCTTGCCCCCGGCGACGAGCATCTCGTTCCACAGCCGCCCGGCCGTGTCCACGCTCTTCGCCGGCTCGCCGTCCTCCACTTCCAGCACCACCCACCGCGCCGCCTCCGCGCGCAGCGGCTCCAGGCGGGAGCCATGCAGAGCGAGGATCGGAGCCGAGCTGATGACGAAGACGGTCCGCCCCTGAAGCCAGGGGATCAGATCAGGCCGGGCGGTGGAGAGAGCGTCCTCGCCAACCAGGACGGGGGTCGTCCCGGTTGGGTGCTTCAGGGAGAGGGCGCGGAAGAAGGCGGTGGTCATAGAGAGGCGAAGTAGAACCTGTTCCGGTGCGGCTCGACAGCAAAGCGGATGCGGTCGAGAGCGCCTTCGTAACCGAGGAAGTTGCCGCCGGCCCAGTCGGGGCAGAGAAACATCAGGACTTCGACCTCCAAGTCCTCGCCATCGTCCGCGACGATCTGAAGGCGTCCCTGCCCAAGGGTGCCTTTGAAGCGCCCCAGCCTCGAATCAATCGAGACGCCCTCTCGGAGGACATCCACGTGATCCCGAAGCGCCTCTCCGATCGCTGGCTCGAAGATACACCATGGGGCAGCTGTGTCGACCATGGCCAGGACCGGAGTCGGCCAGATCCCGGGAAAGACCTTTACATGAATCCGTGGTCCCGCCTGCGGGAAGCCAGGCTCCGGACCATCGTGGAAACGCGTGACCCCCGTCGCGAAAGGGGTTCCGCTTATCTCGAACAGGATAGGTGACAAGGCTCAGTGAATGTGATGGACGAGCGGTGGATCTTCCGGATCGATGGGCTCGATCTTCTCCAGAAGCTCATCCAACGTCGGCGCCGAAGTCAAAAACCCGTCTCCATTGAGGGCAACCCACTCGCCCCGATGGTGGCTCTCGTTCTCGTCCAGCCAACGGTACGCCTTCTCATGGCTCACCCTCTTCCTGCCGTTGCTCGAGACGGTTCTCGCCGGAGGAAGAGTCAGGAGACGGCACAGTCGCTCAAGCTCCAGATGATTTGGATACCGGCGATGCCCTTCGGCAGCGATCCACTGCGCGCGAGTCGGGCTGGCATGGTCCAGCAGGGCATAGACAGCCGCTAGAAACTCCTCAGGCGTCGAAGGCCCCTGCCCAGGAGCCTTCTCCTCGACCACAGGAACCGGTTCTTCGATCCGTCGTGCGTGCCGGGCGCTCATCGCGTTCCTCCGTCACGCTCTAGTTTACATCATCGCGCGTCTCACGGGCACCCTCGCAAGGAACTCAGCTCCCTTCCTTCTTCTCCTCGATCTCCTCGGCGACCTGCACCCCCAGCTCTCTCAGCTGCTTCGGATCCACTTCCGACGGCGCGTCGGTCATCAGGTCAGTGGCCGAAGCGGTCTTCGGAAAGGCGATCACCTCGCGGAGCGAGGAAGCCCCGGCGAGCACCATGGCGAGACGGTCGAGGCCCAGGGCGATGCCGCCGTGAGGGGGCGCGCCGTAGCGCAGAGCGTCCAGGAAGAAGCCGAAGCGCGCCTTCGCCTCCTCCGGACCGATCCCGAGCACGTTGAAGACCCGGCTCTGCATCTCCGAATCGTGCATACGGATCGATCCGCCGCCCAATTCGAGACCGTCGAGGACCACGTCATACGCGCGGGCGCGCACCGATCCGGGATCGCTCTCCAGCCGGTCCAGGTCCCGCGGGTCCGGGCTGGTGAAGGGGTGGTGCATGGCGAACCAGCGCTTCTCTCCCTCGTCCCATTCGAACGTGGGGAACTCGGTGACCCACAGGAAGGCGTGCTTTCCTTCGGGGATCAGGCCATAGCTCTTTGCCAGCTCCAGACGCAGCGTGCCGAGCGCCGTGGCCGCGACCGGCTCCTTCGCGGCTACGATCAGGGCGAGACCTCCCTCCTCCAATCCGAGATCCTCGGCCACGCCTTCGAGCTCCGCCTGGGTCAGCGCGTTCTTCACCTGGAAGGTCAGCTCGCCGTTCTTGCGCCGCAAGGTCAGCACGCCGGCCGCGCCGCTGCGGCGAGCGATCTCCACCCAGCCATCCACCTGCTTGCGGCTCGCCTCGGCCGCGCCCGGAACCGCGAAGGCGCGCACCACGCCGCCGGACGCCACCGTCTCCTGGAAACCCCGGAAGCCACTCTCCTTCAGACGTTCCGAAAGGTCCACGATCTCCAGCTCGAAACGGAGGTCGGGCCGGTCGCTGCCGTAGCGCGCCATGGCCTTGGCGTAGGTCATCCGCGGAAACGGTACCGGCGGCTCAATGCCGCCGAGCGGGAAGATGCGCGTGAAAAGCCCCTCGATGAGAGAGTAGATCTCCTCCTCCGAAGGGAAGCTCATCTCCAGGTCCACCTGCGTGAACTCGGGCTGGCGGTCGGCGCGCAGGTCCTCGTCGCGGAAGCAACGGGCGATCTGGATGTACTTTTCGAAGCCCGCCACCATCAGGATCTGCTTGAAGAGTTGCGGCGACTGCGGCAGGGCGTAGAAGCTGCCGCGGTGCACCCGCGAGGGGACCAGATAGTCGCGCGCGCCCTCCGGCGTCGAGCGCGTGAGGATCGGCGTCTCCACGTCCAGGAAGCCCTGCTCGTGGAAGTAGTTGCGGACCTCGTGCGTCAGCCGGTCGCGGAGCAGGAAGTTCTTCTGGAGCTCGGGGCGCCGCAGGTCGAGGTAGCGGTAGCGCAGGCGGGTTTCCTCGGTCGTCTCGGCCTTGCCGTCGAGCACGAACGGCAGCGGCTCGGAACGCGACAAGACGGCGGCGCGGCGAGCGCTCACCTCGACCTCACCCGTGGGCATCTCCCGGTTGACGTTCCCGGGCGCGCGCAGCGCCACCTCGCCGAGGATCTCGACGACCCATTCGGATCGCACCGGCTCCAGCACGCGCGCCACCTCCGGCTGCTCGTCGGGATGGATCACCACCTGCGCGATGCCGCTCCGGTCGCGCAAGCTCAGGAACAGCACGCCGCCATGATCGCGGCGCCGCTGCACCCATGCCTGCAACCGCACCTGGC
>DATFPH010000511.1:0-34541 GCA_035264905.1 Thermoanaerobaculia bacterium
GTGGACGGGCATCCCGCTCCCGACGAGCTGCTGAGCGCCGCCTGGATCGAGATCCTGCCGCGCTCGCCGCTCCAGGGAAATGCGAGCAACCGTTTTTCGATAGATCAGGAGGTGGGACGGATTACCCACCTCCGCCTCAACATCTTTCCGGATGGCGGCGTGGCCCGCCTGCGCGTGCACGGCGAGGTCGTCCCGGACTGGCCGCGGCTCCTGCGGCGCCGGAGTGAGATCGATCTGGCCGGAGTGGAAAACGGCGGAGCCGTCCTCTCCTGTAGCGACATGTTCTTTGGCAACCGTCATAACCTGATCCTTCCGGGCCCGTCACACGGCATGCACGATGGCTGGGAAACGAAGCGGCGGCGGGGGCCCGGCCACGACTGGGCGATCGTCAAGCTGGGCACGCGCGCCGCGCTCCAGCGCGCCGAGGTGGACACCTCGCATTTCAAAGGCAACGCGCCCGGAAGCTGCTCGATCGAAGCCTGCGACGCCGTAGGAGCTTCGGCCGATCAACTGGCCTCGGAGAGCTTCAGCGGCTGGCGGGAAATCCTCCCGCAGACTCCCTTGCGCCCGCACACCAGGCACCTCTTTGACGAGCTCGCCGCGTCCGGTCCATTCACCCACGCCCGCCTGAACATCTATCCGGACGGCGGCGTGGCCCGGCTGCGGCTCTTCGGGATGGTCACGGCCATCGATTGGCTGAACGCGCTGCCATTTGCGGAGGCGGAAGCGGCGCTCCTCGCCTGTTGCGGCTCGCGAGTTTGGGCGCGGCGGATGGCGGCGGGCCGCCCCTTCCGCGACCGCGCCGATTTGCTCAAGATGTCCGACGGGATCTGGTGGAGTCTGGCGCCGGAGGACTGGCTGGAAGCGTTCAAGGCGCACCCGCGGATCGGCGAGAAGGGAGGGCGTTGGTCCGAGCAGGAGCAGGCCGGCGCGCGGGGAGCCCGCTCCGAGGTCTTGGCCGAGCTCGCCGAGGCGAACCGGCGCTATGAATCGCGGTTCGGACACATCTTCGTCGTCTGCGCCACTGGCAAAAGCGCGGGAGAGATGCTGGCTCTGCTCCAGGAGCGCTTCGGCAACGATCCCCAAACGGAGCTTCGAGCCGCAGCCGAAGAACAGCGGAAGATCACTCATCTGCGGCTGGAGAAACTATTACCCTCATGAGCGGAATCAATTGAGCGGAATTACTACGCACGTGCTCGATACGTCGCGCGGCCGGCCGGCGAGCGGTGTCCCCGTTCTTCTGGAATTCCAAGGGGAGGAAGGCTGGCGCGAGATCGCACGGACAGAGACCGATGCGGACGGCCGCGCCCGCCAGCTCCTGCCCCCGGGATCTGCTTTGACGGCGGGAGCCTGGCGCCTCACGTTCGGGGTTGGAAAGTATTTCGAGACGAGCGGTGTGGAGAGCTTCTATCCCGAAGCCTCCATCGTCTTCGTTATCCGGGACACAGAGCAGCACTACCACGTGCCGCTGCTGCTGAGCCCGTTCGGCTATTCGACGTATCGGGGGAGCTGAGCATGCCCGTCACCGTGGCCGAGAACAATTATGGAAAGCAGGCGGTGCGCCTCGTCACCGTCCGGCGGCGTCCCGATGCGCACGAGCTGCGGGACGTCACGGTCGCCATCCGTCTCGAAGGAGATTTCGCGGCGGCCTACACGGAAGGCGACAACAGCGGCGTGCTCCCCACGGACACGATGAAGAACATGGTCTATGCCCTGGCCGCCGAGCATCCCTTCGACGACATCGAAGACTTCGGCCTCGCGTTGACCGATCACGTATTGCAGGCGAGCCCGCGGGCCGCGAAAGCGCACGCCGAGCTGACCGAGCATCTGTGGGAGCGCATCGAAAAGGGGGACGAGCCGCACCCGCACGCCTTCCGGCGCGCCGGCAGCGAGAGGCGGATCGCCGTCGTGACCCGCGATCACAACGCCGCGCGCGTGCTGGCCGGCCTCGAAGATCTCGTGGTGCTGAAAACGGCGCAGTCAGCGTTCGAAGGTTTCCCGCGCGACCGCTATACGACTCTCAAGGAAACCTCGGACCGTCTCCTCGCCACGGCCGTGCGGGCAACCTGGCGGTATTCACGTCCCTATGTGCCTTTCGGCTCTCTCTGGCACGAGGTGCGGCGCATCCTGCTCGAAACCTTCGCCGACCACGACAGCCTCTCGGTCCAGCACACGCTGTATGCGATGGGAGAAGCCGTTCTGGAGACGGTGGACGTCGAAGAGATCCACATCTCGATGCCCAACAAGCACCACATTCCAGTGGACCTCACGCCGTTCGGGTTGGAGAACAGGAACGAGATCTTCGTGGCGACGGCGGAGCCGTATGGGCTGATCGAGGCGACGATCCGAAGGGGATAGCGCTGCGGGGGGCTCCCTAGCCACCGATGATTTCGTTCAATCCCTCGATAATCCTTTGCAGCTCCTCCGGGGACAACCGCCCACAGGATCGAGGTCGACCCAAGGATATATCGCCTCTCAGTATTCGGGCCATTCGGTCTCGCCTCGGAAGAGTTCTTCAGCGGCTTCCTGCTCGGTAGGGAGCTGAAGCTGTGCGCATGCTTTGGCGAGACGAACGAGCCGCTGGCGCCGCAGTTTCTCGGCCACTGCGTCCTGGATGAGCCCGCTATCGGAGCAACTCTTGGAAGGAGTTTTCATCCCCGCCTGTGCTCCAAAATCTTCACGAACGACCGCCCGTGCAGCTCCTCCAAGCTCAGCCCTGACCGCTCCAGCGCCTCCTCTTCCGTGATCGCGCCGCAGTTGACGGCACGTAGGAAGTAGTTGAGGAGGGCCTGGCCCGTCGCTGCGTCGTCGAAGACCTCTCCCACCAGCGTCGCCTGGGCGGCTTTCTGCACGAAGTTGCGGAGGCGGTCGGAGGCGGCGTCCAGCCCTTCCAGAAAGAATTCGAAGACCGTGGCGAAGCGGGTGACGAGCTGCGCGGGATGGAGATCCCAGCCCTGATAGAACCCGCCGATGAGCGAGCGGCGCATGTGGTCGTGGTGGAGGCGCCAGGCCCGGTGCACGGCGGTGCGGTTCTCTTCGACCTGCGCTTGGGTGAGCGCGGGGCCTTCCTTGGCGGCGCGGTGCGGCGGGACGGGCAGGATGTTCGTCGCGCCATCCGAGATCCAGATGCCGGTGCCGGCGAAGGCGACCTGCATCATCTCACGGGCGAAGTCGCAGACCGGATGATCCATCGATTGCCAGGCCGCCGTGATGTTGGACGAGGCGGTGTAGTCGTAGACTCCGAAGTGAGCCGCCACGCACCGGCCGCGCGCCGCATCGGCGAGGAGCGGCAGGCTGGAGATGCCCCGTTCGTTGAGGATCGACTGCGGCGTTTCGATCATAATTTCGAAGCGCAGGGCGCCGGACGGGAGGCCCAGCGCCGGCTCCAGCAGATCGAAGAGATCGGCGAGCGCCGTGACCTGCTCGGGGATCGTCACCTTGGGCAAGGTCACGACGAAGCCCTCCGGCAGCCGGCCTCCGGTCTCGCGCACGAGCGTCGTCAGGAAGAGATCCAGGGTGCGCACGGATCGATCGCGCAGCTCTTCGGTGAAGGGCTTGATACGGATGCCGATGAAGGGCGGCAGCGTACCGGCAGCCAGGCCCGCCGCCATCTCGCGGGCCACGGACTCGGCGTGCCCGTCTTCCTCCGCGTCCGGTCGGTTGCCGTAGCCGTCCTCGAAATCGGCGCGATAGTCCTCGACCGGCTCGCGGCGCAGCTTCTCGGCGGCACGCGTCCAAATGGTCGAAGCGAACGCCTCCGGCAGGCCGATCGCCCGGGCGAGATCCTCGGGCGTCGGCGCGTGCTCTTCGAGAGCGCGGAGGGCGAGAGCTCCCAGGCGTGCGGCGGAGTCGGAGTGGAAGAGGTGCGCCCCACCGTAGACCACGTGAACCGGCTGGCGGTGCCCCGACTCTCCGGGGTAGCGCCGGGCAAAGGCGAGATTCGCGCCGCGCAGGCGCGCGAAGACTGCGCCGAGCGCGTCGGCGGTCAGGGTCGTCGGCATTCGATGTTCTCCTTCAGGAGTGTTCGTCGAGCAACGAACGGATCCCCTCTTCCAGGGGAGGGAGATCCTCGCCGACGGTCTTCCAGATCACCGACACGTCGACGCCGAAATAATCATGGGTCAGCTTGTCTCGCATCCCAGCGATCTCGCGCCAGGGTATCTCCTGTCGAAGCACCCTGACTTCCGGAGGAATCTTCTTCGCTGCCTCTCCTACGATCTCGAGAGCTCGAATGACCGCGAAAATCGTCTTGTCATCGGTGGAGAACTGCTCGAAGCTCATTCCTTCCACAAACTGCCTGGCCTTCGACATCGCATCCAGCATGTCGGTCAAATAGTCCTGGTGCGATCGCTCCTTCTTCATATCGATACGACTTCGCTCAAGATCCTCTCGCCGATGCGTGGCTTCAAGGCGTCTTCCATGACGAGGTCCACTTTGACCCCCAGAAGATCGGAGAGGTAGTTCTCCAAGGCCAGAAAGCCGAGAAGGCTTGGGACCTCGGTGAAGGTCACCAGGATATCGAGATCGCTCCCTTCGTGCTCCTCGTGCCGGACGTACGAGCCGAAGACTCCCAGCGAGCCTACGTGGAAATGTTCTTCCAAGTACGGCAGGTAGCCCCGAAGCACTTCCAGGCAGCGATCGATGTCGATGAGCCTGCTCATGAGAGCATTCTATCGGACGGCCGAAGTTACCCCACCAATCCCAGCACCATCCGCCGCACCACCCGCTCCAGCACGTAGCGACGGTACTCCGCGGTCGAGCGGACGTCGTCGATCGGCTGGACCTCCTGGGCTGCGATGCTTCCGGCGCGGTTGGCGGCTTCGGCTTCCGGCGGAAGCCCCCGTACCGCCTCTTCGGCCGCGCGCAGACGGACCGGGACCGGAGCGACGCTTCCGGCGGCGAGGCGGAGCTCGGCGATCCGGCCGCTGTCGACCCGTCCCACCAGGGCGACGACGACCTTTGAGATCGCCTGCGCCTCCCGTGTCCCGACCTTCCGGAAAGATTGGATTGAGCCGGCCGGAAGGTGGGGGAGGCGGACGCGGACGATGATCTCTCCGGGCTCCAGAGCGGTCTTGCGATAGCCGGTGTGAAACTCGGCGTAGGGGATCTCCCGCTGACCCTTCCGGCCCGCCACGACGACGACCGCGTCGAGAGCCAGGAGCACGGGGAGGGAGTCGCCCGCGGGGCTGGCATTGGCGATGTTGCCCCCGAGCGTGGCGCGGTTCTGGATCTGCCAGCCTCCGACCTGCCCGGCCGCCTCGACCAGCGCGGGAAAGGCGGCGCGGACCGCGGCCGAGCTCCGAATTTCCGTGAAGGTCGTCGCGGCTCCGATCTCCAATCCACCGTCGACCGCGCGGCTACCGCGCAGCTCGGGAATCCCGAGCAGGTCGATCACCTTATCGATCCGGTGCAGCGCCTCGGGTCCGCGGACCATGAGGTCGGTGCAGCCGGCGACGGGGATCAGGCCGGGATCTCCCTCCAGGTGCCGGACCATCTCGTCCAGCGAGCGCGGACGCAGGGCGATCATGCCTTCGAGTCCTCTGGTCCAAGCGCGGGGAGGAGCGCGCGCAGGATGCCTTCGTAGCCCGTGCAGCGGCAGAGATTGCCGGCGAGCGCCTCGCGGGCCTCCTCGCGGCTCGGCGTCGCGTTGCGCTCCAGCAGAGCCGCCAGGGTCACGACGATTCCGGGAGTGCAGGCGCCGCACTGGACGCCGCCCGTCGCGACGAACCGCTCGAGGGTCTCGCGCAGGGGACCGTCGGGACGACCGGCGAGCGCTTCGACCGTTTCGACGCGGCGCCCCTCGCACTGGAAGAGCGGGACCAGGCAGGAGAGGACCGGCTCGCCGTCCAGCAGAACGGTGCACGCGCCGCACTCCCCCTCGCCACATCCCTCCTTCGTGCCGGTGAGCCCGAGTTGCTCCCGCACCACGTCGAGGAGACGCTCCATCGGGTGCCCTTCCGCCTCGATGGACTGGCCGTTGAGCAGGAACGACGTCGTCATCCGGCATCCCCCACGGTCTGATTCGACCTCTGCCATTCCAGGAGCCTCTCCGGTGTAGCGGGGATGGCGGTCACCGCGATCCCGGTCGCGTTCTCGATCGCCTGCGCCGCGGCCGGCGCTCCGCCGTCCATGGGAAGCTCGCCGACACCCTTCGCACCGAAAGGACCGCCCTCCCAGGCCTGCTCCAGCAGGTGCACGTCGATCCGCGGGCTGTCCCGGATCGTGGGGATGATGTAGGTCGCCAGGCGGTCGTTCAGATAACGGCCATCCTGCATCTTGACCTCTTCCATCAACGCCCAGCCGAGCGCCTGGAGCGTCCCTCCTTCGATCTGTCCGGCGCAGAGGGTCTTGTGAATCGCGCGCCCCACCTCGCAGACGGCGGTCACCTGGATGGGCCGCACCGCCAGCGTATCGGGGTCGACCTCTACCTCGACCACGTCCGCTCCCCAGGCATAGGTGGGGTAGGCCGCGCCGCTGTAGGTGGACTCGTCGAACGTCTGCCACTCCGGAGGCTCGTGGCGGAGGGTGACCTCCACCGGACCATTCTCCTGGCGGAGCCGCAGGGCCGCTTCCCGGAAGCGCTCGCGGGAGCCATCCGGACCTTCGATCCAACCGTCGCGGACCGAGGCGCCCTCTCGTCCGGAGACGACCCGGTCGCGCAGCTCGGCCACGGCGCGGGCGATCAGCCCACCCACGATCATGGTCGTGCGCGAGGCGACGGTCGGCCCCGAATCGGGCACCTCGGCGGTGTCCGGCTCGGCGAAGGTCACGTCCTCGGGGAGGATGCCGGCGGCGGCCGCGGCGATCTGCGGGAAGACCGCCACGCACCCCTGGCCCATGTCGGTCATCGCGGTGAGGACCTCGATCCGGCCATCCTCCAGGATGCGGGCGGTCACCGGAGACTTCATCTTGCGTTCGCCGTTGCCGGTGAACCCGGCACCGTGGAAATACAGAGAGAGGCCGATCCCGCGCAGCGGCTCGCCGTCGCTCCCCTCCGATCGCCGAGCCCGCGCCTCCTCCAGCTCCTTCCAGCGCTCGCGGAAGCCGGTCCGCCGTTCGGCCTCCTCCAAGCAGAGGCGCGCCGAGGTGCTGGCGTCGAGGACCTGCCCGGTCGGCAGCCGGTCTCCCGGCTCCACGGCGTTGCGCATCCGGATCTCCAGCGGGTCGAGCCCCAGGGTCCGGGCGATCCGGTCCATTTGGCGCTCCAGGGCGAACTCGACCTGCGGCGCGCCGAAGCCGCGGAAGGCGCTGTTGGGCGTCGTGTGCGTGCGGAGCACCCGCCCGCGGATGCGCACGTCGGCGCAGCGGTACGGGCCGAAGGAGTGGAGGAGGGCCCGCGATAGCACGACGGATGAGAGCGTCGCGTAGGCCCCGCCATCCATCAGGATCTCGATGTCGAGACCGAGGAGACGGCCGTCGCGCGTCACCCCCGTCCGATGGCGGACGACCGCGGGATGGCGCTTCGAGGTGCCAATGATGTCCTCGTGGCGGTCGTAGACCACCTTCACGGGCCGGCCGCACGCGCGCGCCAGCAGGGCAGCATGGAGAGCGATCGCGCTGGGGAAGTCCTCCTTGCCGCCGAAGCCGCCGCCCACGGTCGAGGCACGTACCCGGACCTTGTCATCCGGCAGGCCGAGCCCGTGCGTCAACGCCTTGTGGACGTAGTACGGACACTGCATGGAACCGAGGACGGTGAGCGCTCCGTCGTCCTCGTACCAAGCGATCATCCCGTTGCACTCGATGTAGATGTGCTCCTGGTGCCCGGTGCGGTACTCCCCCTCGATCACCGCGTCCGCCCGGGCCAGCGCCGCCTCCACGTCGCCGGTGTCCATGCCGAGCTGATAGAGAGGGGAGAGGCTCTCCGCCTGCTCCAGGCTCAGGACGGGATCGAGCGGCTCGTAGTCGACGGTGATCGCCGCGAGCGCCTGCCGCGCCGCAAGGCGGGTCGGCGCCGCGACCAGCGCCACAGGCTCGGCGACATGGAGCGTGAACCCATCAGCGAGGATCGGCCACCCGTCATCGATGAGCTGCACACCATTGGGACCAGGAAGATCCGCCACCGTCACGCAAACCGCGCCGTCCGGAGCCTTGGCCGGGTCCCAATGGATCGAGCGGATACGGGCATGCGGGTGCGGGCTGCGCAAGGTCGCGCCATGCCACATCCCCGGGAGAGAGACGTCGTCCACGTAGCGCGCCGCGCCCGATACCTTGGCGAAGCCATCGGGGCGCGGCGGGCTGTCTCCAATGCCGTTCATGTGGCCGAAGTCTGGAACAATGCCGGGATCGGCGCAAGGGGAGGGCTGCGGCCGGCCGGTTCTTCAGGAAGCCAGCGCTCGGTCCAGAAGATCCTGCACTTCCAGCGCGCCTGCCCACTTGCGGAGGTATGCGAGATCAAGCCGGTCGCCTTGGGTTCGGACGATTCCCAAAATGTCGGTCCACTGGCGGTCGGACGTCTCGCCTCCCAGCCTGTACCACTGCAGCTTGCGCAGAAGGGTGTCTTCCGGGGATTTCACCAGCACATCGCGCGGCGAGTCTGCCGTGAGGCGCTGCGGCGCCGCACGCGCGAATTCACTGCGGTCGAAGCCGCCATGGCCGGAAACGAACACGTCGACCTTGAATCCGGTCGACAGGTGGACGAGGTTGAAGGACGAGCCCCGCCGGATTGCCTGCCGGACTCTTTCGTCATCCAGATAAAACTCACCCTCCAGCCGGGAAACCAGGAGCGGAACCGCCGAAGCGGGCAGATCAACCATGAGGTCCAGGTCACGTGTCTGTCGAGGGAAGCCATGGACCGAGCTGGCGAAGGATCCTCCCACGTGGTAGGGGAGGTCGAGGTCTTCCAAGACGCCGATCACCTGGAGGGCGATCCGGACAGTTTCACCAGTCATCTCTGCCGGGAATCCGTAATGCTCTCCGGGAGAGGTCCGTAGACACGGGCGGCCAGCTCCTCACCCAGAGAGAGGCTCAGGAAGCGGCGATGGAGCTCCTCCGGTCCGGCATTTGGATGGCGCTGCCTCAAGCCCGCCAGTGCAAGCTGCCGGGAGACTTCGATGGCGTCCTCGACCAGCTGGACCTTCCGCCAGGCCGGCATGCGGCGGAAGATCTCGATTTGGACTCGCTCCGCATCGGGATCGGTGTCCGGCGACAGCGTAGGGTAGGGAAGCTCATGCGGCTTGGCTGGCATGCTTCCTAGGATAGCTCCTTCCGCCGCTCCTCGATCCAGGCGCGGGCCGCGGTCTCGTCGTCGAAGAACTCGACCGGGAAGCGGGTGCTGTCGTCGTCCTTGAACAGGTCCACGCCGGTGACGATCATCTTGGCCATCACCCGCGCTTCCAGACGGGCGCGGCAGACGGCGAGCCCGCGGAGGGGCATCTGGTTGAGGGCGGCGGACGTTGTCTTCCGTCCGCCCGGCGTATCGGTGCCGATGCCGGCCATGTCGACCAGCATGAAGATGCTTTCACGGCCCTCGATCATTTGGAAATGGACCTGGTTGATCGCCTCGGCGTCTTCCCGAGTGACGTCCCCGGCCAGGCGGAGCACGATCAGGTCAGGGTCTTCGAGCCAGGTGGTATGCGCACCGATGCGGTGGATCTCGGGCATCGCCTCTCCTCAAGGAAGGAAACGGGATTCGATGGATTCCGGAGAATCCTACGACACACCCGCTCCCTTCCGATAGAGAGGCCTATTCGTCGGCCCTGGTCATGAGGAGGCGTCCCCCCTCCTCGCCGCTGTCCGAGACCCACCGGCCTTCGAACTTCCCGTCCACGCGCTCCATTTTCCCGGCGAGCAGATTCTCGCCGTTGTCGACCTTGAAGGAGAAGGTCTTGCCGTCGAACGCCGCGTCGACGATCGGCCAGCGCCTCTCGCCCCCCTGCATGGGCAAGATGGCCGAGCCGCCGAGCTTGCCCGCATCCAGGCGGAGCTCCAGCTTGATGGAGCCCGGCCCGGCTGCCGTCTGTCCCTCCTCGAGAGGAGCCAGCCGCCAGGTGCCGACCATCTCCGCGGCTGCACCGGCCTCCGGAGCCGCCTGGTTGGCGTAGATCAGGGCCGGTGCGAGGAGCGTGAGCCAGAGCGCGAGCAGAACACGAGTCTTGGGCATGAGTTGTCCTCCCAGAGAGCTTGGACTGGCCCGGGCCTCAGGAAGTTCCAGGAATCTTGCCGCGGATAGCACTTCCACAAATCTGCGGTCGCGCGCCCCCTGGGACCGCCGGCGTCTCGCCGGCTCTTTGCTTTTCTCTTCCCCTCCTCACCGAAAATCGTGGCTCGGCACCTCGACGAGCTTCTTCAGGGACCAGAAGCGCTCGTATAGCCGCTAACCGCCCGAGTTTGCCGCTACACCGCCGGGATAGTGGCTACGCGCAACCGTATACGGCTATCCGGTCCATCCCCACGGCTATCCCGCGGGGATAACGGTTAACCCGGCCCTCCCCACCGTTAACCCGCCGGGATAACGGTTAACCCGACCGTCCCCACGGTTATCCAGCCGGGATAGCGGTTACACGCTCGGGATAAGGCTTAACCCGGCCGGGATACGCTTATATACCTTCGGGATAGCGGCTACACGGCCGGCAGTCGTCGAGGCTGCACCGGCGGAAGGGCTCCGTCGTCTTTAGCGAGCCTTGCGCTTCGGCGGGAGCGATATCACTTCCCGGCCGCTCTGCCGTTCTTGCTCCTTGAGATCCTGAAAGATCCGTTCCAGGTCATAGTCAAAACGAGCGGCATGTTCCTCGCGTATCTTTCGGACCTCTTCGACGATTGGGTCATCACACATGGGATCATTCTCCCATTAATTCTCCGGAGGTGCAGATGGTCGGTAGGCTTATGCTTTCCCGGACGCGGCAAATCCGCTCGGCCCGTGGCGCAGGGAAATCGGAGAGCCGGTCTCTCGTTGGGCTCGATCTACTTCTCCGTCCCCATCCGGCCACCGGGGAAGTCCAAGGTCGTCCCCTTCCCCGTCGCAGGCATCGTCTCGGGTCCCTTCGGCGTCTTCCGGGGAGACACCCGGGGATCGGACCGTGGGGAGAGCTAGCCCCGGTCCTCCTTGGTCCTCCTGGCCTGCGGTCGGTTTCTCTGCACCCGCGCGCGCCGGATCGATTGCCAAGTCCTGGCCGAAGAGCTGGCGCCTCTGGAGGTCGCCTGGTTCGCCACGGACCCCACCGCCGTCACCGGGCCGGGGATCGAAACGGCTCGATGGCTCCTCCAGTGCTGTCAGCGCGGATACGGGCTTTGAACCTGAGGACAGGTAGAAAGTCGGCCCTTACTACTCCTCTACTCTTCGCCGAAGACGTTCTTCGACTTACCGCCCAAGCTATTAACTATAGCCCAGCGCGTGCTCCAAGAGTTCGCAGCAACTGCTTGTAACCCGCCTCCTCAAAGAGGCTCACCCATTGCCATTTCAAAAGGCTTTCGGGGACGCTGCACTCTTCCAGTTTCACTGGGATGATGTAGATGGATCCTTCTGGCTGCTCCTCAGCCACGTCAAGAGCGAAACGGATCTCCTTCTGAACGTAGCCTCTCTTTGTAATAGATCCGCGGGAAAGGCAGACGGCTACGATGTCAGCAGTTCTCACAGCCCTTCGGATCTCCACTTCCCAAACCTGCCCACCAAGTATGTCTTCTTCGTCTAGCCATGGTAAGAAGCCGTCATCGCGCAGGCGCTTATAGAGATCGCGAACCGTCGGCTTGTCTGCGGAGGAATGACAGAGAAAGACTCGCAGCGGCCGAGAGACTGTATCCGGTGCTTTAGGTTTCACGGATAGGGCTCCGCTCCGATTCGCGACGCGTTCCACCGCCTCGGCGTTGTTGTAGACGTGTGGCGCGCCCGACGAATCGATGGAAACGGTGGGCTTCGCTTGTGGACTGAGAGCCCGGAGGATCTCCTGCTTGAATTCCTCGATCCCCACGGCCAGGACGCTCCCACTGGTCAGGAGCGCCCGGTAGCTCTCGCTTGTGACGCGGTTGAGGTCGAGATCCCGCGGGCGCCAGCGGAGCACCCGGAGTCCATGGGCTCGCGCCGCTTCGTCGGCGGCTTCGGCTTGGAGGGCGACGAACGAGCGAACTTCCCCAGCTGGAATTAGGCCTTCCCTCGGACCAAGGAGCTGAACACCGAGGACCGTCTGCTTGAGGCTGTCGCGGAGGTTGTTAAAGTATAGCTCCCGGTCCTCCCGAGGGAGGTGGGCGGTCGGAACGACCAGGAACCCTTGTTGACGGAGAGTGGCAGCAACGCTTTCATACTCGTTGTGCAGATCCTCGGACGGTTCGGCGAGCCAAACCTTCTTCGACCAGGGCTCCTCCAACTGCCGTGCGATCAGATACGCGAGCTCGTTGAGATTCCGCCAGTAGCGATCGTCTTCGTCAAGTTTGGGCACTGGAAAGCCCATCGGCCGCGGGGCTTTGTCCGTGAACTCGCGGTACCAGAAGCAGATCGAGATCAGCTCTTGGAGGGGCGGGGGCCAGCCGGAGCGGTCCGTGGGCTCGATCTCGATGACGAAGACGTGGTCACGGGGATTTCGCTCAGTGTGCGTTTCGAGAAATTGGCACAGCTCCCACTGGCACAATCTCGACTTCTGGTAGCGGGGCGACATCAGAACGAGAAGCGTCCGACTGCTGCGGACGGCGTCGAGCAACGCCTCGGTCACGCCCTCGTTGGCCGCGAGCCGGTGATCCATGAAGATCCGCAACTCGCGCACACTGAGCTTGCGCCGGAGCACCTTGCGGAGCTCGCCGGCCAGAATGGTCACCCAACCCGTCGCGGTCCCCACCGGAGGCTCGTCGTCCGCATGGGCGTAGCTGACGAACACATCCCAGGACTGATTGGCCATGTGGCGCTCGGGAAGCTCCTCAGAACGACAGATGTCTCGAAGTCATTGTACATCGTCGCCGAAGGCGGAAGAGACGTCAAGCGCGCGTCCTCTGGGCGTGCCGGCGCTGCGCCGGTCCTCACCGAAAATCGTGGCTCGGCACCTCCACCAGCTTCTTCAACGACCAGAAGCGCTCCCCTTTCACCGAGAGCGTCCCGTCACGCTTCTGAAGGATGCCTTCGACGACGAGGCCGGGGGAGCCGACGATCAGCTTGCGGTGGTTTTGGAGGAGATCGGGGGAGACGACGGCTTGGGACATGCCGGTCTCGTCTTCCAGGGTGAGGAAGAGCAGGCCTTTGGCGGTGCCGGGTCGCTGCCTCACGATGACGGAGCCGGCGGTGCGGACCCGCTTTCCGTTCGGCAGCTTGTCGAGCTCGGCGGCCGGGGTGACTCCCTTGGCGGCGAGCTGCGGACGGTAGTAGGAGACGGGGTGCGGCCCCAGGGTGAGCTGGGCTCCCGTGTAGTCGGCCACGGTCTCTTCGGCCGGCGTCATCTCCGGCAGTGGTGAGGGCTCCGGGTCTTCCAGATGATCGAGGAGCGGACCGGCGGGCCGGGCGGTGCGCGCGACCTGCCAGAGGGCGGCTCGCCGGGTCAGGCCGAAGGAGGCGAGGGCTCCAATCTCCGCCAGGGTGGCGATCTCGGGTGCGTGCAGGCCGCAGCGGCGGACCAGGTCGTCCACGCTCTCGAACGGTGCGATCTTCCTCTCCCGCTCGATCGTCTGCCGGACACTGCGGCGCAGCCTCTTCACGAAGCGGAAGCCGAGGCGGATCGCTCCGGCGGGAGGCGCCTCGCCGGTCCGCCGGTCCCGCTGCCCTTCGGGGATCTCCCGGTCCTCCCAATGGCAGCGGTCGCCGGAGATCTGGACGTCGACCGGCCGGAACTCGACGCCGCGGCGCTGCGCGTCCTTGACCAGCGTGGCTGGGTGGTAGAAGCCCATGGGCCAGGCGTTGAGCAGGCCGAGATAGAACGCGGTCGGATGGTGCGCCTTGAGCCAGGCGCTGGCGTAGGCGATCAGCGCGAAGCTCGCCGCGTGCGACTCCGGGAAGCCGTAGAGCGCGAACGAGGTGATGCCCTGGACGATCTCGTCCTGCGCTTTTCCGGTGATCCCCCGCTCGGTCATCCCGCTGCGGAGCTTCGCGACGATCGCGTTCATCCGCTCGACCGAGCGCTTTGAGCCCATGGCGCGCCGCAGCTCCTCGGCTTCGCCGCCGCTGAAGCCGGCCGCCACCATGGCGACGCGCAGGAGCTGCTCCTGGAAGATCGGCACGCCGAGCGTCCGCGCCAGGATCGGCTCCAGGCTGGGATGGGCGTAGGTCACCGGCTGCCGTTTGTTGCGCCGCTCGAAGTACGGGCTCGCCATGTTGCCGGCGATCGGGCCGGGGCGGATGATCCCCACCTGGATCACCAGGTCGTAGAACCGCTCAGGGTGATTGCGCGGCAGCGAGGCCATCTGAGCCCGGCTCTCCACCTGAAAGCAACCCACCGTGTCCGCCTGCTGGAGCATCTTGTAGACCTTGGGATCGTCGGGCGGCAGATGGGCCAGGTCGACGTTGACCCCTTCATGGGTGTGGATGGTCGGCACCATCTCCTCGAGGGCGCTGAGCATCCCCAGGCCAAGGAGGTCGACCTTGATGATCCCCAGGTCGGCGCAGTCGTCCTTGTCCCACTGGACGACCACGCGGCCGGGCATGGAGGCGGGCTCCAGGGGGACCACCTCGTCGAGGCGGCCGGCGGCGATCACCATGCCTCCCGAGTGCTGGCCCAGGTGCCGCGGCATGTTGTGGATGCGCAGCCACTGCTCCGTGAAGAGCTTCATCCGCGGCTCTTCGGGGTCGAAGCCCGCGGCGGCGAGCTCGGCGGCGAACGTCTTCGGATCGCCCCGTGCCACGTCGTACGTCCAGTTGCCGAGCTGCTTGGCGAGCTTGTCCACCTGCTCCAGGGAGTAGCCGAAGACCTTGGCCACCTCGCGGGTCGCCGAGCGGTCGCGGTAGGTGATGACGTTCGCGGTCATCGCCGCGCCGCGCTCGCCATACCGCTTGTAGACGTACTGGATGACCTTTTCGCGCTGGTCGCCCGAGGGGAGGTCGAGGTCGATGTCGGGCCACTCGCCGCGCTCTTCGGAGAGGAAGCGCTCGAAGAGGAGCTCCATCTTGACCGGGTCGACCGCGGTGATCGAGAGGGCGTAGCAGACGGCGCTGTTGGCCGCCGAGCCGCGCCCCTGGGCCAGGATGTTCTCGCGGTGGCAGAACTGGATGATGTCCCAGACGATCAGGAAGTAGCCGGCGAGGTCGAGCTTCTCGATGAGGTCGAGCTCGCGCTGGATCTGCGCCTGGGCTTTCGCGGTGAGCGGCCGGAAGCGGGCGCGCGCGCCGTTCCAGGAGATGTGCCGTAGGTACGAAGAGGGGGTCTCGCCTGGCGGCAGCGGATACTCGGGGAAACGGTAGCCGAGGTTCGCCAGGGTGAAGTCGAGCCTCTCCGCAAGCTCGGCGCTGGCCGCCACCGCCTCCGGCAGGTCGGAGAAGAGCCGGGCCATCTCCGCGGGGCTCTTGAGATGCCGCTCGCGGTGGCTCCCGAGGAGAGCGCCGGCCTTATCGAGCGTCGTGTGGTGGCGGATCGAGGTCAGGACGTCGTGGAGCGGCTTATCCTCGCGCCGGGCGTAGCGCACGCCGTTGGTGGCGACCAGCGGGAGCCGGAGCTTGCGCGCCAGGTCGATCAGGGCGCGGTTGCGATGCTCCTCCTCCCGCAGGCGATGGCGTTGGAGCTCCACGTGGACCCGGCCGCCGAACCAGACGGTCAGCCGCTCCAGCGCCCGCCGCGCCGCGTCCGCCCCGCCCACGCCGAGCTCGCGGGCGACCAGCCCGTCCTCGGCGCCGGTCAGGCAGCGGAGGCCGGAGGCGTGCTCGGCGAGCAGGTCCCAGGAGACGCGGGCGTGCCCCTTGGGCCGGCCGAGCGCCGCGGTGGTCAACATCCGGCAGAGGTTGCGATAGCCGGCCGCGCTCTCGGCGAGAACGGTGATCCGCGCTCCGTCCGGCGGCAAATCTGCGTTCCCCTTCTTCTCCTGAGGAGGTGAGGGCTCCGGAACGATCCCAAGAGGGCCGCGCCGTCCGGGGGGGAGGAGCGGCTCGTCCTCCAGGACCAGCTCCGCCCCGACCAGCGCCTTGAGCCCCGCCTGCTTGGCCGCCTGGTGGAAGCGCGGCGCGCCGTAGACGCCGTTGACGTCCACCAGCGCCACCGCGGGCAGGCCCAGCTCCGCCGCCTGCTGCACCACGTCCTCCGGCAGCGATGCTCCCTGGAGGAACGAGAAGGCGGAGGCCGTATGGAGCTCGGCATAGGGGAGGGGCCGGGAGCGGTCGACGCGGCTCCCGGAGTAGTCCCGCTGCTTCGCCTTTTCCTTGCGCGCTCCCGCCGAGGTGCCGAGCTTCTTGAGGGTGTGCCCGAAGTCCCGCGGCGCAGGAGGCGAAAACTCGTCGTCGCCGTCGTTCACAGGACGAGATTAGGCATCAGTCGGGCGTAAGTCAACCCGCTCAGCCCACCCGGGTCGGCGTGAACGCGGGCGGATCGCTGGCCGGGAACGACTCTCTCGAGGCCTCGTCTTCCTCCAGAAAGATCTCCGGCTCCTCCATCTCGATGCGTCGCGCCCCTTCCGGCAGCGGCCAGGCGCGCCCGGTGGCCGGGGACGTGATGGTGTCGCGAGGCCCCCGCGAAGTCAGGTTCCGCCAGTCCTCCGGGTCCTCCGCCGTGTTGATGCCGAGAGCGTTGTAGCCCACGCAGTGGCCGGTCACCCCCCGTACAACCAGGGCCGCGCCGGTCAATGTCAGGGCCAGCGGACCCATCGAAAAGCGATCGTCTCGCCGCAACGCGTAGGCCAGCAGAGCCCCTCCCGCCGCCAGGGATCCCACCCGCTCGTATTTTCCGACGTTCTCTTTCAGGTTCATTGTGCCTCCCGCAGGAAAACATCCTTCCTGTGCAAGGGATAGCCGCAAGCGCCATGCCAGCCGGGCGGTGCTAGGATCGGGGGGCACCCGGAGGGGAAGCGATGAGCGAGCTCCAGAGCGAATTTCGGGACAACGTCGTGGTGCTCACCGGCGCCTCCCGGGGCATCGGCCGCGAGCTGGCGCTGCAGCTCGCCGAGCAGGGCGCCCGCCTGGCTCTCTCCGCGCGGGACACGGCCGCTCTCGACGAGGTGGCCGAGCTGTGCCGGGCGCGCGGCGGCCAGGCCGTGGCCATTCCGGCGGACGTCGGGGAGGAGCCGCAGTGCGCGGAGCTGATCCGCCGGACGGTCGAGACGTACGGCCGGATCGACACGCTGATCAACAACGCGGGGATCAGCATGTGGGCACTGTTCGAGCAGGTGACCGACCTCTCGATTTTCGAGCGGCTGATGCGAATCAATTATCTCGGCAGCGTCTGGTGCACCTGGTACGCGTTGCCGCATCTGAAGCAAACGCGCGGGCGCATCGTGGCGGTGGCGAGCCTCACCGGCAAGACGGGCGTGCCGACCCGCAGCGGCTATGCCGCGAGCAAACACGCCATGGTCGGCTTCTTCGACACGTTGCGCATCGAGCTCGCGGGGAGCGGCGTCAGCGTGACCGTGACCTGTCCGGATTTCGTCGCCACCGAGATCCGCGAGCGCGCCTTCGGCCCGGACGGCAAGCCTCTGGGCGTCAGCCCGGTCAAAGAATCAAAGGTGATGACGGCGGAGACCTGCGCGCGCCTGATCCTGAAGAGCGCGGCCCGCCGCGAGAGGGAGCTGATCCCCTCGGCCCGCGGCAAGCTCGGCCTCTGGCTCAAGCTGTTCGCACCATCGGTCATCGATCGCATCGCGCGCAAGGCGATCGAAGAAGGACATTGAGCTCGCGAAAGGAACCTGAAGTCATGACGAGACGGCGTTGCCTGGTCGTCCCCTTTCTCCTGCTGACCTCCGCCTGCGCATTGCGGGCCGCCGAGCCTTCGGCGCCGGACCCGCTACGGGATCTGGCGCATTTGCGGCAGGAATCCAATCCAGCCCGGCTGGAGGCCTTGCAGGAGATCCTCCGCGAGCGCGGCCTCCCCTTCGAGCTGCAGGCCTTCGATGCGAAAGAGAGCCCGCACGGCCACAAGAAGGGGACGAACGTGGTGATGACCTTCGGGCCGGTCGGGTCGACTGCGCGCGAGATCGTGGTGGGGGCCCATTACGACGCTGTCGAGTGGAAGGACGGCAAGATGTCCCAGGGCATGGTGGACAACGGCGCGGGCGCGATCGTCCTGCTGCGCGTGGCCGAGGCCTTGAAGGACCGTCCCCTCCGCCATCCCATCCGCGTCGTCCTCTTCGACAAGGAGGAGGTCGGCCTGCTGGGATCGAAGGCGTACGTGGCCGGCCGCAAACCGGGGGAGATCGCCGCGGCGGTCAACGTGGACATCGCCGGCTTCGGGGACGCGGTCGTCTACGGCCTGGGCAATACCGAGGGGGATGCCCGGCTCCAGGAAGTGCTGGGCGCGATCTGCGTGGAACGGCGCCTGACGTGCCTGGAGTTCCCGGCGTTCCCGCCCGGCGACGACCGCAGCTTCCAGACCGCCGGGGTCCCGGTGGTCTCGATCGGCTTCCTGCCGCGTCTCCAGGCCCACCAGCTCTGGCTTTTCCTGAACGGCGGCAAAGATTCGGGTCTCCAGGAGGGCTGGGTGCCGCCGATCCTCAAGATCATCCACACCCCGGAAGACACGCTCGACAAGGTCGACCCCGGGACGCTCGACCTCGCCACGGGGCTGGTGCTGGACACGCTGCTGCGGTTGGATGGGGGGATGGAGTAGGGGGCGTCAGTTTGAAGGAATGTCCGCCATCGGTAGGATGTGACGAATCTTCCGAGGTGTCTCGGGTTATTCGTGATTACGGCCCCTGAGATCTCTAAAGCCTGAGCCGCCAAAATAACATCCGCATCCAGGGAGGGGCCCGTCGGCAGCCCCGCGAAACGGGCCTTTGCCCAGAGTAAGGCAGCTCGCCGCATAACCGAGGTTGACAAAGGAAGATAGGCCAGGAAGTCACCCAGCTCATCCAGGCGACGAAGACTCCTTATCGTAGACCGCCCACTTTGAAGCGCGACCTGGAGGAGACCTCTCCGCGTTTCGTAATCGGCGATCTCCGGCAAGCAGAAGAACTCTGGCTCTCGCGAAATCTCGCCAAACCATTCACCGAGCGCGTAGTCCTCTGCACGAGCCGGATGGCAGAGGCGGGAGAGGATGTTTGTATCGAGGAGGAGCTTCATTCCGGCGGTGCTCAGCGCCTCAACTCCTGTTCGAGGAGTGGCCAGATCTCCTCATCATACCCATCGTCCTCTTTCATCCATTCCCGGACCAGATCACCAGCACGCAGCTGGCGCTCCCGCACCTCTGGAGTCAGAAGCGGATCGGGCTCAGGGACCGTCTCTTCCTGCGGCGTTCTTTTGAGGTTCTTCATCCCGGTCTTCGGCTCCTTGACGTTCCAGGAAAGGATACCACAACCTGCCTGTGCGTGCCATCCCGATCTCACAGCTGCGGCCGCAACAGCCCCGCGGCGTGCTCCAGGATCTTTTCGGTGAGCGGTCTCCGGCGCCATTTCTCCAGGGTGATGAGCTTGGCGCGTTTTTTGTCCCTGCGGAAGAGCTCGATCTGCCGCTGCGCGAACTCCCGGTCCAGGACGTTCAGGTTCGCCTCGTCGTTCAGGCGGAAGGAGCGGTTGTCGAAGTTCGTCGAGCCGACCGAGACCCAGCATTCGTCGGCGACCAGCAGCTTGCAGTGGAACATCGTCGGCTGGAACTCCCAGATCTCGATCCCGGCTTCCAGGAGCTTGCCCCAGCGCGAGCGCGAGGCCTTGCGGGTGAACTCGGTGTCGATGTGCCGGCCCGGCACCAGGATCTCCACCTGGACGCCGCGCCGCTTCGCGCCGATCAGCGTCTCGATCGCCATGTCATCCGGGACGAAGTACGCGCTGCCGATGTACAGGGTGCGCTGCGCCGCCGCCATGGAGAAGAGGAAGAGCAGGCGGGCGCTCTCGCTCCCTTCGTTCCGCGAGCTGCGGAACATCTGCGCCTGGCAGCCTCCGGCCTCCTCCAGGGCGGGGAAGTAGTCGTCCCCATGGAGCACCTGGGAGTGGGTCTTCATCCAGTTGTCGGTGAACGCCGCTTCCATCTGTGCCACCACCGGGCCTTCCACCCGATAGTGGTTGTCCCGCCAGTGGCAGGAGTCCTCGGCGTTCCCCAGCCACTCGTCGGCGATGCCCACGCCGCCGGTGAAGCCGATGCGGCCGTCCACGATCAGGAGCTTGCGGTGCGTGCGGTTGTTGATCCTGTCGAGGTTGTACCAGCGGATCGGGTGGTAGCGCTCCACCTGCACGCCGGCGTCGCGCATCCTTTGAATCAGCTGCTCGTCCATCTTCTTGCTGCCCAGCCAGTCGAGCAGCACATGGATGCGGACACCTGCGCGGGCACGCTCCGCGAGCGCCTCGGTCATTTCGCGGGCGATCTCGCCGGACCAGTAGATGAACGTCTCGAACACGATCGTCCGCTGCGCTCCCCGGATCGCCGCGAGCATCGCGGGAAAAATCTCGTCCCCGTTGACCAGCGTGTCGATCCGGTTGCCGCCGGTGATCGGCGGGCCGAGCAGATGGCCGACCGCCCGGCGGAACGAATCGTCCTCGACGCCGTAGCACGGCTCGATCTTGCGGTCGATCTTGCGCTCTCCGGTGGAGAGGTTCCGCAGGAGAAAAGCCACGATCAGGGTGGCTGCGGCTGTCACGAAGATAGTCAGTGCCGTTGTCATGTCTCGAATCCACGACTTGCCGCCTGAGCTGCATTACGGCGCTGCCGGGAAGGAGCAAAATGCGTGCCGCGAGGTGGGAGATGGCGCGTCCCTTGCAGCCGATTGCGCAATTACCGCGCGCTGAATGCACCGCGTTGCAGGGGAGGGAGAGCAATGAAAATTTACCCGGGCAATCCGTACCCCCTGGGAGCCACATACGACGGGGCGGGGACCAACGTTTCCCTCTTCTCGGAGGTCGCCGAGCGGGTCGAGCTCTGCCTGTTCGATGAAGCGGGCACGGAGACCCACGTCGAGCTTCCCGAGGTCACCGCGTTCTGCTGGCACGGCTATCTGCCGAACGTCGTGCCGGGACAGCGCTACGGCTACCGGGTCCACGGTCGGTGGAATCCCGCCGAGGGGCATCGCTGCAATCCGGCGAAGCTCCTCCTCGATCCGTACGCCAAGGCGATCGAAGGGGAGGTCGAGTGGAACGAAGCCGTGTTTCCCTACCACTTCGGCGACCCCGACGGTTCCAGGAACGACGCGGACAGCGCTCCCTTCATGCCGAAATGCGTGGTGACCAATCCGTTCTTCGATTGGGGGAACGACCGGCATCCGAACATCCCAGCTCACCGGAGCGTGATCTACGAGGTCCACGTCAAGGGGTTCACGAAGCGCCACCCGGACATCCCGGAAGAGCTGCGCGGCACCTACGCGGGCGTGGCGCACCCGGCGGCGATCCGGCACCTCAAGAGGCTCGGCGTCACCGCCGTCGAGCTGATGCCGATCCACCAGTTCGTCCAGGACAGCCACCTTCTGGAGCGCGGGCTGCGCAACTATTGGGGCTACAACTCGATCGGCTATCTCGCGCCGCACGACGGATACGCGGCGGCCGGCGGCTTCATCGGCCAGCAGGTGCAGGAATTCAAACAGATGGTGAAGACCCTGCACGCCGAAGGAATCGAGGTCATCCTCGACGTGGTCTACAACCACACGGCCGAGGGGAACCACCTGGGGCCGATGCTCTCCTTCAAGGGGATCGACAACGCCGCCTATTACCGCCTGATGCCGGACGACCGCCGCTATTACATGGACTACACCGGCACGGGGAACAGCCTGAACATGCGGCATCCGCACGTGCTGCAGCTCATCATGGACTCGCTGCGCTACTGGGTGCTGGAGATGCACGTCGACGGTTTCCGCTTCGATCTCGCGGCGACGCTCGCCCGCGAGCTGCACGACGTGGACCGCCTGTCGGCCTTTTTCGACATCATTCAGCAGGACCCGGTGATCAGTCAGGTCAAGCTGATCGCGGAGCCCTGGGACGTGGGCGAGGGGGGCTACCAGGTGGGCAACTTTCCGCCTCTCTGGCACGAGTGGAACGGCAAGTACCGCGACGAGGTCCGCCAGTTCTGGCAGAGCGCGGAAGGGGCGCTCAACGAGCTCGCCTTCCGATTCACCGGCAGCTCGGACCTCTATGAGTCGAACGGCCGGCGCCCGTCGGCCAGCATCAACTTCATCACGGCCCACGACGGCTTCACGCTGGAGGACCTGGTCTCCTACAACGAGAAGCACAACGAGGCGAACGGCGAAAACAACAACGACGGCGAGAGCCACAACCGCTCGTGGAACTGTGGCGTGGAAGGCCCGACGGACGATCCGGCGATCCGGGAGCTGCGCGACCGCCAGAAGCGGAACTTCCTGACCACTCTCTTCCTCTCGCAGGGGGTCCCGATGCTCCTCGGCGGCGATGAGATCGGGCGCACCCAGGGGGGCAACAACAACGCCTACTGCCAGGACAACGAGATCTCCTGGTTCGATTGGGACAAGGCGGACCGGGAGCTGTGCCGGTTCGTGGCGGATCTGATCGAGCTCCGGCACCGGCACCCGGTCTTCAAGCGCCGCCGCTGGTTCCAGGGGGTCCCGGTTCATGGCAACGAAGGGCGCGATATCGCCTGGCTCCGGCCGGACGGGAAGTTGATGACGGACGAGGACTGGCAGAGGGACGATGCCAAGTCTCTCGCCGTGTTCCTGAACGGCCAGGGCATCCCGAGCCTCGACGAGCGGGGCGAGCGGATCGTGGACGACAGCTTCTACGTTCTGTTCAACGCCCACTGGGAGCCGATGTCTTTCCGCATCGCGCCGGACCGTCCGCACTGGGGAGAGCGTTGGGTGAAGGTGATCGACACGACCTCGGAACAGGTCCGCGATGATGGAGATGAGAGGGGTGGAGAGGACCGGGAGGTCTACAGCCTCGGAGAGGAGGCCCAGGTCGAAGGGCGGTCGGTGGTGGTGCTGAAGAGGGCCGATTGACCTCGCATTGACCCCGTTGGGGAACTTTCCTAGCATCGGGCCGCATGTACGAAGCGATCGCCGGGCATCGCCATCAACCACGAGCTGGCCTGGGAGGAATTCAACCGTGTCTGACACCCTGCAGCCCCTCGCTCCGATCCTCGCCGCCGACCGCTTCTCCGCCCTTGGCCGCGAGCTGATCGCGCTCCTCCGGTCCCTTTCCGACGAGCAGTGGAGGCTGTCCACGGTCGCCTCGCGATGGACCGTGAAGGACGTCGCCGCGCATCTCCTCGACACCGCCTGCCGCCGTCTCTCCATCGAGCGCGACCGGTTCGCGCCGCCGGCTCCTGTCCGCCCCCTCGACGGCTACGTTGAGCTCGTGGGGTTCCTGAACGACCTCAACGCGCAGTGGGTCACCGCCTTCCGGCGCCTGAGCCCGCGTCTGCTCACCGACTTCCTGGAGCACGTGGAGGCGCCGCACGCGGAGCTCATGCTATCGGTCGATCCCTGGGGGCCTGCCCTGTTCCCGGTATCCTGGGCCGGCGAGGAGGAGTCGCTGGCCTGGTTCGACGTGGCCCGCGAGCTGACCGAGCGCTGGCACCATCAGCAGCAGATCCGCCTCGCCGTCGGCGCCCCGCCGCTCGACGACCCCTGGATCTCCGAGCCGATCTTCGACACCTTCCTCCGCGCTCTCCCGCACAGCTACCGGAACGTGACGACAGCTCCTGCCGGCACCGCCCTGACCGTGCAGATCGAAGGGCAGAAAACCTACGCCTATACCTTGCAGATGCGCGAGAACACCGGCTGGATCCTGCTGGCCGGGGAGGCCGCCGCTCCCGAGACGAGGATCATCCTCTCCGAAGAGTCCGCCTGGCTCCTGTTTACGAAAGGCCTTCGCGGCAAAGAGGGACGGCGGCGCGCGAGGATCGAAGGGAATCCGACGCTCGCCGCGAAGTTCTTCGAGACCCTGGCCGTGATGGCCTGACACAGCCGCGGTTTGCCAAGGAGCGGCTTTACCCCGATAATTCACGCTGGAGCAGGAGAGCGAGAGAGCACCCATGGCCACAATCAGCTACGAAATGCCGCCGAGCGCCTTTGCCGCGCTCCACCTGGCCCCCAAGGAGTTCGCGCAGGAGATGCGGATCGCGGCCTGCGTTCAGTGGTATGCACAGGGGAGCATCTCCCAAGAGCGGGCCGCCGAATTCGCTGGCCTGAGCCGCGCAGAGTTCCTCGAGGAGCTCTTTCGGCGAAAAGTCCCCGCGTGCCAGGTGACTCTGGAGGAGCTCATCGAAGAGATCGAGCATGAGTAGGGTGTGGGTTGTCAACGCCTCGCCCCTCATTCTGCTCGGCAAGATCGGTCGCGTAACCCTCCTCAGCGAGCTCTCGGATGAGCTCATCGTGCCCGACGTGGTCGCACTCGAAGTTGCAGCGAAACCCGAGGGTAAGCGAGTCGTCTCTGAGGTCGCCTCCCTCCCTGGCGTACGTTTCGAAGCCGAGCGTGCGACATCGTCAGATCTCACTGCTTGGAACCTCGGGCGAGGAGAGTCTCAGGTTCTCGCTCTCGCGGGAGCTTCACCAGGCATCCGTGCCGTTCTCGATGACCTGGAAGCACGCCGTTGTGCGCAGTCGTTTGGATTGCCCATGATCGGCACTCTCGGAGTCGTTTTGCGCGCCAAGCGCAGGGGAGTGATCGAGATGGCGCGCCCCGTCATCGAACAGCTCCGCAGAGTGGGGCTGTATGTCTCGGACTCGCTGATCGAGCAAGCCCTGGATCATCTTGGAGAGTAACGCGACTGCGCCCCCCGCCACGCCTGGAGAGCTCCCACTCGAGAAGCCGATCGCTAAGATTGAGCCCCAGTAGGCGAACCGTAGGCAAGGGGCTCACTCAAATCAAGGTCGCGTCCGTAGCCGGCGCTGGGACCTCGGCAACGGCATTCCGGACCTCTGGGAAAGGGTCATTTTGTCCCTCGCGGATCCATTCGCCTACGGGATGAAGCCCGCCGAAGCCGGAGCTCTCAAGCGCCAGGGCTACTTTGATGCACAGGATTCGTACTTCTGCGATTTCGTTGGGCCTCAAGCCGGGCGCTGACTGCTGTACAAGGCCGGCTTCGTAGCGAGCCGTTGACAGGAGATAACCAAGCCCCTCTGCAACCAGCCGGGCGAAGCGGTCGGCCTCGACGACAGCTTCGTTCCGCAGGATCCACTCGGCCGCGCGGAGCGCATGCTGAAGGCTGGGGCGGCGCATGCTGACTGCGATCGCGATTTCCCGGACCAGATCCGGTGGGGGCTCTCCGAGACTGAGCTGTTGCCCTTCCCGGAGCCACCACCAGACCGCCTCAACCGCAGCCTCGGCCTGCTCCCGTCGAGAGGAAACCAAGCTCTGTCGTAGCCGGTCGGACAGCTCGGGCATCAGGTCGGGTCTCAAGCGAGCCAAGGCGGGATATGTCGACTCCACCGGGAAACCCAGGCTCCGGAGATGGGCGACCATCTCGACGACCTCGCCGATCTTGGACGAGGCAGGCTCCAGGCGAGGGAGGATTACTTTGCCGAGAGCATTGGCAAATACCTTTCTATAACCCTCGAGGTCAAAGGGAAAATAATGCCAGGATTGCGGGTTTTCGGTTTCTCGGCGCAACTGCCCATTCCTCCAGCCAGCAAGGAGCCGTTCCAGGATCTGGTCGAGCTCAGCCGACGAGAGAGTCAAGCTCGTCTTTCCTTGTTGCTGGATCTCAGCCACGCCTATGAGGTTCCGGAAGAAAGCTTCGTGATACTGCGAGGTATGGGCCTGCGGTGCAAGGTATCGCTGCCGGAAGAGTCCCTCGGCGAGTCCCGCCTCAGGGGCTGGGAGAGCAAGGAAGGCGAAGTCGAAGAACTCAGTCCCCTCCGGGAATCCACCGCCCGGCGGCCGATGCCTCCACAGAGCTTCAGCGAGGCGCGACTTTTGCGCCTTGGTCAAAATTCCCCAACGGAGAAGGACGCTCAGTCTGTCCAGCGCTGGCCGACGTGGAAAAAGGTGGGGAGTGCTGGCGATAGCGGCGATCAACCGGTCAATGATCCTATCCAACTCGGGTGCGGCGACCAGTTCTGGGGCAGCATCGCCGAGACGTTTAGCTCCCAGGCAGAACGGGTCTGGCCAGTCGCGGGGGCTGTCAGTTTCGAAGTCGCCTTCGCTCGGCAGGCGAAGGGTGAGGAAACGGACTAGGCGAGCCCGGATGCGAGCCAGATCAAGGACGCTCAAGGCACGGGAGAACAAGTTTGCCAGAGGCCTGATCAACCAATGGTGCTCGCGAAAGAGCGGGAGGTGGTAGTAACCCAGCGCGCGCTCGAGCACCTGCTCGGCCCTGATGCCGTCCAGGCGCATGACGAGGCGAGAGAGAACCTCGACGACCACGCGCATTCTGCCCAACCAGTAGAGGGCTCGCTCGTTGTCTTCCTCCGTCATTGCCGCCGCGGCTCTAGGTACTCCGTGGTCGAGCGCAAGCTCGACTCTGTCGACGAGGGCGTCAACCTGGGAGTCCGCGAGCAGGGCGATGCGGCTGCGGTTGAAAAACTCATCGAAGGTCTCGTCTCCCTCGTAGTTGCTGACCCTCAAGATCAACCCCAACGCCAGACCAGGGGCCGGCTCAGCCAGCCACACGGCAGCCCGAAGGAGCAGCGTTTTCGCGAGGTCAACACGGTCTGCAACGGGCGGTATCCCGGCCTCTTCGACCAAGCGCTTAGCTTGAAGGGCGGGCAAGTGCTCCCACCCTGCTCCCCTGGAGCTCCATCTTTCTCCTTGCCCGATTCGAGTCCTATGCCAGAGGTCGAAGCCAAGTCTCTCGACCACCTTGGGTTCCGGCGCTGGAGGTTCGCCCTCCAGGGCACGCCGGGTCTCGTAGAGATCCTCGCGCTCATCACATCCGTGGCGCTGCAGGACCTCCCAACGTCGTGCGGCACGCTCGCGTGGCTCGACGCCGCGCGGACCAGTGGGCTGGCTGTTTATCTCCCGCACTGGCTCCCGCGGGCGCGGGTAAAACGTGAACCCCTCGGCCAGCGCCATGGCCCAGCCTTCGCGCGAAAGGGTCGGGATGTCTGCCACACCATGGCCAAGTTGCTGCCGGATCTCGGGCAGCGCCTCGCGGGCCAAGCGGAAGGACTCCTCCGTCTTCCCCAACTCGGCAAGAATTCCAGCCTTACGCACCTTCCAGAACACCTCGTCCGCGCCGATATCGAGATCGTCCAGAGCCCGCTCGACGGCGGCATGGTCGAGCCGTGCGAGGCCCAGGAGACACCGCTCGTATGCGATCCGGGGCCCCAACCAGGCATGGTCCGGCCGGTACGGTGTCAGGGCTTCGGTCCAGCGCTCGAAGGCTGCGTCGTCGTCCGCCTCGCGCGCGGCGCGAAGCAATGCGGCCGCGAGCCTCACCCAACAACCCCGCAGGTCCCGATCACTCCGCCCCTCACAAGGGGCCAGCGGATCGATCTCAGAAAGGACCTCGGAAATCGCCGCCACGAGCTCGGCCGTGAGGGGAACGAGAGAGGTCTCCAGACGCCAATTGAGCTCCTCGAGCACCTCGATCCGTTCGGCCGGAGCCAGGGCCGGCAGGAGCTCGAGTACAGCAGAGATCCACGCCTCCGTTTTCCACCAGAGGTGAAAGCGAGCCGAACGGGGTGCGACGAGCCAGCCCGGGTAGAGCCGTCGGTTGCGGCGCCATACCTCGACGACATTCCGGAGCTCGTCGGGGTTGGCCGCGCGCTCGGGACCTGCACTCTCCTGCCGTGGAACGCCTGCGTCCTCGACGAGAACCGCTGGAAGATAGGCTGGCGGAGCTGGTGCACGGCGGCCAGGAGCCTCTGGCCAGTTGGTCACTCTGTAGGGCTCGGCCGCCTCCAAGCTCAACAGGAACCACTCGAGAGCGCGCTGGTGCAGGGTCTCATCCGGCCAGGGAGCCTGCACAGGTAGATGAGCTAGGTCGATGGGGACGACACCGCGGCGCTCCAGCATACGTCGGCGCGGAGGCGGCAGGTCGAGCCAGCCGACGAGATAGATGTGGGGCGCATAATCCTTGAGGTGGTCGCGGACCCAGCCGGACCAGTAGAGGAAGTTTGGGTCGTCGCCCGAGAAGCCCAGCAGGCAGAAAACGTTCTCCATCATTGACTGCTGCGCCAGATTGACAAATGGCGCGAAGCGGACTGGGTAGGTGCGGAAGTCTTCCTCGGTGAAGATCAGGGGGCGGGTCGCGGGGAGCGTGCCATGGAGCTTGACGATGCGGGGCCGGGCCGAGCCGGGGATGTCCGCGACCGTCCGCACCACATCGTAATGCCGGTCGACGACGCGCATGGCTGCACGCTCGAGCAAGGTGTCCCAGTTGGTCGTGAAGACGTCGGACCAGGGCAGCGCAAGCAGGCGCTGGTGAAGAGCCCCAGGCTCGAAACGGAGGTCGGGCACCGCGTCGGCGATCAGGCGGTCCAGAGCCACTTGGCCGAAGGCGGTCTCGTACTCTTGGGCGAGACGTAGGAAGCCGCTCGTGGAGTTGGCCTGCAGCAGGGCATGGTTCCGGTGCTCCGAGTTGGCACCGCCGTGAGCCGGATATAGGCCTTCGACAACCGTTCGCGCGAGGTCCGGCCAAGTGGGGAACCGGCCGCTGCCAACTCCCCGGGGCCGGGCGTTCAGGCTCATGCCGGCGCCTATCATCACCGAAGCGTTGCCGTGCGCTCCCCGCTGCCAGAGGGCGGCGCGGATGCGGTCCAAATAGGGCTGATCCGGGAAATCGTGTGACATACAGAGCTATCTTCCCACGAGCATTTGCGACCACCGGTCCACGGCCGCTCGAGGCCGGCTCCGGCGATCTACTCCCCGACCAACTTCAGCGCAGGCTCGAGGATCGGCGTGCCAGCGATCTCCAGCAGAGGAATCAGGCCGGAGTGAGCGAGGTAGATCAGAGGGGACGCATTGACGACCGGGGCCTCACTCACCTGCGATCTCTCGCGCGAGTTGGTCGAGGTCGACGTGGAGGGCGTCGACCTTCTCACGGGCGAGCGCCATCAGGAAGTCCGTGCGATCCATTCCGGCCGCCATGGCCGCCCGTTCCTGGGAGATCAGCCCCTGGGAGTACCAGCGGATGGCAGCGGCGAGACGCAGATCCTTTTGAACCTCGCTCGGCGAGCGGCGGAGGGCTTCATACACCTCGTCGGGCAGCTCGATCGTCACGTTGGCCATCTTCGGCCTCCTCGCGGGCACTGTAACAGACTTCTTTGCCGGCCCTCTACCGAAAAAACCGCGCCCGGATCTCCTTGCCCTCTTCGAGCTCGTTGTACTCGAAACGGTCACAGAACCGGAGCACGGCGCCCAACCCGGTGCCGAGGCCGCCGCGGTGGAGGAGGACGGAGGGATCGATCGGGCCGCGGTCGTCGTTGCCGTCGACCATCGCCAGGGCGAGATCGCGGATCGGCGGGCCCACGTCCCGGGCGATGACGGTGAGCTCGCCGCGCGGCGGCGCGTCGTCGTCGAGGATCAGGGTGATCTCGCCGCGGATGCCGTGCTTGGCGATGTTCGTCGCCAGCTCCGAGACGACGATGGCCACCTCGGCGGCGCGCTTCGCGCCGAGGCCGAACTGCACGGCGAGACGCCGCGCCTGGGGGGCGACGACGACCGCGTCGTCCCGTTTCGTGACGGTGTAAGACCGTACCCGGGGCGGCACCCGGGTCATGGCTGCGGTCGGGTCGCGCGGCTCGAACGTCATCAGACCGCCCCCCGGGCGGGGTCTCAGAAGTGCTCTTTCTTCACATGCGCGGCGAGCTGCTCGGTCTCGCGCAGGTGGAACTGCAGAGCGTCGCGAAGATTGCGCATCGTCCGCACGCCCGTCAGGTCGACGCCGATGTGGGTCAGCGTCTGGGCGATGCCGGGGTTGATGCCGCTGATCACGCACTCGGCGCCGAGCAGACGGACCGCGCGGGCCATCTTGATGAAGTGGTCGGCGGTCTTGGTGTCCATCACGTCGATGCCGGTGATGTCCACGATCGCCGTGCGGGCCTGCTTGTTGACGATCGTTTCGAGGAGCGTTTCGGTCATCTCGGCGCTGCGCTGGCTGTCCACCACGCCGACGACGGGGAGGCAGAGCACGCCGGTCCACACCTCGATGATCGGCGTCGACAGCTCGCGGATGGCCGCCTGTTGCATTTCGATCGTCTCGAGCTTGGCTTCCAGCTCGCGATTGGCGGATTCGGCCCGCGAGAGGGCCCGTTCTCTCTGGTGCTTGGCCTCGGCGAGCTCCTGGACGAAGATCGCGAACGCCGTCTCGAGCTCCCGGAACTCGTCCTGCTCATCGGTCTCCTGGAGCAGGGTGATGCACTGATCGAATTCGTCGACGCTCGCGAAAGAGAGCGCTTGGATCACCCGCTGCAGACGCTCGGAGGTCACGGCGACCAGGGGATTGTCTTCACTCATGGCATTCTTTCTCTTTCTAGGCATCTCTGCTGGTTAGCTCGAGGCATTCTTAAATTTCTCACGCCGGCTGGTGATCCATTCCCGCGCCTCCACTTCGGAGGGGAAGAACTCGACGGGGTTGGTGGCGGCGTCCTTGCGGAACAGGTTGATGGCGGTGATGACCAGCTTCGCCACCACCCGGGCCTTCATGGGAGCTTCGAAGTTGGCCATGCCGTACAAGGGGATCTCCTTGAGGGTCTGGGCCACCGCCTTCCGCGCGCCCGGGGAGATGCCGGCCATCTCCCGGCCGTCCATCAGGAAGAACAGCATCTTGCGCCCTTCGGCGAAGGCTTTCTGGCGCCGCAGGAGCTCCAAGCCCTCGGCGTCGCTGCAATCCCCCGAAAGCTTCATGAAGATGATGTCCGGCTCTTCGAAATACGTGATGTGTTTCCCGAACACGAGGTTGTTCGGGTCTTGTCTCGGATCCATGCGGCCTCCCTGGCAAAAAGAAAAAATTCAGCTTATGCGGCGGTCAGCAGGGCGGGATCGCCATAGCCGATCACCACGGCCGTGGCATCGTCGTGGGCCCGGCCCCACTGCTCGACGATGCGCCGTGCAACGCTTTCCGGATCGCCCGGAAGGCAGGATTTGAAATTGCCGCGCGAGGAGACCCCGTCACTCATCAGGCAGTAGATGTCGCCCGGCCTCATGAGGACCGGCATCACCTTGGAGGTCCGCAGGTTGTGGCCGACGATCCCGGCCAGGCAGAAGATGCTCGGCGAGGAGCCGTTGATCGCCTGGACCTCGATGTTGCCCACGCCGCAGAACTCGCCGGCGCCGCTGGAATCGACTTTGAGGACGCCGATGGCGGCGCCCCGCGTGACGCGCAGCTCCTGGTGGCAGCGCCGCACGATGCCGTCCACCGACAGGTCCACGCTGGCGCGGATGACCTCCACCGCGGTCGACGCGGCGACCCAGGATTCGTAGCCGTGTCCGAGACCGTCGATGACGGCGGTCAGGAAGGTGCCGTCGCGCTCTTCGATCACGAAGCTGTCGCCGCAGATGGTGAGGCCCCGGAAGGGGCGGCTGAAACCTCCGAACTTCATCGTTCACCCCGAAACATGCAGGTCACGGTCGTGCCCCGGCCCGGCGCCGTGTCGAGCTGGAACTCGTCGACCAGCTTCTTCACCGCGACGAGGCCTTTGCCCATTCCGCGCTGCGATTTGTACGTGCCAGACCAGATCTCTTCGAGCTTGGCCGGGCCGATGCCCGGCCCCTGGTCGCTGGCGATGATCTGGAGGACGGGACCCTTGTCGTCGCGCACCGCGCGGAGCTCCACGGTCCCTTTGCCGGCATAGAAGACGATGTTGCGGGCCAGCTCCGAGACCGCGGTCGCGACTTTGACCGAGGTGAACTTGGACAGGCCGATGCGGACGGCCTCGGACCACGCCTCGAGGCGCGCCGTGGCAATGTCCTTCTCCTGCTCGACGGTGAGCTTCTTGGCGCTGCCGGGGGCCGACCCGGCGGCGGAGCTGTTGGACGCGGCCGGCGCTCCTGCCGCGCCGGCAGGGCCGTCGACGCCCAGGGCGCGGGCGCACGAGGCGATCAGCTCGGCGCTGTTGCGCCGGGCGAACAGCCGGACGGAGCTCTCCAGCTCCGCCATCACCGTCATCCGGTCCTGGTTGCTCAGCTGACTGACCGGCCGTGCAGCCAACGGTCCCAACCGGTTGAAGATGCTGCGCTGGGTGATGGCCGAGATGGTCCCGGACAGGATCGCCCCAATCTCGCTCTCTACGGTTCTCATGACTGCAGAAGCTCGAGCTTCTCCAGGGCCAGGTCGAGGGTCAGGGCCGTGTTGACCGAGTCCAGCTCGACGCCCATTTCGATGAGAGTCATGGCCACAGCCGGCCGGATGCCGACGATGTAGCACACCGCGCCCATGAACCGGACCGACTTGCCGATGTCATTGAGAATACGGGTGATATAGCTGTCGATGACCTCGACGGCAGAGACGTCGAGGATGACGCCCTTGGCGTCGGTGACCCGCACCCGCTCCATGAGGGACTCCTGGAGGTCCAGGGCGAGCCGGTCGTGAAGCTCGGTCTGGATGCTCACGAGCAGACAGTTGCGGATCTGGATGATCGGGATCTGTTGGTCCTTCAACTTGGCAGCTCCGGTCGCAAAGTCAGAGTTCGGGTTCCACAGCTTCAACGAAGCTCCGCGCTCGGCGGAGCCAATCCCGGAATCGAGACATGCCCGACTCCGGGGCGGCCAACCGAGACCGCCGGTACTACGGATATCGGCTTCTGAAAGCCATTACTGTTTAGCATATCCCGGGCCGCGAGTCCACACCCCAAGCGAGGGAAGGATGCGGGAAAGGAGAATCCAGGAGGGGAAAGAGGGGGGCCTGGGGTCGAAACCCCAGGCGTCAGGCGGCGCGGATCAAGTAGGTGCCGGGGGTGTCGGGGACGTGCTCCGCCCAGTGCTGCAGCCGCCGTGGCGTCTCGTCCTTTTTCTTTTCTGGCGTCTTCTCGGGAGGATTGCCGACCTCGCGCGCGCCCTCTCCGGCCGCGCCGGTCCTGGTGGTGTCGGCGAACACCAGGGTCAGACCGATGACCAGCAGCGCGACCAGGGCCACTCCGATGAACCAGGGCACGAGGTTGCGCTGCGTCTGCTCGATTCGGATCTCCGCCACGTGGGCCTCCTTCCTGGGTGCGGTTCTCGGCGGATCCACTCTGCCGCCGGAGGATCTCTGCAAGGAGCGGGCCGCCCCGGCGTATAGACTGCGGAGATTGGAGGGGACTGCATGCGGCGACGGATCTTCACCCTGTTCATGATCTGGACGATTCTCTGGATGCTCGGCGCCGGGACGGCCGCCCGGGCGGCCCAGGCTCCTGCGACGGCTCCGCACGCCGGAGCGGCGTTCGATCCCGAAGCGGCTACGGAGGCTTATCTCGCTCGGTTGTCTCCGGAAGCTCGCGAGCGCTCCGACGCCTATTTCGAGGGGGGCTACTGGCTCGAGCTGTGGGACTTCCTCGTCGGGCTCGGGGTCGCCTGGCTCCTCCTCGGGACCCGTCTCTCGGCCCGGATGCGCGACGCGGTCGAGCGCTGGACGCGTTTCCGGTTTCTACAGTCCGTCCTCTACGCCATGGGCTACATCCTCCTGGTATCCTTGCTGACCTTCCCGCTCGCCCTCTACGAGGGCTTCTTCCGCGAGCACCAGTACGGGATGGCCACGCAGGGCTTCGGCGCCTGGATGGGTGACCAGCTCAAGGGGCTGGGTCTGGCCCTGGTCTTCGGCAGCCTTATCGTGGCGGCCCTCTATGCGGTCTTCCGCCGGGCGCCGCGCACCTGGTGGCTCTGGGGCGCGGCCCTGATGCTGGTGTTCGCCGTCGCCGGCCTGCTGATCGCGCCGGTCTTCATCGCGCCGATCTTCAATACCTACACGGAGCTGGACCGGCCGGCGCTGCGCGAGTCGATCCTGTCGCTGGCGCGGGCGAACGGCATCCCGGCCGATCACGTCTACGTCTACGACGCGTCCCGGCAGACCAACCGCGTCAGCGCCAACGTGAGCGGCGTCGCGGGCACGATGCGGATCTCGCTGAACGACAACCTGCTGAACCGGACGTCTCCGGCCGGGGTGCGGGCGGTGATGGGGCACGAGATGGGGCACTACGTGCTGAACCACGTCTACAAATCGATCCTCTTCTTCGGCGTGGTCATCGTGCTCGGCTTCGCGTTCGTGCGCTGGGGCTTCGACCGGATGGTCGCCCGCCGCGGCGAGCGTTGGGGGGTGCGCGGCATCGCGGACCTCGCCGGGCTGCCGCTCCTGGCGGCGGTGTTCTCGGCGTACTTTTTCCTGGCGGCGCCGTTCCTCCGGACCTACGAGCGGGTCAACGAAGCCGAAGCGGACATCTTCGGCCTGAACGCCGCGCGCGAGCCGGACGGTTTCGCCGAGGTCTCGCTGATGTTGAGCGAGTACCGCAAGCTCGCGCCCGGCCCCATCGAAGAGTGGATCTTCTTCGACCACCCGAGCGGCAGGAACCGGATTCTGATGGCGATGCGGTGGAAGGCGGAGCACCTGGGGGAGTGAGAGCCGGCTTCGCCGGGACCCTCACCCCCTAGCCCCCTCTCCCACACGCACTTCCATGAGAAGGCCTGTGTAAGTCAAGTCCGTGGGGCCGCGCAGCGGCCCCGGTCTCGCTGGGTAGGGCGGGGGGGAGATTGGCATGAGA
>DATFPH010000512.1:0-2353 GCA_035264905.1 Thermoanaerobaculia bacterium
CTCGAGGTAGTGGACAGCCTCCGGCAACACGGTCTGGAACGCTTCTTCATAGTGGACGGGCATGCCGGCAACCAGGGCGCGCTCGACGTGCTGATGACGAAACTGCGCTTCCAGATGGGCCTACACGCCGCCTACCTCTTCTACTTCACTCTCGTGGACGATGTCATCCGTGAGGGCGTCAAGACGGAACGCTGGGGGCATGCGTGTGAGGTGGAGACCTCCATCGGGCTGGCGCTGCGACCGGACATCGTGCGTGGCGAAGCGTTGGAGCTGGGGCAGGTGCGGCCAACCACGCTGCCGTACAGCAATACCGTGGGACCGCTCAGGTTGGGTGTGCCGCTCTCTTTTGACGAGATCACGGATAACGGCGCGCTCGGCGACGCTCGCCTGGCAAGCGAAGCGTTTGGCCGGGAGCTGGCAGACGCCGTTGTAAGCCGCTCGGTGGAATTCCTCGAGCGCTTCGTTGGCGAGTAGTGGGCGGGAAACGATCGCGGCAACTTTCAGAGGGATCAAGGACCGCCAATAGAAGCATGCCCCTGGTTTGGTGAGGTCCTCGTCGAGTGGTTACGTTCAGGAGCTATTTTGACACTAACGCCGACAGCGAAGAGCTCGGCAAACACTGAGAAACACGGGACACAAGAATTCGGCTTGAGTAAGGGCTGCTTGAAACGCCGGCGAACAGTGGCAAACGTAATATGATCAACTCTGGATCAGTTAGTCCTGGTTCGAATCCTACTGTTCTACGGCGCGCTTCTGCTGGAAGATGAACTCGATGAGCTCCTGGCCGAATTCCGAGGCGGTACGCACGTCGTCGGCTCTGATCTCGACCTCGTTCAGGTACTGGAGCCGGAAGACGTCGCCTCCAAGAGCCCCGCCGTGGGCCTCGGGGATGATACCGCCAAAGAAAAACCCCAGATCTCCTAATCCGGCTGCGGTGCGCGCCGTGGCCGGATGCGATAGCGGCAGGTCCAGGTAGATGCAATCCACGCGGTGCAGGCAAAGCTCATGCAGCCGGAGGCGGACCAGCTCTTGCAGGTCTGCCCCCGGCTCTTCGACCTGCACGAAGGCCAGGTTGTGGTCCCGGCGGACGTTTACGCTCATCCGGGTGAAGGGCGGTAGCGGCGAGCCGGAGTCGTCCTCGATAGTGCGGCGCAGCCCGTTGTGCTCGATGATGCGTCGGGTCGTCTCCAGGTACGCGGCGGGCGGGTAGATGGCACGTTCCGGCTCGTCGTTCACCCGCATGTAGAACAGGGCGACCGAGCCGCGCCGACCCTCTCTGTCTTCGCCGATCTCCTTGTAGGAGACCGAAGCCGGGATGTAGCCCAGCAGGAAGCCGGTCTCCTGCGCCCCGAGTTGGAGGTTGCCTCTCTGGCTGTAGGGGTGGACGGCGGTGGCCTCGCTGTAGAGGCCGTACATGCCGGTGCTCCTGGCCTGCTCCGCCATGAACGTTTTCATCTTCGGGAACAGGTGGTGTCCCCGGAAGCGCGGGTCGACGACTGCCTGCCCGGCTTCTCCGACCGGTGAGTCGGGGCCCTCGACCGTCACAGCCAGGTGGCCCACGAACTCGCCCTCGGGCGTCAGCGCAACGCAGGAGCGCATCAGGCCGCCCTCCTGCAACTCACGGATCCGGTCCGGGTAGTAAATGTAGTCCCAGTCGTAGCTGTAGCCGTAGGAGCGGTAGACGCAGCGCGAGAGCTCGAAGGATTCCTCGGGACGCATCATCCGGATCTCCAGCGGGGTGTTCGCCGGGGCGTCGGGCGCCCGGACGGTCCGGCTGTGCTCCTCCTCGGGGAGCTGCTCCCGGACGTCGGCGTGGGGCAGGTGCTTGATGAGCTCCACCCGGTTGCCGCCACGCCCGAGGTTGATGAAACGCACCTGGTCTGCGAAAGAGCGGTGGAGCATCTCCGGTAAAGTTGTGTCCTCATCGTCTCGAAGGTGAGCGTAATTGAAGGGCAGGCCCCGGTCCTCAACCGCGATGACGACCAGTCCGGGGCGGCGGAGGATCTCGACGTCGTACTGCCCCGCCTCATCCGGACCGAAGGCGCGCTCGATGACGTTGCGGCAGACCGTTTCGACCGCCCGATCCAGGTGCTCGGCGGCTTTGTCCCTCAACCCGAGCCGCCGAGCCACCTGCCGCACGAAGTCCATCGCGGCGGGCAGGAGCTCGGCGTCGGTCGCCACCGTGACGCGGGCGACGGGCCTCTCCGGTTCCCGTGTTCCATGTTCCTCATCCGCGCCGGAAATCAAAGGTAGTCCATCTCTCTTGCCTTACGCTCCAGCTCGTCACGGAACCTGGGATGGGCGATGCCTATGAGTTTGCGCGTTCGTTCCCGGATGCTGCTGCCGCGCAACT
>DATFPH010000513.1:0-6306 GCA_035264905.1 Thermoanaerobaculia bacterium
CCGCGCCTGCCGGTAGAGCGCGATCTTCTGCCCGAGCTCCTCCGGGGTCTGGCCGAGCAGGTGGGTGAGCAGGTTCGCGCCCAGCGCGCCGGCCTGGCGGAAGGTCTCGGGATTGCCCGCCGCGGTGAGCCAGAACGGCAGCTCGGGCTGCACCGGCCGCGGATGGATGCGCACGTCGAGCGGCCGGCCGGCGCCGTTCGGGAAGGTGACCGCCTCGCCGCGCCAGAGCCGGCGCACCGTGTCGATCCCTTGAAGCATCGCCTCCTTGCGCCGGGGATAGCTCTCCGGGGCGAAGACGAAGTCGTCGGCGTGCCAGCCGGTGGCGAAGGAGAGGCCGACCCGGCCGCCGCTCAGCCGGTCGATGACCGCCCAGTCCTCGGCCACCCGCACCGGGTGGTGCAGCGGCAGGACGACGCTCCCGGCGCGGATCTGGATCCGCTCGGTGATGGCCGCGACGGCGGCGCCGGTGACCGCCGGGTTCGGGTACTGGCCGCCGAACGCGTGGAAGTGGCGCTCCGGCGTCCACACGGCCGCGAGCCCGTGCCGGTCGGCGAAGCGCGCGCCTTCGAGGAGCAGGCGGTAGGAGTCGGACGCCGCCTCCCCCGGCTCCGCTTCCTCGGCCGCGAAGTAGAAGAGGCTCAGGTCGAGCTCGCCCGTGGACGCCGGGGCCTCGGCCGCCGCGACCAGGCTCGCCGCATCTTTCTGCAACACCACCCGGAAGCCGCGGCAGAGGGTCCACAGCAGCTCCAGCACGGAGATGTCGAACGAGATGCTGGTCACCGCCAGCCACACGCCGGGCTCGGCGCCGAGGCGCGCGTCCATGCCGGCGAAGAAGTTGAGCACGCCGCGGTGCGGGACCATGACCCCCTTGGGGCGGCCGGTGGAGCCCGAGGTGTAGATGACGTAGGCGAGGTGGTCCGGGCCGGCGGGCACGGGCTCAGCTTGGCCCTGCGCCGCGCCTTCGTCGGCCCCCTCATCGAGCAAGAGCACCCGCACGCCCGCGCTGATAGGAAGCCGCGGCAGCAGACCCTCCTGGGTGAGCAGCACCCGCGCGCCGGAGTCCTCCAGCATCAGGGCCAGCCGCTCCGCCGGGTAGGCCGAATCGAGCGGCACGTAGGCGCCGCCGGCCTTGAGCACGGCGAGGAGCCCGGCGACCATCTCCGGCGAGCGCTCGGCGCAGAGGCCGACCCGCACGTCCGGGCCGACGCCGCGCCGCCGCAGGCGCCCGGCCAGCTCTTCGGCCTGGCGGTCGAGCTCGGCATAGGTGAGCTGCCGCCGGCCGAAGACCAGCGCCACCGCTCCCGGCGTGCGCCGCGCCTGGCGCTCGAACCGGCGGTGGATGCAATCGCCGGCGTCCGCGTCGATCTCCGTGTCGTTCCACTCCACCACGAGCTGCTGGCGCTCGGCCGCGCTCATCCAGGGGAGGTCGGCGAGACGGCCCTGCGGGCGGGCGGCAATGCCTTCGAGGAGCGCCGCGAAGTCGCGCAGGAGCCGGGCCGCGGCCGCATCGCCAAAGCGGGCGCGGTCGTGGGCGAGGGAGAGCCGGAGCCCCTCCTGCGGCGCCACGGTCGCGGTGAGCGGATAGTGGGTCTGCTCGAAGAAGCGGAGGTCCTCGACGCCCAGGCCCGCGACGGCGTCGAGCGCCACGTCCACCGGGTAGTTCTCGAAGATCAGCAGCGACTCGAAGAGCGGCAGGTCGCGCGCCAGCGGGCTCCACTCCCGCACCTGGACGAGCGGGCTGTGCTCGTGCTCGCGCTGCTCGGCCTGCCAGGCCTGCAGCTCCTCCAGCCAGGGGAGCAGGAGGCTCTCCTCCGCGGCGCGCACCCGCACCGGCAGGGAGTTGATGAACACGCCGACGATCGACTCGACCCCCGGCAGGGCCGCCGGGCGGCCCGAGACCGTGGCGCCGAAGACCACGTCCTCGGCGCCGCTGTGGCGGTGCAGCAGCAGGGCCCAGGCGCCCTGCACCAGAGTGCTCAGGGTGAGCTGCTGGCGGCGCGCGAGCGAGCGCAGCGCCGCGGCGCTCCGCGGCGCCAGCCGGAGGGAGGCGAAGCCCGGCTCCTCCGCGCTCCGCGGAGCGTCCGGGCCGGCGTCGGCCTCCAGCCGCGTGGGAGCGGTGAAGCCGTCGAGGCTGCGGCGCCAGAACGCCTCGGCCGCGGCCAGGTCCCGTTCCTGGAGCCAGGCCACGTAGTCGCGGAACGGCCGCGCCGGCTCCAGCTCCGGAGCCCGCCCACGGCGGAGCGCGTCGTAGGCCGTGAACACCTCGCGCAGCACCAGGGGGAGCGACCAGCCGTCGAGGAGCAGGTGATGATGGCTCCAGACGAAGTGATGGAGGCCGCCGGCCAGGCGCACCAGGACGCAGCGCATCAGCGGCGCCCGCGTCAGGTCGAAGCCGAGCTCCCGCTCCTCGCGGTAGAGCGCGGCGAGTCGCTCCGGCCGCTCGCTCTCGGGCACGGCGCTCCAGTCCTCGTGGCGCCACGGGATCTCCACCGGGCGGCGGACGACCTGGAGCGGCGCGTCCAGCCCCTCCCAGACGAACGCCGAGCGCAGCGCCGGATGGCGGTCCCCCACCGCGTGCCAGGCCCGCTCGAACGCCGGCACGTCGAGCGCGCCGCGCAGGGTGCAGGCCATCTGCTCGAAGTAGGCGCCCGTGCCCGGCTCCAGCCGGCTGTGGAACAGGATCCCCTCCTGGGTGGGCGACAGCGGATGGAGGTCCTCGATCCGGCGGTCGCGGCCGGCGATCCGGTCCAGGCTCCGCTGGTCGAGGCGCGCCAGGGGGAAGTCCGAGGGGGTGAAGCCGCCGGCCTCAGCGGTGCGGCAGTGCTCGATGAGGCCGCGCAGGGCCTGGAGCACGCCGCCGGCCAGCGCCTCGACCGTGGCGCGGCGGTGGAGCGCCGCGCTCCAGGTCCAGGTCAGCTCCAGCCGGCCGCCCGCGATGCCGCCGTCCACCTCCAGCAGGTGCTTGCGCCGCCCGCGCCGGCCGCGCGCCGCGCCGGTCGGTCCGGAGGCGAGCGCGAACAGCGCGTCCGGCGCCACGGCCGGATCGAGCTGGCCGAGGTAGTTGAAGCTCAGCTCGGGGCGCGGCGCCTCCGCCAGCCGGCGCGCCACCGCGGGCCCGCCCAGATGGCGGAGCACGCCGTAGCCGATGCCGCGGCAGGGCACGGCGCGCGCCTGCTCCTTGACCGCGCAGAGGACCGCGCCCGGCTCGTCGCCCGGCCCACCATCAGGAAGACTGAAGGTCAAGGGGAAGCGGCTGGTGAACCAGCCCACGGTCCGCGACAGGTCGAGCCCCGGCCACAGCTCCTCGCGGCCGTGCCCTTCGACGTCGAGGCGCAGCCGGCCCGCGCCGGTCCACTTTCGCAGACCGAGCGCCAGGGCGGCGAGGAGCACCTCGTCGACCCGCGTGCGGTACGCCGCCGGCACCTCGCGCAGCAAAGCCTCGGTCTCCTCGCGGGTGAGCGCCACGGAGAAGCTGCGGGCCGAGGCGGCCGTGTTGTCCCCACAGCGGGCGCCGGCCGGCTCGTCGACCGGCAGATGGGGCACCGCGTCGCCCGCGGCGGCCCACGCCTCCACCTCCGCGGCGAACGTGCCGTCGGAGGCGCGGGTGACCAGCCCTTCCGCCCATTCGCGGTAGGAGGTGGTCCGGGGCGGCAGGCCGGGCGCCTCGCCGCGGCCCAGGCGCGCGCAGACCGCTTCCAGGTCCGCGACCAGGATGCGCCAGGAGACACCGTCCACGGCCAGGTGATGGATCACCAGGAGGAGGCGGTCCCCGCCGGTGCCGCGCCGGAAGAGGACGCCGCGTAGCAACGGTCCGGCCTGCAAATCCAGGCTCGCCTGTACCGCGCCGGCGATGTCCTCCAGAATCTTTTCGTCGGCGGCGATCCCGGTGAGGCCGATCTCCAGGAGCGCCGGCTCCTCGCCGGGGGGCGCGATCCACTGCCGCCAGCCTTCAACCTCGCGGGCGGCGCGCAGGCGCAGCGCGTCGTGGTGCTCCAGCAGCGCGGCGAGCGCGCGGCGCAGCAGGCCGGCCGCCAGCGGGCGGCGGACCTCCAGGAGCACGGCCTGGTTGTAGTGGTGGGGATCCGGCAGGTCCAGCTCGAACAGCTCGCGCTGGATCGGCGTGAGCGGCACCGGACCGCTCACCGGCCCCGCGTCGACCGCCGCCGTCCGCGCCGCGCCCGCCACGGCCGCCAGGCCGGCGATCGTCGGGTGCTCGAAGAGCTGGCGCGGCGAAAGGCGGAGCCCCGCCTGGTTGGCGCGGGAGACGACCTGGATGCTCAGGATCGAGTCGCCGCCCAGCGCGAAGAAGTTGTCGTGCACGCCCACGCGCTCGACGCCCAGGACCTCGGACCACAAGCGGGCCAGGAGCCGCTCGCCGGGAGTCCGCGGCGCCACGAAGTCGACGTCCGTCTCGGCCCGCACCCGCGCGGGCAGGGCGCGGCGGTCGAGCTTGCCGGAGCCGGTGCGCGGCAGGGCCGCGAGGGTGACGAAGAGGCCCGGCACCATGAACTCGGGGAGCCGCTCGCCGAGGAACGCGCGCAGCTCGTCGGCCGCGGGGGCCTGCTCCCCCGCCGGCACGATCCAGGCGGCGAGGCGCCGGTCGCCGGCGGAGATCTCCACCGCCGCGGCCGCGGCTTCGCGCACTCCAGGATGCTGCGCGAGCACCGCCTCGATCTCCCCCAGCTCGATGCGGAAGCCGCGCACCTTGACCTGGTGGTCGACGCGGCCGAGATAGTCGACGTTGCCGTCCGGCAGGAAGCGCACCAGGTCGCCGGTGCGGTACAGCCGCCCCCCCGCGTCGCCGAAGGGATCGGGGATGAAGTGCCGGGCCGTCACGTCCGGCCGCCCCAGATAGCCGCGGGCGAGCTGCGCGCCCGCGATGTGCAGCTCGCCGTGCACCCCCACCGGCACCGGCCGCAGCTCCGGGTCGAGCACGTACAGCCGCACGTTGGCGAACGGCCGGCCGATCGGCACCACGTGCCCCGCCACCCCTTCGCGGCTTTCCCACCAGGTCACGTCGACCGCGGCCTCGGTGGGGCCGTACTGGTTGTAGAGCGCTCCGGGCAGGCGCTCGAAGAAGCGCCGGTGGAGCGCCGGGGAGAGCGCCTCGCCGCCGCTGTACACGGCCTCCAGAGAGCGGCAGCGCTCCACCCCCTCCTGCTCCAGGAAGACCTGGAGGAGCGAGGGGACGAAGTGGGCGTGAGTGACCCCCTGCCCGGCGCAGACCTCGACCAGGTAGGCGGCGTCGCGGTGCCCGCCGGGCCGCATCAGGACGAGCCGCGCGCCGGCGATGAGCGGCGCGAAGATCTCCCAGACCGAGAAGTCGAAGCTGAACGCCGAGCCCTGGAGCAGGCGGTGGCCGGCGTCCAGGCGGTAGATGCGCTGCGCGTCGAGCAGCCGGTTGGCGATCGCGCGGTGCGCCACCAGGACCCCCTTGGGCTTGCCGGTGGAGCCGGAGGTGTAGATGACGTAAGCCGCGTCGTCCAGGGTGGCCAAAGGAGCGCCGCCCGCCTCCTCTGTTCCCATCGGGCCGGCCGCGGGCTCCACGAGGTGCTCGACGCGGTCGCGCAGGGCTTCCGCCGCCGCGGTCCCCGGCCGCGCCACGAGCACCCGCACGCCCGCGTCCTCGACCAGGAAGGCCAGCCGGTCCTCGGGATAGTCGGGATCGAGCGGCAGGTAGGCGCCGCCGGCCTTGAGCACGGCGAGGAGCGCCGCGACCATCTCCAGCGAGCGCTCCAGGCAGACGCCCACGATGGCGCCCGGCCCGGCGCCCAGCTCGCGCAGCCGGCGCGCCAGCCGGTCGGCCCGCGCGTCGAGCTCGCGGTAGGTCCAGGCGGCGCCGTCGAGGACGACGGCCACCGCGCCGGGCGTGCGCTCGACCTGCGCCTCGACGAGGCGGTGGACGCAGTCGAAGGCGAAGCTCCGCTCCGTATCGCACCACTCGACCAGGAGCTGCTGCCGCTCGGCCGCGCCGAGGAGCGGCAGGTCGTGCGCCCGGAGCCCGGGATCGGCCGCGGCCGCCGCGAGGAGCGCCCGCAGATGCCCGGCCATCCGGCCGATGGTCGGCCGGTCGAACAGCTCGGCGGCGAACTGGAAGCCGCCCGCCAGCCCGCCGGTATCTCCGGCGGTGGCGTTCAGACGGAGGACGAGGTCGAGCTTGGTGGCCCCGCTGTCGACCTCGACCGGCTCCAGGGTGAGCCCGGGGAGCTCCACCGCGGGGAGGCCCTCATCCTGGAGCGCGAGCATGGCGCGGAACAGCGGCGTCTCCCCTTGGCCGCGGTCGAGGCGCAGCTCGTCGACCAGGCG
>DATFPH010000514.1:0-4320 GCA_035264905.1 Thermoanaerobaculia bacterium
GGCTACGGCCTGCTGCGCTTCCTCGCCGGCGATCCGGAGGTGGAGGAGCGGCTGCGCGCGCTGCCGCGCGCGGAGGTCCTGTTCAACTACCTCGGCCAGCTCGACCAGGTACTGCCGGCGGAGTCGCCGTTCCAGCCCGCGCCCGAGCCGTCCGGCCCACCGTGCGATCCGCGGGAGCGGCGCGGGCACCTGCTGGAGATCAACAGCCTGGTGGCGGACGGCTGCCTGCGGGTCGACTGGACCTACGGCGCCGGCCTGCACGAGCGCGCCACGGTCGAGGCGCTCGCCGCGGCGTTCCTCGCCGAATTGCGCGGCCTCATCGAACACTGCCTGGCGCCGGGAGCCGGCGGCTGCACGCCGTCCGACTTCCCGCTCGCCGGCCTGGGGCAGGCGGAGCTCGACCGCATCGCGCGGGAGCCGCGGCGGGTCGAGGACGTCTATCCGCTGTCGCCCACCCAACAGGGGATCCTCTTCCACAGCCTCTACGCGCCCGACGCGGGGAGCTACCTGGCCCAGGTGACCTGCCTGCTCGAAGGCGATCTCGATATCGAAGCGTTGGAGCGCGCCTGGCAGCGGGTGCTCGACCGCCATCCCGTGCTGCGCACCGCGTTCGACTGGGAAGATCCCGAGCGGCTGCTCCAGATCGTCTACCGCGGCGTGACCCTCCCGTTCGAGCGCGAGGACTGGACCGACCTGACGCCGGAGCGCCAGGAGGAGCGCCTCGCCGAGGTGCTGGCGGCCGATCTCCGCCAGGGCTTCGACCTCTCGCGCGCCCCGCTGCTCCGCCTGCGGCTCTACCGCGTCGGCCCCGCCGCCCACCGGCTGGTCTGGTGCGCGCACCACCTGCTGCTCGACGGCTGGTCGCTGTCGATCGTCCTCCAGGAGCTGTTCGCCGGCTACGAGAGCTTCCGCCAGGGGCTGGAGCCGCGGGCCGTGGAGCGCACCCCGTACCGGGAGCACATCGCCTGGCTGCTGGGGCGGGACGGCGCCGCGACCGAAGAGTTCTGGCGACGCATGCTGCGCGGCTTCACGGCGCCGACCCCGCTGCCGGGGAGCGCGCTCCAGCCGGCGCCGGGCCGCGGCGAGCGCCGGCTGCTCCTGCCGGCCGGGCGCACCGCCGAGCTGGAGCTCTGCGCGCGGCGGCACCAGCTCACGCTCAACACGGTCTTTCAGGGGCTCTGGGGCCTCCTCCTGTCCCGCCTCGGCGGCGGCGAGGACGTCGTCTTCGGCGCCACCGTGGCCGGCCGGCCGGCGGACCTCCCGGGCGTGGAGTCGATGGTGGGGCTGTTCATCAACACGCTCCCCCTCCGGCTGGCGATCGATCCGCCGGCCGCGGCCGTGGCCTGGCTGCGCGAGCTCCAGGTGCATGGCGCGGAGCTGCGCGGGCACGAGCACACGCCGCTCGCCTCGATCGCGCGCTGGAGCGAGCTGCCGCCGGGGCTGCCGCTGTTCGAGAGCCTGCTGGTCTTCGAGAACTACCCCGTGAGCGAGGGGGCGGGCGGCGGCGCGGGGAGCGGCGTCGCATTGAGCGACGTGCGGTTCCACGCCACCACCAACTATCCGCTGGCGGTGCGGGTGACCCCGGGGCCGGAGCTCCTGATCGAGGTCTTCTACGAAACCGGCCGGCTGGACGCGGCCACCGCGGAGCGCGTCCTCGAGCTGTTCGACGCCGCTCTCGGGGCCTTCGTCCGGGAGCCTGGAACGAGCCTGGGCGAGCTGTTGAGCGAGCTGGAGCGGATGGAGGGGGAGGCGCGCCTGCGCAAGGCGCGGGAGCTTCGGGGAGCCAACGCCAGGAAGCTGAGGGAGATGAAGAGAGCATGAGTCAGCACATCGGGACGAATCCGCTGCTCGGAGCCATGGCCGCCGCGGCCGGCGTCGAGCTTTCTCCGCAACAGCACCGGCTGTGGGTGCAGCAGCGAGGGGGGCAACCCTTCTGCGTGCAGCTCGCCGTCGAGGTCGCCGGCGCGCTCGACGGCGCGGCGCTCCGCACCGCCCTGGCCACCCTGATCGCGCGGGTCGAGATCCTGCGCACGGTCTTCCCCGGCAACTTCCCCGGCGCTTCAGGCGACGAGCCCCCCCGGCAGGTCGTGCTGGAGGCTCTGCCGCCGCAGGTCCGGGAGGCGGACCTGAGCGCCCTGCAGGCGGCGGAGCGCGAGACGCAGGCGGCCGCGCTGCTCGCCCGCGACCGCGAGGAGCCGTTCAACCTGGAGGCGGGGCCTGTCCTGCGCGTCCGCCGCGTGGTCCTCGGCCCGGGCCGCACCCTGCTGGCCGTCTGTCTGCCGGCCCTCTGCGCGGACGCGCCCGGCGTGGAGGAGGTGCTGCGGGGCTGGGGCGCGGCTTATGGCGCGGTGACGCGCGGCGAGGACGACGCGCCCGAGATCCTGCAATACGCCGATTACTCCGCCTGGCAGCACCAGCTCCTGCGCGAGGAGGAGGCGGCGGTGGGGAAGGGCTACTGGCGCGATCAGATGGCCTCGGCGAGCCTCGGCCTCGATCTCGCCTGGGAGCGCCGGATCGCGAACGGCGCCGGCTTCGCGCCGGCCGGCCGCTCCTGGCGGGTCGAGCCGCGGCTCGCGGCGGAGATCGCGGCCGCGGCCAACCGCTGCGAGATCTCGCGCGGATCGTTCCTCCTCGCCTGCTGGAGCCTGCTCCTCGCCCGTCTGTCCGGCCGCGACGACCTGGTCGTGGGAGTGGTCAGCGACGGACGGAGCTACGAGGAGCTGGCCGGCGCGCCGGGGCTCTTCTCCCGCTGGCTGCCGGTGCGCGCCCAGGTCGACGGCGCGATGCCCTTCGCCCGGCTGGCGCGCCTCCTCCACACCGCCTGGCAGGAGGGCGACGCCTGGCAGGAGTACTTCACCTGGAGCCTGGCGGGGGGCGAGGAGTCCACGTTCAGCGCCGGCTTCGAGCTGGCGCGGGAGGGCGAGGCGCCGCGCTTCGGTGACCTGCCCGCGACCTGGCGCGGCCGCCGGGGGCACGTCGAGCGCTTCAAGCTCCACCTGCTCTGCCGGGAGGACCGGGAGGGGCTCCGCGTCGAGATCTGCTCCGACCCGCGGAGCTGGGACGGCGCGGCCGTCGAGGTGCTGGGCCGCCAGCTCTTCGCCCTCGCCGCCGCGGCGGCGCGCCGGCCCGAGACGGCCGCCGGGGACCTGGAGATCCTGGACGAAGGCGAGCGCCGCCGCCTGATCGCCGACTTCAACGCCACGGCGGTCGACTTCCCGTCGCCGCTCCGCGTCCACGAGCTGTTCGCCGCGCGCGCGGCCCGCCACCCCGAGCGCCTGGCGGTGGTGTGCGAGGACGAGGCGATCACCTACGGCAGGCTCGACGCGGAGGCCAACCGGCTGGCGCGCCTCCTGCGCCGCCGCGGCGTCGGCCCCGACGTCCCGGTCGGGGTCTGCTTCGAGCGCTCCACGGCCTGGCTGGTGGCCCTGCTGGGCGTGCTCAAGGCCGGCGGCGCCTACGTGCCGCTCGATCCGGACAACCCGGCCGAGCGGCTGCGCACGCAGCTCCGCGAAGGGCGCATCCCCCTCCTGGTGACCACGGAGGCGCTGCTCGCCCGCTGGCCCGGCCTGCCGGCCGAGGCGGTCTGCCTCGACCGCGACCGCGCCGCCCTCGCGGCCGAGGCGGCGGGCGCGCCGGCGGTCTCCGTCCATCCCGACAACCTGGCTTACGTGATCTTCACCTCCGGCTCGACCGGCGTCCCCAAGGGCGTGGCGGTGACCCACGGCAACCTGGGGAACTACCTGGAGCACATGCTCCGCAAGCTGGGTCTGCGTCCGGAGGGGCGAGAGCCCGAAGCCCTGAGCTTCGCCATGGTCTCCACCTTCGCCGCCGACCTCGGCAACACGGCCCTCTATCCGCCCCTGCTGACCGGCGGCGTGCTTCATATCGTGCGCTACGAGCGCGCCACCGACGCCGGGCGGTTCCTGGAGTACGCCGAACGGCACCCGATCGACGTGCTGAAGATCGTCCCCTCGCACCTGCGCGCCCTCCTGGCGGAGGCCGGGCCGGCGGTGCTGCCGCGGCGCCTCCTCGTCCTCGGCGGCGAGGAGCTGGGCTCCGACCTGGGTGCGGCGCTCCTCGACGCGGCCCCGCGATGCCTGGCGATCAACCACTACGGCCCCACCGAGACGACGATCGGGTGCATCACCTGCGACGTGACCCGCGAGACGGTGGCCGGCACCGCGGTGCCGCTCGGCCGGCCGATCTCCAACCTGCGCGCCTACGTGGTGGACGGCGACCTGCGGCCGGTGCCGGCGGGCGCGGCCGGCGAGATCGTGATGGGCGGCGCCGGCATCTCCCGGGGCTATCTGCATCGCTCGG
>DATFPH010000515.1:0-24000 GCA_035264905.1 Thermoanaerobaculia bacterium
ACACGGTCGAAGGGTACCGCGAGGTGCTGCGCGGCGCCGGGCTCACCGTCGACCTGAGCGTCCCGGAGGAGCCGCTGCGGGTGCGGGGGGACCGCATGCGCCTGTCGCAGGCGCTCTCCAATCTGTTGCACAACGCGACCAAGTTCTCGGCGCCCGGGGGGCGGATCTCGGTGCGCGCCGGCCGCACGGCCGGAGGGAGGCGCGCCGAGGTGGCGGTCCGCGACAACGGCCAGGGGATCCCTCCCGAGGTGCTGCCGCACATTTTCGAGATCTTCTCCCAGGCGGACCACAGCCTCGACCGGGCCCTGGGAGGCCTGGGCGTGGGCCTCGCGGTCGTCCGCGGGCTCGTCGAGATGCATGGCGGCGAGGTGCAGGCCCACAGCGAAGGGAAAGGGGAGGGGGCCGAGCTCTCCATGAAGCTGCCCCTCGTGTCGGAGACCGCCCGCGCCGTCTCCCCCGAGGGGGTCCGGGAGACCGCCGAGCCGTCACCGGCCCTGGCGCTGCCCGAGGAGCACCGGCGCATCCTCGTCGTGGAGGACAACCCCGACGCGGCGGCGATGATGCGCGAGTTCCTGGAGCTCGCCGGCCATGAAGTGGAGCTCGCGGCGACCGGGAGAGACGGCCTGGAGGCCGCCCGCCAGTTCCATCCCGAGGTCGTGCTCTGCGACCTGGGCCTGCCGGGGATGAACGGCTATGAGGTGGCCGAGCAGCTCCGGCGCGATCCCACCACGGCGGCCGTGAAGCTGATCGCGGTCACCGGCTATGGCCGCGAGGAGGACCGCCGCCGCTCCCGCGAGGCCGGCTTCGACCTCCATCTGACGAAGCCGGTCGACCCGGTCCAGCTCCGCAAGGAGCTGCAGAGGCCGCGCGCGAGCGCCGCGCCGGCCCTCAAGCCGGAAGAAGCGCGTACCGCAAAAGGAACAGCACCGCTAGCACGTACATCAGCCAGTGCACCTCGCGGCCGCGCCGCGCCGCGAGCTTGACCACGGCATACACCACGATCCCCGCCGCCAAGCCGTGCGAGATGTTGAAGTGAGCGGCATGAGGAGCGCGGTGAAGAACGCGGGCGCGGCCTCCGTCGGGTCGCTCCAGTCGATCTCGCGCACCGCCTGCACCATCAGGATCCCCACCAGGATGAGAGCCGGCGCCGTCACCGGGTTGGTGCTCCCGCCCGTCCCCTGGCCCACCAGGGCCACCAGCGGCGTGAAGAAGAGGGAGAGCAGGAGAAGCGCGCCGGTGACCACGTTGGCGAGCCCCGTGCGCGCCCCGACCGCGACTCCCGCGCTGCTCTCGATGTAGGAGGTCACCGGCGAGGTGCCGAGGAGGGCGCCGCCGACCATTCCGGCCGCGTCCGCCGCGAGCGCCCGCTCGATCCGCGGCAGCTCCCCTTCGCGCAGCAGCCCCGCCTGGTGCGCGACGCCCATCAGCGTCCCCAGCGTATCGAACACGGCGAAGAAGAGGAGGACGAGCATCAGCGGCACGTACTCCAGCCGCAACGCCCCCAGGAAGTCGATCTGCAGACCCGGGAGCGCCAGGCTCGGCGCCCGCACCAGCTCCGCCGGAGGCGGCACGACTCCGGTGACCAGGGCGGCGGCGAGAGTGGCCGCGAGCGCCCAGAAGATCGCCGTGTGCACGCCCGCCGCCATCAGCGCCAGCCCCACCGCGAGGCCGAACAGGGTGAGGAGCGCCGGCGCCGCTCCGAGATCCCCCAGCCCCACCATGGTCGCCGGATTGGCGGTCACCAGACCGCCGTGCTGGAGGCCGATGAACGCGATGAACAGCCCGATCCCCACCGCGCCGGCCAGCTTGATGCTCGCCGGCACCGCCCGCACCAGCACCCGCCGCGCGCCGGTCACGGTCAGCAGGATGAACGCGAGGCCGCTCCAGAAGACCAGGCCGAGAGCGGTCGGCCAGGGGACGCCCGCGCCCACGCAGACGTTGTAGGCGAAGAAGGCGTTCATCCCCATCCCCGGCGCCAGGGCGATGGGATAGTTGGCGACCAAGGCCATGAGCAGAGTGGCGAGCCCTGCGCTCAGGGCCGTGGCCACGATGGCCCCTTCGAGCGGCATTCCCGCGGCGGTCAGGAACACCGGATTCACCGCCAGGATGTAGGCCATGGTCAGGAAGGTCGTGAGCCCGCCGAGGGCCTCGCGGCCGGGCGTCGACCCCGCGGCGCGGACGTGGAAGATGCGTTCGAGCATGGAGAGATATCTTACTGTGCTAGGGTCGGCTCCTCAGGAGGTGTACATGGCCCCGAGCCCGGAGAACCCGCAGCCCGCCGCCGGCGATCCCATCCTGATCTCGACCAAGACCATTCCCCCCGAAGACCGGTTGATCTTCGCCCTCGACGTCCCCACCGCCGAGGAGGCCCGCCGGCTGGTGACCACCCTCAAGGAAGCGGTCCGCTTCTATAAGGTCGGCCTGGAGCTCTTCCTGGGAGCCGGCTTCGCGCTGGTCGACTGGCTCCTGGAGCAGGACAAGCAGGTCTTCCTCGACCTCAAGCTCTACGACATCCCCGAGACCGTGGCCCGCGCCGTCCGCCAGATCCGGGAGCGCCCCATCACCTTCACCACCGTCCACTACGACCGCCGCGTCCTCGAAGCCGCCTGCCGCGAGAAGGGGGATCTCCAGATCCTCGCCGTGACCGTGCTGACCAGCCTCGACCAGGCGGGGCTCCGGGACCTCGGCATCACGACGGACGTCCACGACCTGGTGCTCGCGCGCGCCCGGCGGGCCCTGGAGATCGGCTGCGCCGGGGTGATCGCCTCCGGGCAGGAGTCGCGGCGCCTCAAGGAGAGCCTGGGCGAGGATCTGACGATCGTCACGCCCGGCATTCGTCCGGTGGAGAACCGTCCAGCGGACGACCAGAAGCGGGTGGTGACCGTCGAGGACGCGATCCGCAACGGCTCCGATTACCTGGTGATCGGCCGCCCGATCCGCGATGCCGCGGACCCGTACGAGGCGGCTCTGCACATCCAGGGCACGCTCCAGGGACTGTTCCTGTCGGCCTAGTACGGGTCCTTCAACGGCGTTCCCGCCTGATCGAAGTCGGGCATCCGCACGATCAGCCCGAGACTCGGCGTATTGCGCGAGTAGCCGGCGACGAGCTGCTTCTTGTACTCCTTCAGGTAGAAGAAGAACGGGTCCTTGGGATCGGCGTCGACGATCTGCAGGTCGGCGCCGTCCATCGTCAGCTTCCCGAAGCGGAGATTGCCGCCCTTGTAGTACATGTAGTTCTTCGCGTCCGGATCGGGCGGCGTCAGATTCTTCGCCTCGCCGCCGAAGATCTGGACGATCCGGTCCTTCTCGACCCGCACCGCCGTCAGCCGGCCGCGGATGCGCGGCGGCGGCAGCAGGCGCTCCGGGTCGAGGAAGATGTCGTCTCCCTCCATCGTCAGCCCGCGCGCGCCCTCGGTCTTGATGACCTCCGACATCTCGACGTCGAACAGGTCCAGCAACTTCTTGACCCCTACGCCGCCGGCCTTGATCTTGACCGGATGCAGCCGGATCTTCCCCTCCGGGGTGACCGAGACCTCCGACAGCGTCTCGAAATGGACGGGGACCGCCTTTTCGAGGCGGCCGGACTGGCGCACCTTGCCATCTTCGATCGAGAGCTCCAGATCTTTGAGGGGGGCCTTGGGATAGTTGAAGGTGACGTCGTTCATCAGCCTCTGCAGGCTCTGCGGGCTGGCGGCGATCTCCGCGCTGTCGATGTGCAGCTCGAACGTCGACGGATCGTCGAAGACCGGGATTTCGCCCTCCTGGATCGGCCGGAGCTCGCCGTTGAGGCGCCGGATCTCGAGGACCACTCCGGGCAGCGCCTGGAGGTGGACGTTTCTCATCTCGGTGCGTGGATTGCCGCCCCGCGGCCGGACGGGTGCGGCCCGGGTCCCGGACGGCGCGCCCGGCGGGGTCCCCTCCTCCGCAGTGTCGCCGCGGCGGTGGCAGCCGGCGAGAGCGGTGACGGCCAGCATCAGGAGGCAACTGCAGACGGTCTGTGTCGCGGGTCTCATCTCCTCCGCTCCCTTCTCCCGAGGCTCAGAGGAGGGCTCTGCCCGGAGGCAGAGCCCCGGATGCCTGGGTACGGCTCAGGCGTAGATCGGGATCGGTGGAATCGTCACCTGGGTGTACAGGAGAGGATCCTGGAACTTCCGCGGCCGGAGGGCCTTGAGGCCCTTCGGCGCTTCCACGGTGCTCGTGACGGCTTGGACTGCGTTCATCTATCCTCCTTTGCAAGATGTGTCAAACGGTTTGACACGTTAGTTGACCGCGGACAGCTCGCGGACGAGCTCGCTGTCCGGCCGCGTCAGCTCGGGTAATTGATCGGTGTCCAGCTCGTAGGAGGCGATTCCGCCGGACGCCTCGCGCGCCAGGATGAGAATCCGCGATTCGAGCAGGTCCTCGGTCAGCTCCTCGCCCGCCCGCAAGCGCTCGATGGCTTCACCCATGTCGAGCGGACAAGCGTACGCCGACCAGTTGTTTCCGGCGGCCGCGGCCGGCTCCGGCGCCGGCATGCCGCAGAGGAAGTGCATCCGCCACTCCTCGTAACCGAAAATCCCCTGGACCAGAGCCTTGGCCTCCTCGCTCAGATCGGCGTGAGCGATCAGTGAACGGAAGAGCGGCCGCAAGGCCCGCCAGTTTGCGAGAGGATCGTCCGTCGCGTCCCAGCTGAGCTGCTCGCGATGAAGGGGACCGACCTCCGCCAGGGCTTCATAGAAGGCGGACACCATGCCGCCGTGCGTGAGCCGGCCCAGAGCAGCCACTGTATACGGCGCGAGCGACACCGCGTGATGGAAGAACATCTCGACCTGCGCCATCTGGGCGGGCGAGCCGGCGATCGTCTCCGGAACGAAATACCCGCTGAAGAAGTCGTTGTCCGCAAGGATCGCCTGGACGTGGTCCTCCGGCACCTGCACGAAAGGATATTCGATGCGCAGCGAATCGAGATCGAAATCGACCGGCAGAGGGGACTTGGTGATCGGCGCCGGAGGCCACATGCGCAGGCGGTGGAACTGCACGAGGTCCGCCCCCAACATCTTGAGCCGCGCTCCCAGGGTGATCGATTCCGAGATCTCGTCGGCCCTCTCATCCGGCTGCCCGAGCACGAACGAGCAGGTGCAGGAGATTCCATGCTGCGCGAGCTCGGCCACGGTGGTTTCGGCACTCTTGGGATCGAGGTGTTTGTCGACCACCTTCTGGATCCGCTCGGAGGCGGATTCGATCCCGAAGAAGAGCTTCCAACAACCCGCCGCCTTCATTTTCGGCAGGAGCCCCTTGAGGCGGATGTCGGTGCGCGAGTTGGCCATCCACTCGACGGGCAGCTTCGCCTCCAGCATCGCATCGCAGAATTGGGCCATGAACTTCGGGCTCACCGTCAGCAGGTCATGCACCAGCATGAAGCTGTCGTAGCCATGCTCCTCATGGAGAAAACGGATCTCGTCGACGATCTTCTCAGCCGGTTTGACGCGGAACTGCCGCCGCCAGAAAGGAGCCGTTGCGCAGAAGGTGCAGGCGAAGGGGCAGCCCCGTCCCGCCTCGATGTAGATCACGCGCCGCGGCGAACCGGGCTGGATGGTGCGGGCGTAGCGCTCAATGTCCAGAGCCTCGCCCAGCGTGCTCCACATCGGCGGCAGGGTGGCGAGGTCGATTTGTGCAGCCGCGGGGCTGGTGCGGATCTCGCCGTTCTCGCGGTAGCAGAGGGAGGGAACGCTGTCCCAGGAGCTGCCGGCCGCCAGCGCGTCGAGCAGTCCGGAGAGGGCCGGCTCGCCTTCCCCCTGAATCGCGAAATCGAGCTCCGGCAACCGGCGGAGCGACGCGGTCCCGAGGGCGCCGAAATGCGCTCCCCCGGCGACCGTCACGAGATCCGGCCGGCGCCGTTTCGCGGCGCGCATCAGATGCTCGGCCTGCAGGCTGTTGCTGTACATCGAGGTCACGGCACAGACGTCGGGCGCGAAATCGTCGAGCGCCCGCTCGAACAGCGGAACGTAGCGGTCCTCCGACGCCGAGTCGCGCTCCCGGACCTCGAGGTCGAGGTCCAGGATGCGCGGCTCGTGTCCACGGGCCATCAGCCAAGATGCGAGAGTGGTCAGGCCGAGCGGCGGAGTCACCTCCGCGGCCGGAAGGAGTGGCGGCTGTAACAGCAGAACTCTCATCGGCTCACCTCATGACAAACGGTTCTCCAACGCTCGCCCGACGGACCCGACGGAGGGAGTTAGGCGAAGATGACGGTCGTCGAATTGGTGATCTGAGCGGACAGCAGGGGATCCTGGAACTTGCGCGACCGCAGGGTCTTGAGGCGCAGGTTCTGGGATTTTTCAACATTGTTCTCGACGGCCAGGGATTCGTTCATGGTAGCTCCTTTGCTCCGTGTGTCAAGAAGTCTACGCTCGCCAGCCGTCGCCCGTCCGGCCACGGTGGCGCACGCAGGGTCCTCCCTTCAAGGTGCGCCCGAGTGGTTGCGACGAGACAGGAGCACCGTTCGCCCCAGCAGATCCCGTGATATCATTCAAGGCAATTTAAACTATTCATACACTACGAAAGACCTATGATTCGGGACATCGGACAGAGCATCCGCCGGCTCCTCAGGCGACCCGGTCTGACCGCAACCGCCGTCGTCACCCTCACCCTGGCGATCGGCGCCAACGCCGCGATCTTCAGCCTGCTCGACACCGTCGCCTTGCGTCCCCTGCCCTACCGGGATGCGGATCAGCTCGTCAAGATCGGCGCCGCGGTCCCCGGCCAGGACGATCTGCAAGAGGTCTCCTGGCCCAAGCTCCAGGCGCTGATCGAGCAGAGCCGCGAAACGTCGGGGGTCTCCGCCTACTACCAGAGCACGTTCGGGTTGACCGAGAGGGACCGGCCGGAGGAGCTTTCCGGAGTCCGGGTGAGCGGTGGCTTCTTCGACGTCTGGGGAGTGGAGCCGGTCCTCGGCAGGACGTTCACCGCCGACGAGCAGAAGCCGGGAGGCCCGAACGTGGCGCTGCTCTCGTATGGGTTCTGGCGGCAGCGCTTCGGCGGCGACCGCTCGATCGTCGGCCGGAGCCTGGAGCTCGAAGGCGTCCCCACGACCATCGTCGGCGTCCTGCCGGACGTCCTGCGCTTCCCCTTCGGGGACATTCAGGTCTGGCTCCCCCGTCCGGACGAGGTCAACTTCATGCCTCGTAAGTACGTGGACCTGGGAGCGGGCTATTTGCAGGTGACCGCCCGTCTCAAGCCCGGCGTGTCGTTGACCGCCGCGCAAAAGGAGATCGACGGGATCGTGGCGGCCTACAAGCAGGACCGGCCGGGCCAGCTCGACACGGCCTACGACCTCGCCGCCAAGCCGCTCAACGAGCTCCTCGTGGGGTCGACCCGCTCGACGCTTCTGGTCCTGCTCGCCGCCGTCACCCTGGTGCTGTTGATCGCCTGCGCCGACGTCGCCAACCTCCTGCTGGCCGACGGCCTCTCGCGCCGCCGCGAGATCGCTGCCCGTATCGCCCTGGGAGCCGGAAGGCGCCAGATCTTCGGCCAGGCCCTGCGCGAGAGCCTCCTCATTGCCGGCGCCGGAGGCGTGTTGGGCGTTCTCCTGGCGCACTGGGCCCTGCGCCTGCTGGTCGCCGCCAATCCGGCCGACCTGCCGCGCATTCACGAGGTGACCCTCTCCGGCCGGGCGCTGGCCTTCGCGATTCTGGTCACCGCGGTGGCCGGCGTCCTGGCGGGTCTCGCGCCGGCCTGGCAGACCCTGCGCACCGATCCCAAGACGTTCCTGGCCGAGGGGGACCGCGGGGCCGCCGGAGGAGCGCGCGCCAGCTGGGGGCAGGGGCTTCTGGTCACGGTGCAGGTCGCCCTGGCGCTCGTGCTGCTCTCCGCCGCGGGGCTCCTGCTGCGCAGCCTGGACCACGTCAACAGCATGGAGCTGGGCTTCGATCCGGCCGGCCTCTTGTTTGTCCAGGTGACGCTGCCCGAGGCGAAATATTCTGGAGTGAATGAGCGGCGGGTCTTTTTCGAAGAGCTCCAGGAGCGCGTCCGCCGGATTCCCGGAGTCCAAGGCGCAGGGCTGATCGAATACGCGCCGACCGCCGGCGCGCCCCACATGGCGCTCTCCGTGGAAGGCCGGCCGCCGCTCCCCCCGGACCAGCAGACCCTGGTGCTCCGCGGGATCACCAGCGCCGGCTATTTCGACACCTTGAAGACCAAAGTCGTGGCCGGCCACGACTTCGATCCGCGGATCGCGCCCGACGCTCCGCAGACGGCGATCATCAGCCGGTCGCTCCGGGACCTCGTCTTCCCGGGAGAAAACCCCTTGGGCCAGCGCGTGCGGCTGCGCGGCACCGAGGTCCCCATCGAGATCATCGGAGTCGTCGAGGACATCCAGCAGAACCCGCTGGAAGCCGGGATGGAGCCGATGATCTTCCTCTTCCAGCACCAGGCCGGCCCGGACCTGTCGCCGCCCAACTACATGAGCCTGGCGATCCGCAGCAGCCTGCCGATGGCCGGCGTGGCGGACGCGTTGCGGCGCGAGGTCAGCGCCCTCGATCCGGGCGAGCCGCTGCCCGAGATGCAGACCATGTCGGCGATGCTCGCCACGGCCACGGCGCGGCGGCGCCTGACGACCGGTCTGTTCTCCGGCTTCTCGGCGCTCGCCCTGGTGCTCAGCCTGCTCGGGATCTATGGAGTCGTGGCGCACTCGATCTTCCTGCGCCGCCGCGAGATCGGCGTCCGCATGGCCCTGGGAGCCAACCGCCTCCAGGTGCTCGCCAACGTGCTGCGCCTCGGAGCCCGCTGGATCGTCCCCGGGCTCGTCCTGGGAGCGATCGGCTCCTATTTCGCCGGCCGCGGCCTGGCCAGCCAGCTCTTCGAGGTCGAGCCCACCGACTGGCTCCACTTCACCGCCGCCGCCGCGATCCTGGGAAGCATCGCCTTCCTCGCCTGCCTCGTCCCGGCCAGGAAGGCAACGCGGATCGATCCGGCGACGACGCTGCGGGTGCCGTGAGGGTCACGTGACGAGGAGTTGACGATCGATATCGTGCTATCATGGCGTCATGGCTCAACTCCTGGTCCGCCACCTCGACGACGACGTGAAGGCCAAGCTTCAGCGTCGCGCTCGTCGTCACGGTCACAGCACTGAAGAGGAAGTCCGCGAGATCCTCCGCAACGCGGTCAGGGATGAGGGCGGTGCCCGGGCCCCGCTCGGCTCGCGGCTCGCCGCTCGCTTCGCCGGTTTCGGCCTCACCGAAGATGTGCCCGAGTTGCGCGGCGAGCCGGCCCGTCCAGCCGACTTCGACTTGTGATCGTGCTCGACACCAACGTGGTCTCGGCCCTGATGCGGCGCGAGCCCGATCCGGCCGTGGTGGTGTGGCTCGACAGCCTGCCGCCCGAATCCGTCTGGACGACTTCGGTCACTGTTTTCGAGGTCCGTCTGGGCCTGGAGATCCTCGCGGCAGGCCGGCGCCGGCATCACCTGGAAGAGGCCTTCACAAAGGCGCTCGAAGAGGACTTCGAGAACCGAGTGCTGCCCTTCGATCAGGCTGCGGCCCAGGCGGCTGGCCGCATCGCCGCAGAGCGACGCCGTGCCGGCCGTAGCGTCGAGATTCGCGATCTCCAGATTGCCGGGATCGTCAACGTGCGCAAGGCGACCCTCGCGACTCGCAACACTCGCCACTTCGAGGGATGCGGCCTGGTCCTCGTCGATCCTTGGTCGGTGTGACCGGCCGAGAAGGCCACCCGGATCGATCCGGTGTGAGGCGCTTCACACCGGGCGGAGCGCAAACAGGTCCCTGCGCTCGGTGAAGCCATAGCGCGCGTAGAACGACCGGCTCCGTGCGCTCGGCCATCCACCGCGCGCACCGCTCGCGGAACTCCGCCTCCGGCTCTGCCGGCTCCCCGAGCTCAACGCGGAAACGAAACCGGAGGTCGGCGAGAGCCGGCGCGTCCTGCGGTGTGGCGATGCGGATGCTCGCGGAGAGGGTATCCATGCTGCCTATGGTTTCACACGCGGGAGCGCGGCCGGGTCGAGCGTGCTAGGATTTCATCGTTTGGTTCCAGGTTGAAAATCAGAACGCGAGAGGGGCAACGAATCCCGAGAAAGGGGCGGATGCCATGAAGCTTCGTGCGTCGGTTTTGATAGGAAGCACGCTCTTGCTGCTGGGGCTCTCTCCGGCCCCCGGCCAGGAGATCAACCAGGAGGCCACGGTGATCTCCGGTCAGGTGCTGAGCGCCGCCGATGGGCTGCCGCTGCCCGGGGCGACGGTGTCGATCCCGGAGCTCGGCCTCGAGGCCGTCAGCGATGCGCAGGGCCGCTACACCCTCACCGTTCCCGCCGATCGCGTTCTTCTTCAGGGTGGCCAGGCGGTCGAGGTGCGGGTCAGCTTCGCGGACTTGAAGGAGAGCAGCGCGCAGGTGACGCTTGCTCCGGGCGCCCTCACCCAGGATTTCAGCCTGGAGGCGGCCTTCTTCGAGACCATCACCGTGGGCTCGCGCGCCGCCGGCGCGGCAGCAGAAAAGGCAGTTCCGGTGGACGTCTTCACCTCTGCCGAGATCGAGACGACGGGTGCGAGCGAGACCATGCAGATCATCCAGACGCTGGCGCCCTCGTTCAACTTCCCGCGCCCGACGATCACCGATGGCACCGACACCGTGCGGCCGGCCACCTTGCGCGGCCTGGGCTCCGATCAGGTGCTGGTGCTGATCAACGGCAAGCGGCGGCACACCAGCGCTCTGGTGCACGTCAACGGCAGCATCGGCCGCGGCTCGACGGGCGTCGACCTGAACGCCATTCCGGCCTCGGCCATCGAGAGCATCGAGGTCCTGCGCGACGGCGCCGCGGCGCAGTACGGCTCGGACGCCATCGCCGGCGTGATCAACGTCGTCCTCAAAGCGGGCGCCTCCGACACCACGCTCAACCTGAAGACCGGCGCCACGACCCATTCCGACGGCGAGCTGATCGACACCAGCCTCCACCATGGCTGGGCCCTGGGCCGCGGCTGGCTCTTCGCCACCGCCGAGTACCGCGACCGCAACGAGACCAACCGGGCCGGCCCGGACCCCCGGCCGCAGGGGTCGGTCAACCCGGTCGCGCAGCCCAACCATCACTGGGGAGATTCCGAGGCCACGGACGTCATGGGCTTCTTCAACTCCCAGGTGCCGGTCAACGCCGCCGGGAACGTCTTCTTCTACGCTTTCGGCGGCGCCAGCCGGCGCGAGGGCTCGCACGGCGGCTTCTTCCGCCGCGCGCTCGAAGACCGCAACTGGCCGTCGATCTATCCGGACGGCTTCCTGCCGCTCATCGAGCCCCAGGTGACGGACACCTCGCTGGCCACCGGCGTGCGCGGCGAGCACGGCGGGTGGTACTGGGACCTGAGCGCCGATTACGGCGACAATGAATTCGAGTTCAACGTCCGCGACAGCCTCAACGTCTCGCTCGGCCCCGCCATCCCGCCGAACCAGACGAGCTTTTATGCCGGCACGCTGGGGCTCGACCAGCTGGTCGGCAACCTCGACCTCTCCCGCGGCTTCGACGTGGGACTGGCCGGGCCGCTCAACGTTGCGGTCGGTCTCGAGCTCCGGCGCGAGGGATACCAGATCACCGCCGGCGAGCCCGCCTCCTACATCGACGGGGGCTCCCCCAACCAGTTCGGCGGCAAGGGGGCGGCGGGAGCCCAGGTCTTCCCCGGGTTCCGGCCGTCCAACGAGGTCGATGCGTCGCGCAACAGCTACGCCGCCTACGTCGACCTCGAAGGCAACGTGCTCGAGAAGCTGCGGCTTGGCCTGGCAGGACGCTTCGAGGACTATGAGGACTTCGGCAACACCAGCGACTACAAGCTGACCGCGCGCTTCCAACCGGTCGAATCCTTCGTGCTGCGCGGCGCCGTCAGCACCGGCTTCCGGGCGCCGTCGCTCGGCCAGATCTACTTCTCGACCGTCAGCACGAACTTCCTGGCCGTCGGCGGAGTGCTCCTCCCCTTCGAGGTGGGCACCTTCCCGGTCGGCAGCCCGGTGGCCCGCGCGCTCGGCGCCCAGGACCTGGAGCCCGAACAGTCGGAGCACTGGAGCGCCGGCATCGTCTGGAGCCCGACCTCCTCCTTCGAGGCCGGCGCCGATGTCTACCGCATCGACATCGAGGACCGCATCGTCCTCTCGGGCAACTTCACCGGCCCGCGCGTGGCGGCGCTCCTCGCCCCGTTCAACGTCACCGGCGCGCGCTTCTTCACCAACGCCATCGACACCAGGACCGAGGGCTACGACCTGAGCCTCGCCTACACGCTCGGCCTCCAGAGCGCCGGCACGTTCAAGCTCACGGCCGGCTACAACGCGACCGAGAACGAGATCGTCGGCGCCGTGACCACGCCGTCCCAGCTCGCCGGGTTGGAGGAGGTGTTGTTCGACGCCATCGAGCGGCGCCGGATCGAGTGTGGCCAGCCCGAGAACAACCTCCGGCTGGGCGCCGACTGGAGCCGCAACAAGGCCTTCGCCAACCTGCGGGGGAGCCGCTACGGCGAATATTGCCTGGTCGACCGCCAGGTCGTGCCGCAGACCTTCGAGCCCGAGTGGCTGGCCGACCTGGAGCTCGGCTATCGCTTCGGGCAGCTCACCGCGGCCGTCGGAGCCCAGAACCTCTTCGACACTTTCCCCGACCGCAACCTGGATGCGAACTCGAACCTGGGCATCTTCACCTACCCGAGCCATTCGCCGTTCGGGATGAACGGACGATTCGTCTATACCCGGGTGAGCTACAAGTTCTGATCGAGGATGGGGGCACCGTCCGTGGATCTGGCCGGCGTCCCTGTCCGCTCAAGCCGCTTTGTAGATCGCTGCCGCAATCGCGCCCTGGATCGCCTTATCACAGCGTTTGTAACGAAAAATCCCGGCGGGAGCCGTCTATATTAGAAAGAGGTTGTCTCCGAGTTGCGGCGACAGCTTCTCTCGGCAAATGTGGGGATCGCCCGGACGGCGGCACGAGGACAGCTGTGCGACGACAAGAGTCTCTCGGGAGGGCAGCTCCACCGGAGGACAAGGCGCCGGAACCGGCGAGCGGCACGGCACCGGAGCCCGGGTCCCCCGGACTGGTCCTCCTCAATCTGAGCCTGCTGATCGTCCTGGGAGTCGCGGCCTCGGGATGGGTGCTGTACTACACCGACTGGTTCCCGGTCGTCGGAGGCCTCCTCGGGCTGGGCGGCCTGTTCGCCTGGGTCGCCTTCGTCAGCGGCCTGCTGACCGATGAGCGCAAGGAGCAGTTCCAGAAAGAATTCGAGCGCCGGGTCCTGCTGGCGCGGCGGACCTGTCAGGCTGTCCTGCTGGTGGGAGCCGTGCTCCTCCTCTGCGCCTCCGCGCATGGATCGATCGTGCTCCAGTCGCTGGGGGACGGCCGCGACCGGAGGGTCGAGATCGGGCCCGCGGGCGCGGAGCGCCCCTCGATCCCCGGCGATCTGCCGCCGAACACGGTCCGCAAGGACCTGGTGCTCACGGGCTGGTGGCGCCGCAGCTTCCGGGTGAAGGTCTCGGGCCTGCCGGCGGCACAGATCGACGTCGCGCCGTTCCAGCGCCGGATCGTGGCCACCCCTTCGGCGTTCGTCGAACGGCCGGTCGTGCTGATCCGCCCCGAGCCGCGAGTCAGCAACACCGCGGAAGCCTGGGCGGAACGGAGCCCCCTCGCGCTCGTGGTGCGGCGTGGCGAGGAGGTGCTCGGGCATGTCGAGAGCTACGGGGGCGAGGCTGTCTGGGTCGGCTGCGACGCCGATGTCCTAGTGCCCGACTCCGTGATCAGCCGCTGGCGCCTGGAGATGCTCCACAAGGAGATCCCCGAGGAGGTCTTGACCCGCTGGTCCGTGCCTCTGGCAGTGGCCGAGGACGTGACCCTCCAGGCGGGCGACACGATCCGGGCCGACCTCCTGTTCCGCGACGGCAGGGTCTATGTCACAGGGCAGGTGACGGTCCAGCCTCTCTCCCCCGGCCGCAGCTTCGTGAGGGAACTCCACCTCGATCTGCCGCGTCCCTCGAGTCCGGCGAACCCTCCTGAAAGGTTGGGCTCATGACGAGAATCCATCGAATTGATCCAGGGTGGCTGGTGGTCCTGGCGCTGGCGGGCGCTGCTCCGCCTGCGGCGGCCGTGATGCGGCCGGTGATCGCCGTCCGGTGCGAGATTCCGGCCCCCTCGCTGACGAGCCTGTATGGTCCGCTCACCCCGCAGATCGCCGCCGATCTCTGCCGGGGGCTGGTGCAGCGCCTCCGGCAACACCGGACCCTGTCGCTCTGGAAATACGAGATCGGGGCGAGTTCCCAGGCGGTGCTCTTGTTCCAGGTAGCGGACGACGCTCTCGGGAACACCCTGGTCCGGGCGGACCTTCTTCTGGATGGCGTCTCGGTGCGCGCGGAGGGCCCCTGGGAGAGGAGGTGGCGCAGCGCCGCGGACGCGGCCATCATCCCCGACCCTCTCCCTGAGGAAGCGGCCGGCCTGCTCGGCCAGGCTTTCACGCCACTGCTGATGGATACGGGCCTGGAGGAGCACCTGAAGCGGACCGTTCCGATCGCCGTCGGCGGCCGGCTCACCTCTGACGCCGGATCACCCCGGATCATCTCGCCGCTTCCCTGGCAGGACTTCCAGCGGTTGAAGAATTCGATCTTCCTTGTGTCCTGCGACTGGCCCGCCCGCAACGACAAGGCCGACCTGGTCTCGCGAGGTCACTCCGCATCGGCACGTTTCGAGCCGGGCGGCTCCGAGCGGCCGTACGAGGCCCTGGTGCTGGTCGCCAGCCGGCGGCAGTATCAGAACGAGCTCAAGCCGGTCGACCAGATCCTGCCGGAGGTTCGGCAGCTCGAGCCGAAGCTGATCTTCCTGCAGCAGTTCGAGCCCGAGATGGAGGTCTTTCAGCCATGACCGCGAGAATTCTCCTTCTGGTGCTCGCCGCAGGCCTGGGCCTGCCGTCCATCGCCACCGGCCAGCCTCCCAAGGACCATGACTGGTCCGCCCGGCTCGAGAGAACGGAATCGCTGGCGGCAAGCGGTCGGGTCGCCGAGGCCGAGCAGGAATACCGGACGGCACTTCGACAGGCTGCCGGACCGCAGCAGCGAGCCGAGAGCGCCCTCGCCCTGGCGCGGCTCCTGGCGAGCAGCCAGGGCGAATCCGCGCCGCCGCGGGCGGAGGTGACGGATCTCTACGCCCAGGCTGCCCGTGAAGCCACCGGCAAGCTGCGGGTGGAGGCGCACAACAGCTACGGCGTCTTCCTGCTGCAGCACGGAGACGCCGCGCAGGCGGCCTCGGTGCTCTCCGCTGTGAAGCAGAACCTGGAGGCCTCCGGCGACTTCGATCCCGCGGCCCGTTCCCGCTTCCTTTTCAACTACGGTGTCGCCCTGGAGAAGTCAGGGCGCGGGGACGAGGCGGCCAGGGCCTATCTGGAGGCCGTGGACCTGGATCCCGGCTTCGCGCCGGCCTGCGAAGGCGTCTTCCGGCTGGCTCAAGGTGGCTCGGCGCCCGATTTCCAGCGCATCACGGCTCTCGTCGAGCGTCTGATCGATGCCGGACAGCTCGACAGTGTCCTGAAATACCTGGCGGAGAGCTTCCGGAAGTACCCATCCGACCCCGAGGTGGCCGTTCTCCTGGCCCGTTATCTCACGGCCGCCAGGATCGGTCCGGACAAGAAGGGCCATGCCACGGGGCTGGAATGGTTGCCCGCCGGGATAGGGCAACGCTTGCAGTTGATCGAGCGGAGCTATCTGGCGGAGGATCTGCCGCTCCTTCTCGATCCTGTGGAGGGGCGGGAATTCACCCGGGCCTGGCAGGATTCCCAGAAATCGGCCGACGCGTTCTCTCGCTTGCTCCTGATGCTCGGCGACTCGTTCCTGCGCGAGGGACGGCCTGCCGCCGCCCTGCCGCGCTATGCGCTCGCCTGGAGCAGCGCCGGGAACCTGGACGCGGCGGTCCAACTGGCCAGCCTGCTCCTGACCCAAGGCGAGCAGGTCGACCCGGACGGCCGGGTCCTGGACCGCCTCATCGCCGTCCTCTTCGAAGGCAAGGGCGACGCGTACCTGCACGAGGACTGGCCCAACATCCTGCGCTTCCACACGGTCCTGGCCACGATCTTCGAGCGCCAGGAGAAATGGGGGTCCTCCGGAGATCCCAGGAGCGCCATCTTCCAGTGGGAGCACGCCCTCTCGGCGCTTCAGCGCCTGCCGCCCACGCCGGAGGGGCAGAAGTCGGCGCCCGGCCTGCACGCCCGGCTGGCCACCGCCTACCAGGCTGTGGGCCGGAACAAGGAGGCACTTTCTCATTTCCTGACCGCGGCCGAGCAATACGTGAAGCTCAAGCGGTCCGATGCCGCGGAGCCGGTGCTCCTGCTGGCGGACAAGCTCGCTGCGGGGGCGGACGGTGAACAGAAGAAGTGGCTCAAAGCCATCCAGGCGGCGCTGGTCCACTCGAAAGAGAGGAAGTCGCCTGGCTCCGACAGCGCCATCACGGCCCAAGTGCAGGCCAAGCTCGCCGCCGATCCCGAGATCCGGCGCGGCGACCTCCAGGTCTCCACGGTCAAGGGCGTCGTCAACGTCTCCGGCACCTTGCGGCGGGCCGGGAAGGAAGAGGAGATCGAGAAGCTGGTCCTCGCGACGGAGGGGGTGAGCCGCGTCGAGACACAAATCCAGGTAAAGGCCAAGCCACCCCGCTGAGGCCGCGGGCGTCTGTGGGGCCCGGGCCTCTCGCGACCTGTCCACTCCAACTGCGCTCAAGCCGCTTTGTAGATCGCTGCCGCGATCGCGCCCTGGATCGCGTGGGTGACGATCTGATAGACCGACTCGATCCCCCAGAAATCGATCGGGTAGTACGTCACACCGAAAAAGTAGTAGAGGTTGCAGATCACCGGGCCGAGGATCGCGATGAGAATGCCGAGGGTCGCTCCTCCTTTGAGGCCTCCGCCGAACGCGGCGGCGGCCTTGACGACCAGATAGGTGATGAGCACAGCGCAGACGAGGTCGAGCGTGATGAAGGCGGGGACCACCTCCCGGAACATCCCAGGATGGGCCGAGGCCATCTCCTCGTATCTTCCCTGCATGGCGTACCCATAGAACAGATAGTTCAACAGGGTGCGGACGACGAAGACCGCGACCGAGGCTCCAACGAAGCGTCCAGCGTTCATGCCAAAGCCTCCTTCGGAAGCGCCTTGCGGCGGATGAGCTGCGTCCAGACTGCTCGTTCCGGCTCGAAAGAACGGGGGTTACGGAGAGAGCGTACTCCCGAGCGGGGCGGGCGTCAATGCGCCCATGGCGAGGGAGGCTGCGCCGATCGTGGCCGGCGTCATGCCAACCCCCATTCGCGCTCCCCCGATCGTGGTCCAAGCGGCGCCGATCGCGGTCAACGCCTCGCCGATCTCCACGGACGTCTTGCCGATCGAGATCGGCGCCTCTCCGCTTCTGATCAGCATCCCGCCGATCTCGGCCGGCGCTTCGCCGATCCTGATCGGGGTCGCTCCCGTCCCGATCGGGGCTCCGTCCCTGAGGATCGGCGACTCGCTCGTCGCGATCGGCATCCCACCGAAGCCCATCGGCGCCCGGGTGATCTCCATCGGGATGGTGTCCACATCCATGGAGGGCGCGCACATTCCGATCGGCGGTCCAGCAACGTCGATCGCCGGGACGTCTGAGCAGGAGGCTTGGCCGAAATCCGGAGAGGGGACGTGCGCGGCGCGCACTTTTTTGTTACTCACGGCGCACCTCATTGTACGGCTCTTTCTGTAGACGGCTCAGGGGTTTACGTGGGCGGCAGTCAGAAAAAGTAGCAGTTCTTGTGGCGAAAGTAGTGACAATCTGCCGAGGGATCATTAGTCTGTGTGCCGAGGCGGTGGATGAACCACCTGTCTTCAAATCCTCGGGCTCAGTCCCAGAAGGAGAACATCATGCCGATCATCAACACGCAGGCTGAAACCATCGTGGATGCGGAGAGTCTGTTGGCCGCTGTCGCTGTCAACAGTTCTGTGCTTCCGAACATCGAAGAGCATCGGGCGCCGCTCGAGCTGGTCCTGTCCCGGATCAAGACCTTGCGCGTTACCCAGAAGACTCTGACGGCGGACAAGCAGAGAGTCACCCAGGAGCTCAAGGCCGCCTATCAGGAGGCTCGGGATCTGACCATCCAGCTGCGTGGCGTCGTCCGGGCCAAGATCGGAGTGCGCAGCGAGAAGCTGGTGGAGTTCAAGGTGCCGCCGCTTCGCAAGCGCTCGCGCAAGCCGAAGCTGACGGAGCCGGTGGAGCTCAAGAAGCCGGCCGTGTAGGGAGATGAGGCGATCCGGGGGCGCCGGCGCGCCCCCGGGTTTTGAAAGGAGAAAGAGCAATGTCGATCTCGTTCTCAGAAGCTGTCGCCGATGCGGAGCGCCTGGCGGCGGCCGTGGAGGCGAACGGCGCTCTGCCTCCCCATCTCGAGGAGCTTCGGGGGTCGCTCGAGCAGGCCCTGGCCGAGGCTCGCGCCGCCGCCCTACAGCCGGGCCTCGTCGCGGGTCACCGGCTCGGCCATCCCGACCAGGATCTGCCGCGGGCCGGAGTAGGGGGCGCGGCCGTGGGCGACCAGCATGTTGTCCAGCAGCAGGAGGTCCCCCTTCTGCCAGGGGAAGCTCACAGTCTCGCGGCGGTACGCCTCGCGCAGGTGCTCCATCACCTCCGGCTCGATGGGCGAGCCGTCGCCGTAGTACGTGTTTGCCGGCAGGTCCTCCTCGTCGAGCTCGGCGAGCAGGCCCTCCCGGATGTCCGGCTCGAGAGTCGAGATGTGGAAGAAGGTGGCGTGGTTGAACCACACCGCCTCGCCGGTCTTCGGGTGCCGGGCGAGGGCGGGGCGGACCGCGCGCGTCCGCAGGCGGTCCTCCTCTTTCCACTCGACCTGGATGTCGCTTTTCGCGCAATGCGCCTCCACCTGCGACCGGTCGTCGGTCTGGAACACCGTCGGCCAGTTGAGCCCGAAGCCGTCGCCGAAGTTGCGGATGTACATCCAGCCCTTCCGGGCGAAGCGCTCGCGGATCTCCGGATCGATGTGCCGGAGGACCCGGCGGACGTCCGCGATCGGAGTCTCTCCCTGTTCGAGCGCCGGCTGGCGGCAGAAGAAGAAGATCTTCCGCGGCCACTGGCTCTGGTAGGAGTTCTCGTTGTGCAGGAAGATGGGATAGCTCGGCGGGTAATCCGTCGAGGTGTAGATGTTGCCGGCGACGGCGTGGCGCGGCGAGGAGCGCTCGCGGTACTCCAGCGACTCCCCCGAGACGGCCTGGATGACCTGCTCCAGGTCGGCGGCCTCCTGCAGGCCGAAGCCCCGGAAGAGGATGCCGCCGTGGTGGAGGAGCTTCTCGTCGAGGAGCGCGCGGTTCGCCTCGGCCCAGGCGGCGAGGCTCAGCCCCTGCACGGCCGGCTCGATCAGCAACGGCAGGTCTCCATCGGGGAAGAGAGGGCCCATCTTGACCAGAGTCTCGGTCGAGACGCTCACGGCACGCCGGCGAATCCCTCCCAGGCCTCCGAGGGCGGGCTTTTTGGATTCCGAAGTGTCATCTGTCATGTCAGCCTCCTGCCTCCTGCGAGCCGGCCCGAGGCGTCCGGCCGCATCTCGCCTGGTAGGATACCGAGGTTCTTCCCCGAGAGCCACCGGAGGCGCTTGGAGGGACGACGGAGGGGAGTGGACATGGGCCGCAAGACGCTCAAGGCGATCGCGATCGCGCTTCTCGGAGCGACCGGAGAAGGGGCCGGAAACATCGGCGCGATCGCCGCGGAGACTCCCCCAGCGGCACCCGCGGCCATGGAGCTGCCGGCGCCGACCGGCCCCTCCAGGATCGGTACGACCCGGTGGCATGTGACAGACGCCGCGCGGCCGGAGACGTTCGCGGCGGCCGGCACGCACCGGCAGGTGGAGGTCCTGGCCTGGTATCCCGCGGCAGCCGCGGCGGCTTCGGGGCGCGGCGAGCCCGCGCCGTACTTGCGAGAGGGGATCGCCGAGGTGCCGCCCGGCCTCAGGACACCGCTCGGCTCCTTGGCCAGCGTCCGCACCCACGCCATCCTCGACGCGCCGCCCGTCGAGAGCCCGGAGAAGCTTCCGGTCCTGGTGTTCTCCCACGGCTTTGGGGGGAGCCCCAGCGCGCACACGGCTCTGCTCGAGGACCTCGCCAGCCATGGCTACGCCGTGCTCAGCATCGTCCATCCCTACGAAGCCACCGCCGCGACGCTGGCGGACGGGCAGGTGATCTCGCTGTTCGACGAGAACGGCAAGCCACGCCCGGCGTTCGGCGAGGTCATCGCCGAATGGGAACGCGAGGATGAAACCATGGCGGCGGTGACCAAGGAGACGACGGAGGAGGGCCAGCTGCGCCTCCTCCGTGGCTACCTGGCGGGGCTCCGCGCCACCCACGCGACCCTGCAGCGCTGGGTGGCGGACACGAAGCTCGTTCTCGACCAGCTCTCCTCGTTGCCGAAAGACAGCGTGGCCGGCCGGCTGGCGTCGCGGCTCGACATGAGCCGCCTCGGCGCGCTCGGCCATTCGATGGGCGGCGTGACCTCCGGGCAGTTCTGTCTCGAGGACCGCCGCTGCCGGGCGGGCCTGAACCTCGACGGTATCCCCCAGTACGGAACGATGATCGATCAGCGCCTGCCTGTGCCCTTTCTGATGGTGTACTCGGCGCGGCCAGGTCGGACCGGGGCGAGCGACGCCATCTACCGGCGCGCCGCCACCCGCTATGATCGGGTGGACGTCCGGAACACCCTGCACCTCGACTTCAGCGACATGATCCTCTGGGGAGGCCCGCTCCGCGAGCGAGGCGCGCTCGGAACGCTGGCCCCGGCGCGAGCGACCGAGATCACCCGCACGATCGTTCTCCAGTACTTCGATCGGGAGCTTCGGGGAAAGCCCTCGCCGCTGCTGGCGGGGAAGCAAACGCTGCCCGAGGTCACGGTGCGGAGCTTCCCGCCGGCGGCGCCGAAATAGCGGGACCGGCCTGAGGCTCGATTTTTGCTGCCATCGGAACAGGAGCCAGGGATCGCTGGCGAGAGGGGGTATCCATGTTCCGATCCGTGAAAAGAAGCTCGCTCAAGCTCGTCCACTGCTGTGTGCTCATCGTGGCCGCCGTGGGGATCGCGGGATGTGCGTCCTCGGCGCGGCTCCCTGTCTCTGCCGGGACCGGGCCGGATCCGAACCTGCCTCCCCCCAACACATCGCTGATTCCCTTGGTGCACGTCGTCACGGCGAAAGGCTGGCCGGAAGGAGACACGCCGGAGGCTGCCGAGGGAACGGCCGTGGTGGCGTTCGCCCAAGGGCTGGACCACCCGCGGTGGCTCTACGTCCTGCCGAATGGCGACGTGCTCGTGGCCGAGACCAACGCACCGCCCCGGCCGGAGGACAACAAGGGAATCAAGGGATTTTTCTTCAAGCTCTTCCAGAAGAAGGCCGGCGGCGCCGTGCCCAGCGCCAATCGGATCACGCTGCTCCGGGATGCTGACGGGGACGGTATCGCGGAGACGCGCTCGGTCTTTCTCTCGGGCCTCAATTCGCCCTTCGGCATGGAGCTGGTGGGAAATACCCTCTATATCGCCAACAGCGACGCCGTCGTGAAGTTCCCCTATGTGGAAGGCGCCACACAGATCGCGGTGGCCGGCACCAAAGTCGTCGATCTGCCGGCCGGTCCGCGCAATCATCATTGGACCAAGAACGTCATCGCCTCACCAGATGGATCGAAGCTCTACGTGACCATCGGCTCGAACAGCAACGTGGCAGAGAACGGAATCGAGGAGGAAGAGGGGCGCGCTTCGATCTGGGAGGTGGATCCCGCGACCGGCAGCCATCGCGTCTTTGCCTCCGGGCTGCGCAATCCGGTGGGGATGGCCTGGGAGGCCGAGAGCGGCGCCTTGTGGACCGCCGTCAACGAACGCGACGAGCTCGGCAGCGATCTCGTGCCCGACTACATGACCTCCGTTCGCGACGGCGGCTTCTACGGCTGGCCGTACAGCTATTACGGCCAGCACGTCGACACCCGGGTGAAGCCGCAGAGGCCCGATCTCGTCGCCAAGGCCCTCGTCCCCGACTACGCCCTGGGGCCGCACACCGCCTCGCTGGGCCTGGCCTCTGCGGAAGGAACCTCCCTGCCCGGCCGGTTCCGCCGCGGGATGTTCGTGGGGCAGCACGGCTCCTGGAACCGCAAGCCGCGCAGCGGCTACAAAGTCATCTTCGTGCCCTTCACCGGCGGCACCCCCTCCGGCGAGCCGATCGACGTGCTGACCGGCTTCGTCAAAGAGAACGGCGATGCGATGGGGCGTCCCGTGGGTGTCGTGATCGACAAGGGCGGCGCCTTGCTGGTGGCGGACGACGTGGGCAACGCGATATGGCGCGTCACCACGTCTGAGTAACGGACTGGGCGGCTCTGCGCCAAATACTAGGGCGGCCAACTCCGGAGTGGTAAAGTCGAAGGAGCGCTGAATATCGGCCGGAGCCCGCATCGAGGTCCAGATGCCCGTCATCTTCATCAGCTACCGCCGTGAGGACAGCGCCGGTCACGCCGGCCGCCTCTTCGACCGGCTGCGGGACCACTTCGGCAAGGACTCCGTGTTCCTCGATGTGGTCGGGATCGACGCCGGGGTCGACTTCGTAGAGACCATCGACCAGGCGGTCGGCTCCTGCGACGTGCTGCTCGCGGTGATCGGGCGCGAGTGGCTGACCTGCTGCGACAAGCAGAAACAGCGGCGGCTCGACGATCCGAACGACTTCATCCGGGTGGAGATCTCTTCCGCGCTCAAACGCAACGTGCGGGTCGTCCCCGTGCTCGTGGAAGGCGCGGAGATGCCGCCGACCGAGGCGTTGCCCGAAGATCTGCAGCGCCTCACCCGGCGCCAGGCCGTGGAGCTGCGGGACAGCCGCTGGGACGCCGACGTCGCGGCCTTGATCGCAGCCCTGGAGAGAGACGCGGCACGCACGGGGGCGGGCTCGCCTCTGCCGGCACCGCCGCCGGCCCGCAGCGGGCCCGTGGAACCGGAGGTGGGCCGGAAGCCGGGCCGCAAAGCCCTGCTCTGGGGGATCGCCGCCCTCGCCCTCGCGCTGCTGGTCGCCGCGGGCGTGGCTGTGTCCATCTGGCCGCCGGAGAAGCAGGAGCCGCTGGTGGCCGGTGGTTCCCAGAAGAGCGGGGAAACGACGGGAGCACCCGCGCAGAACGGCCAGCCGCCCGAGCCGGAGCCGCAGCCGGAGCCGCAGACGATCAAGGCGCCCAACCTGGTCGGACTCCCCCTCCAGGACGCGATCGACCAGCTCCGCGAGGCCGGCCTCGTGGTCGGCGACCAGGAAACCAGGCAGACCGGCGCGGCGCCTGCACGGCAGGTGCTGAGCCAGTGGCCGCGTCCCGGCAAGGAGCTCGACCGCGGGTCTCCGGTCGATCTGGTCTACGCAGAGCCGCTGCCGGTCGATCCCCGGATCGCGGTCCCCGACGTGATCGGCGCGCACTATCGGGAGGCGCTGAAAACACTCCAGGATGTGGGTTTCGAGGTCACCCGCCAGACGGAGCCGAGCCAAGCGGCGCAGTACACGGTGCTGCGTCAGGAGCCGGCGGCCGGGAGTCGCGTCGAGAAAGGCACGAAGATCTCCCTCGTGTACGCCGTCCCGATCGAGTCACCACCTCCGGATCGGGCCGGCCAGACGGTCGTCTCGATCTGGTACAACGATGAGGGGGAGCGGCCCATGGCCGAGAAGCTGGCGGCGGCCCTGGGCGACCTCCGGTTGCGGGGGGTCGCTTTCAGGGTTTCGCCCGCCAAACCTGGACGCCCGGCGGGCAAGCTCTTCTACGCATCCAGAGACCAAGCCAGGATGGCCCGAGAGATCGCAAGCCGGTCCGGTGACTTTTTGGGAAAATCGACCGGCCGCAGGGTGAGCATCCAGATGAACCTCGATCCTGATGTCGCAGGGAGCGGTCTGGTCCTCATCCTGCCCGAGCTGTGACCGCACGCGCCGCGGCATTTTGCTCAGGAGAGCACGCGCTCTTGCACCGCGAGCAGCGCCTGGTGGACCTCGGCGCCATTGCGCAGGTCCATCAGATCGATTAG
>DATFPH010000516.1:0-9329 GCA_035264905.1 Thermoanaerobaculia bacterium
CTCGTCGAGCAGGAGGGTCGGCTCGGTCAGCAGGACCGGAGCTCCGGAGTCCTCCAGGATGTAGCCGAGCCTTTCGGGCGGATGGGTGGGATCGAGCGGCACGTACGCGCCTCCCGCCTTGAGCACGCCCAGGAGCGCGACCAGAAGCGCGGGGGTGCGCTCCATGCGGATCGCCACCAGGACCTCGGGCCCGACGCCCAGCCGGGACAGGCGGCCGGCGAGCCGGCTGGCGAGGGCGTCCAGCTCGCCATAGCGGAGCGTCCGGCCGGCACCGGAGATGGCCACGGCGTCCGGGGTTCGCGCCGCCTGCGCCTCGAACAGCTCGTGCACGCAGACGTCCGCCGGATCGATCCGCGCCGCGTCGTTGTGCTCGTGGAGCACCTGGTGGCGCTCCGCCTCGGGGAGCAGCGGCAGGTCGCGGATCGATGTCTCCGGCGCCTCCACGGCCGCCGTGAGGAGGCGCTCGTAGCGCGCCACGAAGCGCTCCATGGTCGACGCGTCGAAGAGGTCGGCGTCATATTCGAGCCAGCCGGAGAAGCGGCCTCCCGTCTCCTCCAGGCTCAAGGTGAGATCGAATTTCGCCGTGCCCCAGTCGACCGGCACCTGGCGTAGGGCGAGACCGGGCAGCTCCAGCACCCCCAGCGGCGCGTTTTGCAGGATGAACAGGACCTGGAACACGGGCGTGCGCCGCAGGTCGCGGTCCGGCGCGAGCTCCTCCACGAGCCGCTCGAACGGCAGGTCCTGGTGGGTGAAGGCGTCGAGCGCCGTTTCGCGCACTCGCCCCAGCAGCTCGCCGAAGCTCCCCGCGGACAGCTCGGTCCGGAGGACGAGGACGTTCATGAACAGGCCGATCAGATCCTCGACCTCCCGCCGGGTGCGCCCGGCGACCGGAGTGCCCAGCAGGACCTCCTCCTGCCCTGCGTGGCGGCCCAGGAGCACGGCCCAGGCCGCCAGCAGAGCCATGAAGGGGGTCACTCCCTGGCGCCGGCAGAGGCCGCGCACCGCCTCCGACAGGGAGGCCGAAAGGGCCAGGCGCCGCACACCGCCGCGGTGGGCGGGCAGCGCCGGCCGCGGGCGGTCGGTGGGCAGCTCCAGCGCCTGCGGGGCTCCGGCGAGCTGGCGCGTCCACCAGGCGAGCTGCCGTTCCAGAGCTTCGCCCTGGAGCCATTCCCGCTGCCAGACCGCGAAGTCGGCCGGCTGCACCGGGAGATCGGGGAGGCGCTCGCCGCCGAGGAGGGCCGCGAGGTCGCGCAGCAGCACGCCCCAGGACCAGCCGTCGGCGATGACGTGATGGAGCGTGATCAGCAGAAGCGCCTCCCGCTCCCCCAGCCAAACCAGGGTCAGGCGCACCAGCGGCCCCCGCGCCAGATCGAATGGACGCCGGACCTCCGCCCGGACGAGCACGCTCGCCCGGGCCTCCCGCTCCGCGGCCGGCAGAGCCTTCAGGTCGACGACCGGCAGGTCCGGAGCGGAGGCCGGAGCGACCACCTGCACCGGCCCGTCCGGCCGCACCGGGAACGTGGTGCGCAGCGCCTCGTGGCGCCGCGCCAGCGCGGCGAAAGCCCGGCGCAGCCGCTCCACCTGGATCTCGCCGCCCAGGAGCACGGCGCACGGCAGGTTGTACGCCGCGCTGCCGGGCTCGATCTGATCGAGCAGCCAGAGCCGCTGCTGCGCGAAGGAGAGAGGCAGCCCCCCCTGCCGCGCCTCCGGAGCCAGGCGGACGAGAGGCCGCAGCGGCACCGTCCCCTCCCCCCGCGCCTCCCGCACCGCTTGAGCCAGCCGGGCCACCGTCGGCGACTCGAACAGCTTCCGCAGCGGCAGGTCGACCCCGAGGAGGTCGGCAATCCGCGTCCGTACCTGGGTCGCCATCAGCGAATGACCGCCCAGGTCGAAGACGTTGTCGTGCACGCCGATCCGCTCGATTCCGAGCCGCTCCGCCCAGAGGCCGGCCAGCAGCTCCTCGACCGGATCGGACGGCGCCACGAAGGCCGCCTCCTCACGGCGCTCCGGCACCGGCAGCGCCTTGCGGTCTACCTTGCCGTTGGGAGAAAGCGGCAGGGCCTCCAGCACCACGAAGGCCGGGGGCACCATGAAATCGGGCAGCCGGTCGCGGAGCCAGGCGGCCAGCGCGGTCTTGAAATCGGACCGATCGAGGACCACATAGGCCACCAGCGCCCCTTCGCGCGCCACGACCACGGCCGCGCGCACCGCCGGGTGGCGCGCCAGCACAGCCTCGATCTCCCCCAGCTCGATACGAAAGCCGCGGATCTTCACCTGATGGTCGATGCGCCCCAGGTACTCGACGTTGCCATCGGCCAGCAGCCGTGTGAGGTCGCCCGTTCGGTAGAGGCGGCTCCCCGGCTGCTCCGCGAACGGATCGGGCACGAACGCCTGCGCGGTCAGCTCCGGCCGCCCCAGGTAGCCGCGGGCCAGCCCCACACCGCCCAGCAGCAGCTCGCCGGCCACTCCGATCGGCTGCGGTCCAGAGGCGCGGTCCACCACGTGGAGCCGCAAGTTGGCGATCGGCCGCCCGATCGGCACGACCCGCGGCTCCGGCACGCACTGCCAGAAGCTCACGTCGACCGACGCCTCGGTCGGACCGTAGAGGTTGTGCAGCTCGGCGTGCGGCAGCCGCGCGAAGAAGCGCCGCACGAGGTCCGGAGGCAGCGCCTCGCCGCTCGCCATGACCTTGCGCAGCGACGTGAGCGACTCCAGCCCCGGAGCTTCCAAAAAGGCCTGGAGCATGGACGGCACGAAGTGCAGGGTGGTGATCTTCTCGCGGGCGATCAGCTCCGCGAGGTACACCGGGTCTTTGTGCCCCTCCGGCCGTGCGCAGACGAGGCGCGCGCCGGCGATCAGCGGCCAGAAGAGCTCCCAGACCGACACGTCGAAGCCGAACGGCGTCTTCTGGAGGACGCGGTCGTCCGACGTCAGCCTGTAGGCCTCCTGCATCCAGAGGAGGCGGTTGACGATCCCCTGGTGCGGGATCATCACGCCCTTGGGGGTGCCGGTGGAGCCGGAGGTGTAGATGACGTAGGCGAGGGCGAGCACCTCGGAGGGAGACGCCCCACGGGGCGTCTCTACAGTGGGGAGGATCTCCAGCGGGCTGAAGGGGATTTCTACCCTGATTCCCGCGCTCTCCTTCACCGCCTTCAACCGTTCCGCCGGCCACTCCGGATCGAGCGGCACGTACGCCGCTCCCGCCTCCAGGATGCCGAGGAGCACGACGATCATCTCCAGCGAGCGCTCCAGGCGCACTCCCACCGGCTCGTCCGGCCGGACGCCCCGCGCGATCAGCTCATGGGCCAGACCGCGGGCGCGGCCCAGCAGCCCGGCGTAGGTCAGCTCCTCCCCTTCGAAGTGGACCGCCACGGCGTCCGGCGTCCGCGCCGCCTGCGCGGCGACCAGCTCGTGGAGGCAGAGGCCGGTGGCGCCGGTGGGATACCCCGCCGCCGTGTCGTTCCACTCCACCACGGCCTGCTGGCGCTCCGCCGGCAGCAAGAACGGCAGCTCCGCGAGCGGCCGGTCCGGCGCCTCCACCGCCCCTTCCAGCACGGCCGCGTAGTGAGCGAGCAGGCGGCGCATCGTGGTGCGGTCGAAGAGGTCGGTGGCGTACTCCAGGAGAGCGTCCACCTTCCCGTTCCGCTCCCGCAGGTGGAGGGTGAGGTCGAGGCTGGAGGTCCTCCCTTCCGGGTCCTCCATGCGGAGCGCGAGCCCGGGCAGCTCCATCTCCCGCACCAGCGTGGTGTGGTAGGCGAAGACGGCCTGGAACAGGGGATTGCGCCCGGGAGCGCGCTCCGGCCGCAGCTCCTCCACCACCTGCTCGAAGGGGACGGTCTGATGCTCGAAGGCGTCCAGCACCGTCCGCCGCAGCCGGCCGAGGAGCGTGCGGAAGCTCAGGCATCCCGCCAGCTCGGCCCGCAGCGCCACGGTGTTGACGAAGGGGCCGATCATCCCCTCCAGCTCCCGCAGATGGCGGCCTGTGACCGGCGTGCCCACCAGGACGTCCGTCTGGCCGGAATGCCGCTGGAGCAGGGCGTGGAAGGCGCCGAGGAGCACGGTGAACGGAGTGACCTCCTCGCGCCGCGCCAGCTCGGCCAGCCCCGCGGGGACCGGCACCGGCCCGGTGAGAGAGGCCCCGCGGAAGCGCTGGACCGGCGGCCTCGGCCGGTCCGTGGGCAGGTCGAGACCCGCCGGAGCGCCCGCGAGCTGCCGGCGCCAGTATGCGAGGTCCGCCTCCAGCCTCCGGGCCACCGACCGGTGCTGCCAGGCGGCCACGTCGGCGAATTGGACGCGCAGAGGCGGCAGAGGGGACGGCGCGCCGCGCACGAAGGCGCCATAGAGCGCTCCCAGCTCGCGCAGCGTCACGCCCTGCGATACGCCGTCGAAGACGATGTGGTGCGCGGTCAGGAGCAGGAGGCTCTCGTCCGCGCCGAGCCCCATCAGGAGCCCGCGCACCAGCGGGCCCCGTCCGAGATCGAACGGCCGGTCCGCCTCTCCCTCCGCGATCCGGACCCGCTCCGGGTCCCGCCGGTCCGCCGGCAGCGCCGCCAGGTCGATCCAGGGGAGGCCGATCTCCATCCCAGGAAGGATTGCTTGAACGGGCACTCCCGTTTCGATTCGGAAGACAGTGCGCAGGATTTCGTGGCGCGCCCCGACCTCCTGAAAAGCCCGCCGCAGGGCCGTGCGGTCGAGCCGGCCGGTGAGCCGCGCCTGGGCGCGCAGGTTGTACGCCGTGCCGGCCGGATCGAGCTGCTGCAACACCCAGAGCTGCCGTTGCAGAAAGGCCAGGGGCGCCGGTCCCGTCTCCCGGCGGTGGATGGTGAGCGGCGCCGCGGCGGCCACGGCGGCCGCGACCGCGTCGCGGAGCGCGGGGAGGGTCGGATGCTCGAACAGGGTGCGCACCGGCAGGTCGACCGGGAAGGCCTCGCGCAGCCGCGCCATCACCCGCAGGGCGATGAGCGAATCGCCGCCGAGATCGAAAAAGTGATCGTGCGGAGCGATCCGCTCGACGCCCAGCGCCTCGCGCCAGATCGCGGCGATCCGCAACGCGACGGGATCGTCCCCGAGGCCGGCGTCGTCCGGGCCGGCCACGGCCGTCGCCGCCTCCTCGGCGAAGAGAGGCACGGAGCCGCGCGCCGGCGTCCGCCGCGCCGGCTCGATCCAGTAGCGGCGGCGCTCGAACGGGTAGGCCGGCAGCGGCACGCGGCGGCGGCGCTCCCCGGCGTGGAAGGCCGGCCAATCCACCGGCACGCCCGCGGTCCAGAGGCGGCCGAGCGCGCCGAGGAGCGCCTCCCCGGCCGGGGTCTCGTCCGCGGGCTCCGGGAGCGACGGGACGAGGACGCGGCCGGGCTCGCCACGGGCCGCGCAGAGCCGCCGGGCCAGCCGGGTCAGCGTGCGGCCGGGGCCCACCTCCAGCAGGACGCGCCCCGGCTCCGCGAGGAGCGCCGCGAGCCCGTCCGCGAAGCGCACGGTCTGGCGCAGGTGGCGCGCCCAGTAGGCCGGATCGGTCGCCTCCTCGGCGGTGATCCAGCGGCCGGTCACGTTGGAGAGGAACGGGATCCGCGGCGGACGAAGGGAGGCGCGGCGGACCAGCCGCTCGAACGGCGCCAGCAGAGGCTCCACCTGTTGCGAGTGGAACGCGTGGGTGGCGGCGAGGCGGCGCCCTTCGACGCCGCGGGCCGCGAGCTCCCGGGCCAGCGCCTCGACCGCCGCGTCCGTGCCGGAGACGACGCACTGGGCCGGCCCATTGACCGCGGCCAGGGACAATTCCGCGGCCAGGGACAATTCCGCGGCCAGCGCCAGCTCCGGACCCAGCAGCCGCAGCACCTCGGCTTCGGCGAGGGGCACGGCGAGCATGGCGCCGGCCGGCAGCTCGTCGAACAACCGGCCGCGGCCGGCGACCAGTGCGAGCGCATCCTCCAACGACAGGACGCCGGCCAGGTGCGCGGCCACGTACTCGCCGAGGCTGTGGCCGAGCAGCGCCTGCGGGCGGAGGCCCCACGACATCCAGAGCCGGGCCAGGGCCGTTTCGACCGCGAAGAGCGCCGGTTGCACGACCGCGGCGCGGTCCGGCCGGTCCGGCGGAGCGAGGAGGACCTGCCGCAGGTCCGCGCCGTCCAGATGGGGGCGGAGGATCTCCGCCATGCGGTCCACCTCGCGGCGCAGGAGCGGCTCGGCCGCGAAGAGCCGGGGGTCCAGGCCGATCCGCCGTCCTCCCTGGCCGGGGAACAGGAACGCCACGGACGGGCTCCCTTCGCGCGGCGCGCCGTCGAGGAGCCGGCCGCGGCCGGCGAGAGCCTCCAGGGCGTCCTCCCGGCCGCGGCAGACCACGGCCCGGCGCCAGGGGAGGGCCCGGCGGCCGGTCTGCAAGGTGAACGCGACGTCCGCCAGCCACCTGCCATCCGGTCCGGGCGCCTCCTCGCGAAGGCGGGCGGCGAGCCGCGCGGTGACGCTCTCCAGCGCGCTCCGCGTCTTCGCCGACAGCACCAGGAGCTGCCACGGGCGCCCCGGCAGATCGGTCTCCTCCGGCGGCGGCGCCTCCTCCAGCACGGCGTGCGCGTTGGTGCCGCCGATGCCGAAAGCGCTCACGCCGGCCCGCCGCGGACCGCCGTTGCGGTCCCATGGGCGCAGGCGGTCGTTGACGTAGAACGGGCTCGCGGCGAAGTCGATGTGCGGGTTCGGCGGCTCGGCGCCGAGGCTCGGCGGGATCTCCCGGTGCGCCAGGGCGAGCACGGTCTTGAGCAGCCCGGCGACGCCGGCCGCGCTGTCGGTATGGCCGACGTTGCCTTTGACCGAGCCGAGGGCGCAGAAGCCGCGCCCCGTGGCGCCCGCGGCCTGAAACGCGCGGGTGAGGCCGGCGACCTCGATGGCGTCGCCCAGCGACGTCGCCGTGCCATGGGCCTCGACGTACTGCACTCCGCCGGGGTCGACCCCGGCCAGCTCCAGGGCGCGGGCGATGACCTTCGCCTGCCCGTCGGCGCCGGGCGCGGTGAAGCCGGCCTTGCGCGCGCCGTCGTTGTTGACCGCCGAGCTCTTGAGCACCGCGTGGATCGTGTGGCCGTCGGCGCGGGCGTCGGCGAGGCGCCGCAGCACCACGATCCCGGCGCCGCTGCTGAACACCGTGCCGCGCCCCTCTGCGCCGAACGGGCGGCACCGGCCGTCCGGCGACAGGATCCCCTCCTGCTGGTAGAGGTAGCCCACCTGGGAGCTGCGGACCGTCACGCCGCCGGCGAGCGCCACGTAGCAGTCGCCGGCGAGCAGCGCCTGGCGCGCCAGGTGGACCGCCACGAGCGCCGTGGAGCAGGCGGTCTGCACGGTGAGGGCCGGTCCCTCCAGGCCGAGCTTGTAGGCGGCGCGGGTGGCCAGCGTGTCCTTGTCGTTCGCCAGCACCATCTGCCAGGCCTCGTCCTGCGACGGGCCGTGCGGCAGCAGGTTCTCCAGCAGATACGTGCTGAGCGTCGCGCCGGCAAAGACCCCGATCAGCCCGGGGAAGGTCGCGGGATCGATCCCGGCGTGCTCCAGAGCCTCCCAGGCCAGCTCCAGGAAGACGCGTTGCTGCGGATCGGTGATCGCCGCCTCGCGCGGGCTGAAGCCGAAGAACGGCGCGTCGAAGAGGTCGACGCCGGGGACGACGCCGCGCGCCCGCACGTAGCGCGGGTCGGCGAGGAGCGCGGGGTCCACCCCCGCGGCCAGCAGCTCCTCCTCCGGCAGGCGCGAGATCGATTCGATCCCCTCCCGCAGGTTGCGCCAGAACGCCGCGAGGTCCGGCGCTCCGGGGAAGCGGCCGGCCATGCCGACGAGGGCAATATCCAGATCGGTCAGACCGGTCTCCCGGCGGAGCGGAGCCCGCGCCACGGCGGGCGCCTGCGGCTCCGGGCCGCCGAGCCGGGCGGCCAGGGCGTGGACCGTGGGGTGCTGGAACAGCTCGACCAGCGGGAGGTCGGTCCGCAGGCGCTCGCGCAGCTTGCCGTGCATCTCGGCGGCGAGGAGCGAGTGGCCGCCGAGGTCGAAGAAGTTGTCGTGGATGCCGATCCGGTCGAGCCCCAGGACCTCCTGCCAGATCGCGGCGACGAGACGCTCCCGCTCATTTCCCGGCACGACGAGCTCGGCCGCGAGGTCCGGCCGCTCCCGGCCCGGATCGGGCAGGCCCTTCCTGTCCACCTTGCCGTTCGGCAGGAGCGGCAGCCGCTCCAGGAAGACGATCGCCGACGGGACCATGGCGGCCGGCAGCTTCTCGCGCAGGAAGCCGCGCACGTCCTCACCGGAGAGGGCGCCCGCGCGCACCACGTAGGCCACCAGCCGGCGGTCGGAGGGCTCGCCGCGCGCCACCACCACGGCCTCACGGATCCCCGCATGGTGCGTGAGCGCCGCCTCGATCTCCCCCAGCTCGATGCGGATGCCGCGGATCTTCACCTGGTTGTCGACGCGGCCCAGGAAGTCGAAGTCCCAGAGGCCGGCCTGGCGCGCCCGGTCGCCCGAGCGGTACAGACGGGCGCCCGGCGTCCCGCCCCAGGGATCGGGGACAAACACCTTGGCGGTGAGGCCGGGCCGGCCGCGGTAGCCGCGGGCCACGCCCTTGCCGCCGATGCACAGCTCGCCCGCCACGCCGGGCGGAACCAGCTGCAGCCCGCGGTCGAGCACGTACAATGCCTGGTTGTCGATCGCCCCGCCGATCCTCGGCGTGCCCGTCCCCTCGGGCCGGACTTCGCTGGCCGTAGTCACCACGGTGTCCTCGGCCGGACCATAGTGGTTCATCAGGCGGTACGGCCGGCCGTGCGGCGGCCGGCGGAGCAGGCGGTCGCCACCGGTCACCACGACGCGCAGCGCGAGGCCCTCGGGATGCGGCTCGCCGGGGACCAGGTCGGCGAGCGGCGTGGGCAGGTAGGCCACGGTGATCCGCTGCTCGACAAACCAGGCGAGCAGCCGGCGCGGCTGGAGGATCACGTCGGGCGGCGGGACGTGGAGCGAGGCGCCCGCGGTCAAGGCGGGCCACGTCTCCCAGACCGACACGTCGAAGCCCGGGCCCGCCACCAGCGAGCAGCGGTCCTCCGGCGTCAGGTCGTAGGCGTTCCGGTGCCAGGCGCAGAGATTGGCCAGGCCGCCGTGGTGCAGCTCGGTCCCCTTGGGCACGCCCGTGGAGCCCGAGGTGTAGATGACGTAGGCCAGAGCCTCCGGGCTGGCCGGCGCGACGTCGCGGAACCCGAAGCCTGGCGGCCCGTCCTCGGCCTCCGGGAGCGGGCGGTCGAGCAGGAGGACGGACTCCTCCGCGAAGGGGATCTCGCCGAGCTCGCGCCGCCGCGCCGCGGTGGTCACCAGGACGCGGGCCC
>DATFPH010000517.1:0-4262 GCA_035264905.1 Thermoanaerobaculia bacterium
TCGCGGCCGGCTTCCAGGCTCTCCTCGGCCGCCTGACCGCGCAGGACGACGTGATCGTGGGCACGGCGGTGGCCAACCGTGACCGCGTGGAGCTGGAAGGGCTGATCGGATTCTTCGTCAACACCGTGCCACTGCGCACGGACCTCTCGGGCGATCCGTCGTTCGACGCCCTGCTGGAGCGGGTGCGCGGCACGGTGCTGGAAGCTCTGGCCGGGCGCGAGGTGCCGTTCGAGCGGCTGGTCGACGAGCTGCGCCTCCGGCGCGACCTGTCGGTGCCGCCGATCGTGCAGGTGATGCTCGTCCTCCAGAACGAGCCGCTGGAGGCGCCGCCGGTGCCGGGTCTGGCGCTGCGCGGCCGGGAGACCGACAACGGCACGGCGCGGTTCGACCTGGCGGTGTCTCTCCTCGACACGGAGGAGGGGCTGGCGGCGGTCTTCAAGTACAGCCGCGACCTGTTCGACGCGGCGACGATCGAGCGGATGACCGGGCACTTCGAGGGCTTGCTGGCCGGCGCCGTGGCCGATCCCGGGAGGCGGCTGAGCGAGCTGCCGCTGCTCTCCGCGGCGGAGCGCCAGCAGATTGTCGTCGACTGGAATGCCACGGACGCGCCGGCCCTGACCGAGACGGGCTGCCTCCACGAGCTGATCCAGGCGCAGGTGGAGCACACGCCGGAGGCGGTGGCGGTGACCTGCGAGGGGGAGTCGCTCACCTACCGCGAGCTCGACCGCCGGGCCAACCAGCTCGCGCATCACTTGCGGCGGCTGGGGGTGGCGCCGGAGGTGCTGGTGGGGGTCGCGATGGAGCGCTCGGTCGAGCTGATGGTGGGGCTCCTCGGAGTGCTCAAGGCGGGCGGGGCCTACGTGCCGCTCGACCCCTCGTATCCGGCGGAGCGGCTGGCGTTCATGGTGGAGGACGCCGGGGTGGCGGTGCTGCTGACGCAGGATCGGTTGCTGGAGGACGGAAAGGACCTGAGGGACGTAAAGGACCCCAAGGACTTCACGGACGTTGCCCCCGACAACGCGGCGTACTGCATTTACACCTCGGGCTCGACCGGCCAGCCCAAAGGCACGATCAACACGCACCGCAGCATCGTCAACCGGCTGCTCTGGATGCAGGCCGAGTACGGCCTGGTGTCGGGCGAGGGGGTGCTGCAAAAGACTCCGATCAGCTTCGACGTCTCGGTGTGGGAGCTGTTCTGGCCTCTGTTGGTCGGGGCTCGCGTGGTCTTCGCGCGGGCCAGCGGCCACCAGGACAGCGCCTATCTGGCGGAGCTGATCCAGCGCGAGGAGATCACCACCCTCCACTTTGTTCCCTCGATGCTTCAGGTCTTCCTGGAGGAGCCGCGGCTCGGTGAATGCTCGTGCTTGCGGCGGGTGATCACGAGCGGGGAGGCTTTGCCGCGCGAGTTGGAGGAGCGCTTCGGGGCTCTGCTCGGGGCGGAGCTGCACAACCTGTACGGGCCTACCGAGGCGGCGGTGGACGTCACGCACTGGCCCTGCCTGCGCGAGTCCGAGGCGCGCACGGTGCCGATCGGCCGGCCGATCTCGAACCTGCGCATTCACCTGCTCGACCCGGCGGGCGAGCCGGTGCCGGTGGGCGTGCCGGGGCACCTGCACATCGGCGGCGTGGGGCTCGCCCGCGGCTACTGGAAGCGGCCGGAGCTGACGGCCGAGCGGTTTGTGCCAGATCCGACGGATCGGTCGGATCGGACGGATCGGTCCGATCGGGGGGTTGGGGGAACCCGCCTCTATGCCACGGGCGACCTGGCGCGGTGGCGGGCCGACGGCGTGATCGAGTTCCTGGGGCGCATCGACCATCAGGTGAAGATCCGCGGCTTCCGGATCGAGCTGGGCGAGATCGAGGCCGCGTTGAACGCGCATCCGGCGGTGCGCGAGTCGGTGGTCGTTTCGCGCGAAGGGGCTTTGGCGGCTTATGTGGCTCTTCATCGGACCGATCCGTCCGATCTGAAGACCACCCTCGCCGCTTGGCTGCGTGCGCGGCTGCCGGAGTACATGATGCCTTCGGCATTCATCGTGCTGCCGACGTTCCCCCTGAACCCGAGCGGCAAGGTGGACCGCAAGGCCCTTCCGGCTCCCGAGGACCCCCACCGGTCGGAGGTGACGCCGTGGATCGCACCGCGCACGCCGGTCGAGGAGCGGCTGGCGGCGATCTGGCGCGAGCTGCTGGGAGTCGAGCAGGTGGGCGTGCTCGACGACTTCTTTGCTCTGGGCGGCGACTCGATCCAGGGCGCTCTGCTGATCAACCGGTTGCAGCGCGAGCTGAACGCCATCCTCTACGTGATGGCGCTGTTCGACGCTCCGACCGTGGGGCAGCTCGCCTCCTACCTGGAGGAGAAATACCGGGATGCCTTGGTCGCTGCCGGGTGGATTCCGCCCGGCGAGGGCGAGGCCGACGCGGCGGGGCCGGCCGATGCGGCGACCGAGGCCGCGGAGACCGCGGCGCTCACGCAGCACCTCGCGACCCGGTTCGCTCCGGCTTCCGGCCGCCACGGAGCAGCGCAAGCCCGCAACCGCCCGGCTGTCTTCCTGCTGTCGCCGTTCCGCTCGGGGTCGACCCTGCTGCGCGTGATGCTCGCCGGACACCCGGGCCTGTTCGCTCCGCCGGAGCTGGAGTTGCTCGGCTTCGAGACGATGGGCGAGCGGCGGCGGGTCTTCTCGGGGCGCGACAGCTTCTCGCGCGAGGGCCTCCTGCGCGCGGTCATGGAGCTGCGCGGCTGCGACGCCCAAGCGGCCGCCGCGCTGCTGGAAGAGGCCGAGGAGCGCGACGAGCCGACTCCCGCGTTCTACCGCCGGCTCCAGAAGTGGGCCGGCGACCGCCTGCTGGTCGACAAGACGCCGCGCTACGCGCTCGACCTGCCGACGCTGCGGCGCGCCGAGGACTGGTTCGAGGCTCCCCTCTACGTCCACCTGGTGCGCCATCCCGTGGCCACGATGCAGTCATACCTGGAAGCGAGGATGCAGGAGGTCTATCGCTTCCCGCTGCCGCAGCGGCGCCAGGCGGAGCTGGTCTGGCGGCTCGGCCATGCGAACGTCCTGGAGCACCTGGCCGCGGTGCCGGCGGCGCGGCAGCACCGGATTCTCTTCGAGGAGATGGTGCGCGATCCGCGCCTGGCGATGGAGAAGCTCTGCACGTTTCTGGGGATCGATTTCGCGCCGGCCATGCTCTCTCCCTACGAAGGGGAGCGGATGACCGACGGCCTGCACGGCGCCGGCCGCATGATGGGCGATCCCAAGTTCCACCAGCATCGGGAGATCGACGCGGGCGTGGCGGACCGCTGGCGCGATGCCTCTGAAGCCGCCCGATTTGATCAGATATTGGGCGATGCGACCTGGGCGCTTGCGGCGCGGCTCGGCTACGAGGCTCCCGCGGCGGTGGGGCCGCGGCCTCTGGAGCGGCCGCACGTCGGAGAGATCGAGCTGCCGCTGTCGTTCGCCCAGCAGCGCCTCTGGTTCCTCCACCGCCTGGAGCCCGGCAGCACCTACAACATGCCGGCGGCGCTGCGCCTCGGCGGCGCGCTCGACGTGGCGGCGCTGGCGGCGACCTGCGCCGAGATCGAGCGGCGCCACGAGGTGCTGCGCACGGTCTTCCCCTCGGCCGCGGGCCGCCCGCGCCAGGTGGTGCGGGAGCCGCGGCGCGAGCTGCTGCCGATGATCGATCTGGCCGCGCTGCCTGAAACAGCACGCCGGGCGGAAGCGGCGCGGTTGACGGACGCGGAGGTCCGCCGCCCGTTCGACCTCGACGCGGGACCGCTCTGGCGCCTGGGCCTGCTGCGCTTGACGGAGACGGAGCACGTCCTCCTGGTCAACCTGCACCACGTGGTGTGCGACGGCTGGTCCGTGGGGCTGCTGAGCCGCGAGCTGGCGGCTCTCTACGCCGCGTTCCATGAAGGGCGGCCGTCGCCTCTGGCGGAGCTGCCGCTCCAGTACGCCGACTTCGCGGCCTGGCAGCGGGAGCGCCTCTCCGGGCCGGTGCTGGAGGAGCTGCTGCGCTACTGGACGGAGCGCCTGGCCGGGTCGCCGCCGGTGCTCGAGCTGCCGTTCGACCGGCCGCGCCCGCCGATCCAGAGCTTCCGCGGGGCGCGCCTCTCCCTGGAGCTGCCGCCCACGCTGGTTGACCGGCTCCGCGAGCTCGGCCGCGGCGAGGGCGCGACCCTCTTCATGGTGCTGGCCGCGGCGTTCCAGACGCTCCTCTTCCGGTGCAGCGGCCAGGACGACGTGGTGATCGGCACGCCGGTGGCCGCG
>DATFPH010000518.1:0-6599 GCA_035264905.1 Thermoanaerobaculia bacterium
GTTCGAAGGTCTCTTGGAATCGAGAGCGGCAAGCAGAATGAGCTAGCGGCTGTTTATGCCTGTCTTGGGCTGTGGTTTCCTCTCCGTATGTATGCTAGTTGGTATGAGAGGTACCCTATAGATAAAGATTACTTGCCTGGCTATGAAGCGTTGATCACGCTCGGCCTTGTTTACTTAATCGTTGGGCTCTTTCTTGTCCTGCTGTATTCAAATACAGTAGTAGGTAGGTGGCTCGCTGGGACGGTGGCTCTTGTTACTCCGGTGCTGGCCCTTCTCGCCGAGCTTCGCCCTAAGTCTTTAAGCTTCATTGCTGGCCTCATTGAAAGGCTAAGTCCTGCGCATGTTGGTATCGTAGCTTTCTTCTTCGTCGTACTGATGGTTCTCTTTGGCCTAAAAATGATTGAAGAGCCAGAAGGAAGTGACGAGGAGGCCGCATAACCGGCCTCCAGCGGACACCTGGGCTCGCGCCCAGGCGCGCGCTAAGGCCCCAGAACCGTTGTGCGCCAGAAAGGGAACCGTGAATCCGAGATATCGGGGCGACGGCAAGGATCTCTTCAAGAGGGGCTTTCTTGGGCTTGTTCGCACCTTGGGGTTAGTTCGAGGGCCGCGAGTGCTGCCTATGTTTACTGGGGAGTTCCAAGAAGTCGATGTAGATGCGTATCTATCTCTACTTGGAGTCGCCGGGCCGGACTTGGTTACGAAGGAACGCCTTTTTCCCAAGAAGCAACGAAAGAATTATTTTGCGGCAGCCTTGTCTGAAGCCGCAAGGAGCTATGATCTCTTCCTTGATCCTGATCGCGGCTTAATAAGTGAGCTCCACAGAGAGACCGAGGATCGTGAGGTGATAACCTACCAGGAGGTTTGCAACCTACTTCCGGATGATGGCTCAGGGCGCATCCTCATGATCTACGATGAGGCGGTCAACATGGCTGATCGCGAGAGTGCAACAGGGGAAAAGATGGATGCCTTACAAGCATCGCCGTATTACCTCGCAGCTTTCACCTACTTTAACTCGTCTCCCAACCACCCCAACGTTGTATGCGTCACCAACCCAGCGGGCAAAAGCCGCCTGAGCAAACTCCGGTCTGAGTTGAATAGGTGCGGCATACCACTGAATCGCCTAGTGGTATGCGAGGCTTAAGTTACGCCGAACTCAGGTGTTCCACCGAGCACGTTTCGCGCGCCGCTGAGCAGCTAAGTCGTTGCTGCCGGCGGAACTAACGAGTTACAAAGGCGGGCATTCTCCAGAGTCACGTCTTCTGCATCCTCTTGAACACTGGATCTATCCGGCTGCCGCGGCGTGACGTATAGTGACTGTATGATGAAAGAGCTCGGGCATGTTTGCGAACTTGTGCGGTATCCCGTCAAGTCGATGGCTGGTACGGTGACGGAGTCGGCATTTCTCGGTTGGCACGGTCTCGATGGTGATCGGCGCTTCGCCTTCCGGCGCTTGGGAGATGACAGCGGCTTCCCGTGGCTTTCCGCGAGCCGCGTCCCTGAGCTCCTTCTGTACCACCCTGCCGGTCTCGACGAGAGTACAGGCGAGCCTCTGCCAACTCACGTACGCACACCGGCCGGAACGCACGTGGAGCTTCGCAGCGTCGAGCTCCAGAGCGAGATCGCCGAGCGGTTTGGGAGCAGCGTGGAATTGATGAAGCTCAAGCACGGGATCTTCGATGATGCCCCGATATCGGTGATCAGCCTGGCGACCATTGCCGGCATCGGTGGCGAGGCGGGAGTCAACCTCGATCGCAGGCGCTTCCGGGCCAACATTGTGCTTGAGACGCGCGACCGCGAGCCGTTTCTCGAGGACGGGTGGGTTGGCGGGACACTGGTGTTCGGCACCAGCGAGCCAAGGCCAGCCGTGCGCGTGACGGCGCGCGACGTACGATGCATGATGATCAACCTCGATCCGGACACGGCCATACAAGACAAGCGGGTGCTGAAGACAGTCGTCCGGCTGAACAAGAACAACGCGGGGGTCTATGGAACGGTGGTGCAAACCGGTACAATTCGTGTTGGCGATCCCGTGAGCCTCGTATTGGACATGCGGCGCTGAGAGCAGAAGGACCGTGATTGGCGAGAACCCCGAAAGGAAGATGCCATGGGACAGCAAGACCCCCGCGTCGACGCCTACATCGAGAAAGCCGCCGATTTCGCCAAGCCGATCCTGAGCCACCTTCGCCGGGTGGTGCATGCGGGATGTCCGGACGTGCAGGAGACCATCAAGTGGGGGTTCCCCCACTTCGAGCACAAGGGCTTGCTCTGCAGCATGGCGTCCTTCAAGAACCACTGCGCCTTCGGCTTCTGGAAAGGCTCTCTCCTGGCCGAGAAGCACCCGGAGCTGGCCGGCGCCGAGGATCCCGCCATGGGGCAGCTCGGCCGCATCACCGCCATTGCGGATCTGCCGGAGGAGGAGACGCTGGTCCAGTACGTCCGGGAGGCCGCTGCGCTGAATGAGCAGGGAGTGAAGTCTCCGACGCGGTCGAAGCCGAAACCCAAAGGGGAGCGGGAGCTGGAGGTTCCGGACGATCTGCTGGACGCCCTGCGGAGGAGCCCGCAGGCCCTGTCGACCTTCGAAGGCTTCAACTACAGCAACAAGAAAGAGTACGTGGAGTGGATCACCGAGGCGAAGAGCGCGGAGACCCGCAAGCGCCGGCTGGACCAGGCCGTCGAGTGGATGGCGGAGGGGAAGATCAGGAACTGGAAGTACGTCAGGAAGTGACTTATCTCCCGGCCGTGTTCGCCAGGGGTTCGAAACCCCTGGCTAAGCAGACAAAAACCGACCCCTGAAGGGGGCGGCGCGGGGGTGTCGTCCCCTCGGGGACGATCTTTTTCATGGTAGCCAGGGGTTTTGAACCCCTGGCGTGGCTCACCCCTCCGGCGTCACATAAGCCGCCGTAATCCCCCCATCCACCAGGAACGTCGCCCCGGTTGTAAACGAAGACTCATCGGAGGCGAGAAACAGGGCGGCGCGGGCGATCTCCCTGGCTTCTCCGAAGCGGCCCATGGGGATGTGGACGAGGCGGCGCTGGCGCTTCTCTTCGGTGTCGAGGTATTTCATCAGCAGCTCGGTGCGGAGCGGGCCGGGGCAGAGGGCGTTGACGCGGATGTTCTCGCGGGCGTGGATCACCGCGAGCTCTCGGGTCAGGGCGAGGACTCCCCCTTTGCTGGCGGTGTAGGCGAGCTGCGGGGTGGCGGCTCCCAGGAGGGCGACGAAGGAGGCGGTGTTGATGATCGAGCCTCCTCCGGATCTCCTCAAGGCTGGAATGCCGTGCTTGCAGCCGAGGAAGACTCCCTTCAGGTTGATGTTCATCGTGAGGTCCCAGACCTCTTCGTCGGTCGCGACCGCGTCGTCGTCCTTGGCGTGGGAGATGCCGGCGTTGTTGAACAGGATGTCGAGGCGGCCGAAGCTCTCTTTGGCGGTGCGGATCATGGCTTCGGCTTCGGAGGACTTTGAGACGTCCGCGTGCGCGTAGACGGCCTCTCCGCCGGCGTCCCGGATTTCCACCACGACCGCTCCGCCGGCCGCATCGTTGACGTCCACGACGACGACGCGGGCGCCTTCGTGCGCGAAGAGCAGGGCGGTTTCGCGGCCGATGCCGGAGCCGGCTCCGGTGATGAGGGCGACTTTGTTTTGTAAGCGCATGATGGCTCAGGCCCTTTCGAAGTACCTCGATCGTTCCCAGCAGGTCACGACCTCGTCGAACTTGCGCTGCTCGGTGCGCAGGAAGTGGAGGTAGTGCTCGAAGACGTCTTCGCCGAAGGCTTCCCGGGCCATGTCGCTCGTTTCGAATTCGGAGATCGCCTCGCGCAGGGTGGACGGAACGCGCGGCAGGTCGCGGGCCGCGTAGATGTCTCCCTGGAAGATCTCCGGCGGCTCGATCTTGTTGCGGATGCCGTCGAGGCCGGCGGCGAGGGCGGCGGCGTAGATGATGTAGGGGTTGGCGTCGGCTCCGGGGATGCGGCACTCGATGCGCAGCGAGGGGCCGCGGCCGACGACGCGGAAGCCGGCGGTGCGGTTGTCGTAGCTCCAGGCGATGGCGGTCGGCGCCCAGGAACGCGACTGGTAGCGCTTGTAGGAGGCGACGTAGGGCGCCCAACAGACGGAGAGGGCGCGGGCGTGGCGGAGCCAGCCTCCCAAGAACCAGCGGAACGTGTCGCTCGCCTCGACCGGCCCGGTCTTGCGGTCGCCGGGGAAGACGTTGTTGCCGCCCTTGTTCCACAGGCTGACGTGGACGTGCGCGCTGGAGCCGGTGTGCTTCTCGTCCCACTTTGCCATGAAGGTGACGGCTTTGCCCTGGGCCCAGGCGATCTCCTTGGCGGCGTGCTTGTAGAGGACGTTGCGGTCGGCTTGGGTGAGCACCTCGCTGTAGCGGAGGTTGATCTCCTGCTGGCCGAGCCCCGCCTCGCCCTTGCTGAACTCGATTGGGATGCCGCTCTGGTCGAGGCCGCGCCGGATGGCTCCGACGAGGTCCTCCTCCTTCGTCCCCTGGAAGATGTGGTAGTCCTCGTTGTAGCCGCCCATCGGCCGCAGGCCGTGATAATTCTTGGCGCGGGCCTCGGCGAAGCTGTCGTCGAAGACGTAGAGCTCGATCTCGGTGCCGCCCAGGGCGGTGAAGCCAGCCTCGCGCGCCCGCTCGATCTGGCGTTGCAGCATCCGGCGCGGGGAGACCTCGACCGGTTTCTCGTGATGGTCCAGGAGATCGCAGAGCACCAGGGCGGTCTTGGGGAGCCAGGCGGCGCGGCGGAGCGTCGCGAGGTCGGGCACGCAGTGGAAGTCTCCGTAGCCGGTCTCCCAGCTCGTGTACTGGTAGCCGGGGATGGCCTCCATCTCCATGTCGCAGGCGAGCAGGTAGTCGCAGGCGTGCATCCCGGACTCGGCCACCTCCTCCAGGAAGTAGGAGCCCATGATCCGCTTGCCCATCAGGCGGCCATACATGTCCGGAAAGACCGCCAGCACCGTTTCGATCTCGCCGCGCTCGACGAGGTTGCCCAGCTCCTTGGAGGTCAGCATCCCGCGCACCTCGGTCATCGTCCCCTCCTGTATTTATCTGATCAAATTTATCTGATCAATCGGATGCAATGAACACGCTTTTCCACTCGCTGTAGTGATCGAGCGCGGCGGGGCCGAGCTCGCGCCCGACGCCGCTTCTCTTGACTCCGCCGAAGGGCATCTCCAGGTGAACGCTCCAGCTCGAGTTGACCGAGATCACGCCGGTCTCGACCGCGCGCACGACCCGCAGGGCGCGGGCGAGGTCGCGCGTCCAGAGCGAGCCGGAGAGGCCGTAGATCGAGCTGTTGGCGAGCCGGATCGCCTCCTCTTCGGTGTCGAACGGCAGGATGGCCGCGACCGGGCCGAAGACCTCCTCGCAGGCGAGCTCCGAGCCGGGATCGACGTCGCAGAAGACGGCCGGCTCGTAGAAGCTGCCGCGGTCCCAGGGATCGCCGGTCTTCGCCTGCCCGCCGCAGCAGAGCTTCGCCCCCTGCTCCGCGGCGCGGCGGACGAAGCCGTCCACCCGGTCGCGGTGGGAGGTGGAGATGAGCGGCCCCATCTCGGTGGCGTCGTCCAGCGGATCGCCCAGGCGGATGGCGCGGGTGCGCTCGACGAAGCGGTCGACGAGCTCCCGGTAGACCGGCCGCTCGACCAGGATGCGGCTCCTGGCGCAGCAGTCCTGCCCGGCGTTGCCGAAGACGGAGAAGACCGCGGCCGCGGCTTTTTCGAGGTCGGCGTCCGCGAAGACGAGGTTGGCCGACTTGCCGCCGAGCTCCAGGGAGACGCGCTTGACGTCGGCGGCGGCCAGGCGCTGGATCTCGATGCCGACCTCGGTCGAGCCGGTGAAGGCGACCTTCCGCACGTCCGGATGGCCGGCGAGGGCCGCTCCGGCCGCGTTGCCGGGGCCGGGGATGACGTTGAAGACGCCCGGCGGCACGCCGGCCTCGTGGGCCAGCTCGGCGAGCTTGAGCGCGGTCAGCGGGGTGGCCGAGGCGGGCTTCACCACGACCGCGTTGCCCAGGGCGAGAGCGGGCGCGACTTTCCAGGTGGTGATCGCGAACGGGAAGTTCCAGGGGACGATCAGGGCGCAGACGCCGACCGGCTCGCGGAAGGTGAGGCCGGTGCCGGGCGCTCCGACCGGCACGGTCTGGCCGCCGAAGGCCGGGATGAGGCCGGCGTAGTACTGGAAGCACGAGGCGCCGAGCTCGATCTCGTCGCGCGCCTCGCGCACGGGCTTGCCGACGTTGCGCGATTCGAGAGCGACCAGCGCGCCGGCCTCGGCGCGGATCCGCTCGGCCAGCCGGAGGAGCACGCGGGCGCGCTCGGCAGGGGTGGCCCGCCGCCAGTCGCCCCGCTCCCAGGCCCGCTGCGCCGCGGCGACGGCGGCGTCCACGTCCTCGGGGCCGGCCTGGGCGACGGCGGCGAGAGTCTCACCGGTCGCGGGATTGTGCACGGGCGTCTCCGTTCCGGACGCGGCCGGAGCGCGCCGTCCGTCGATCCACAGCTCTTCTCTCGGATGATCCATCTCCGCCCTCCAGGCCTGCGCACTGCGAGGAAACGCTCTTTCATTCCTTGTGCCAGGAGAGCGGGCGAATCATCGCTG
>DATFPH010000519.1:0-23884 GCA_035264905.1 Thermoanaerobaculia bacterium
CCAGGGACGCACCATCCGCCTCGACGTCGACCGGGTGCGCCTCCCCAACGACCGGGAGGCGGACCTGGAGATCGTCCACCATCCCGGCGCCGCGGCCATCGTTCCGGTGCTCCCGAACGGCGACGTCCTGCTGATCCGGCAGTACCGCTACGCCACCGGCGGCTGGCTCCTGGAAGTGCCCGCGGGCAAGCTCGATCCCGGAGAAGACCCCGAGCACTGCGCCCGCCGGGAGACCGAGGAAGAGACCGGCTACCGTCCGTCCGAGCTGCGCCCGCTCGGCTGGGTGTGGACCTCGCCCGGCTTCCTCGACGAGAAGATCTGGCTCTTCCTCGCCACCGGCTGCGAGCCCACGCAGCAGTCGATGGACGAGGACGAGGTCCTGGAGATCGAGCGGATGCCCCTGCGCGAGGCGGTCGAGAAGGCCCTGCGCGGAGAGATCCACGACGTCAAGTCGGCGCTGGCGCTGCTGCGGGCGGCGGAGAAGGTCTAAAGACCGGCACGTCTTTTGCTCCCGCCTCCGCGCGCTATGAGAACCGCGATCCTCACACAACCACGTCAGTTCGAAGTGCGCTCGCTGGACCTCCCCGACCCCGGGGAGGGAGAAGTGCGCATCCGCGTCCGCGGATGTGGCGTGTGTGGCTCCGATATGGGGCCGTGGAAAGGGCTCCAGGGCCTCTCCTATCCCATGCCGGCGGGAGCGCCGGGTCACGAGGTCTTCGGGACGGTCGAGGCCGTGGGCCAGGGCGTCGAGGGGCTCGTCCCGGGCCAGCCGGTCACGGCGCTGACCTACCGCGCTTATGCGGAGTACGACCTGGCTCGTGCCGTTGACCTCGTGCCTCTGCCGGAGGGCCTGGCCGATCGCCCGGTCCTGGGGGAGCCGGTCGCCTGCGCGGTGAACGTCATGCGGCGCGCGGGCGTTCGCGAGGGGGACGTGGTGGTCCTCCTCGGCACCGGCTTCCTGGGCGCCCTCGCCCTCCAGCTTCTGAAGATCCCGGGAGCGCCCCGGCCGCGGCGCGTGATCGCCGTGTCGCGCCGGCCCCTCTCCGATGATCTGGCGGACCGCCTCGGAGCGGACGAGTATCTGACCTACGACGGCGACGTGCACACCAAGGTGGGCGCCGCGAGCGACGGGCAGATGGCCGACGTGGTCATCGAGGCCACCGGCCGGCAGAAGCCGCTCGACCTCGCGGCCGAGCTGACCCGGGTGCGCGGCCGCCTCGTCATCGCCGGCTATCACCAGGACGGTCCGCGGAGCGTCAACATGCAGCTCTGGAACTGGCGGGGGATCGACGTGATCAACGCCCACGAGCGCGATCCGCAGATCTACCGCCAGGGGATGGAGGAGGGGGTGCGCCTCCTCGCCAGCGGCGGGCTCGACCTCGCGCCGCTGATCACCCACACGTTTCCCCTGTCCGAGATCAACCGGGCGTTCGCCACGGCCGAGGAGCGGCCCGCCGGGTTCCTCAAGTCGGTGGTGCTGGCCGAGGGGGTGTCTTGAGCCGGCCACGCTTGGGGTTCATCGGGCTGGGATGGATCGGCGCCATGCGCCTGGAAGCGGCGGCCGGGGCCGGCCGGGCCGAGATCGCGGCGCTCTGTGATGCGACGCCCGGCCGGCTGGAGTCGACCGCGCGGGAGTATCCGGCGGCTTCCTGCCTGGCCTCCTGCGACGAGCTGGTGGCACGGGCGCGGGAGCTGCGCCTCGACGGCCTGGTGATCGCCACGCCGAACGCGCTCCATGCGCCGCAGACCCTGGCGGCGCTGGATGCCGGCCTCGCGGTCTTCTGCCAGAAGCCGCTGGCCCTGAACGCCCGCGAGGCGCGCGAGATGGTCGAGGCGGCGCGCAAGGCCGACCGGCTGCTCGGTGTGGACTATTCCTACCGCTTCACGCAGGGGGCGCAACGCCTGCGCGAGCGGTTGGCGCGAGGCGAGCTGGGACGGGTGTTCAGCCTGGACACGGTGTTCCACAACGCCTATGGGCCGGACAAGCCCTGGTGCTTCGACCGCCGGCTGTCGGGAGGCGGCGCGCTCATCGACCTCGGGGTCCATCTGATCGACCTCGCCTTCTGGCTGCTCGACGATCCGGCGGTGCGCGAGGTGCAAGGCGCCACGTTCAATGCCGGCGCGCCGCTTCAGGACGGAGCCGTGGACGACTGCGCGAGCGTGCGGATCGAGCTGGAGGGCGGGGCGGTGTTGACGCTGGCGGTGAGCTGGAACGCGCATGCCGGAGCCGACTGCGTCATCAAGGCGACGCTCCTGGGCACCCAGGGCGGGGCTGAATTCCGCAACGTCGACGGGAGCTTCTACGACTTCGAGCTGGCCCGCTTCGCCGGCCGGTCGACCGAGATCGAGACCCGCGAGTCGCGCGACTGGCTCGGCAAGGCCATCATCGACTGGATCGACCGTCTCGCCGTGGCGAACCGGTTCGACCCGGAGATCGAGCGGAGCGTGCGGGTGAGCGAGGTGGTGGACGCAGTTTACGGGGGAGGGTGAAACAGGTTCCCCCTCTCCCGAGGCTTCAGATCGTTTCCTTCTTGCGGTCGCGGATCGTTCCCCAGATCAGCCATGCGCCAAGACCGATGGCGATCAGCGGCCAGAGGTCGAACAGCCAGTCGAGATCGATCCTCACGTACTGCTCGAGCAGGGCATAAGTGCCGATGAGGACCAGGATGACTCCCGCCGCGATCCCTCCCTGGCCCGGGCGCGGCCGCTGCGGAAGGTCGAGAACTCCGAGATCCTGCTGATAGCCGTAGTTGATCAGCACCGCCTGGCGGTAGGCGTCGATCACGTTGAAGAGCAGGAAGAAGGCGATCGCCGGGCCGAAGAACGGCGCGTTGTCCCCGTCTTTGACCACGATCCCGATCATCGTGATGAAGATCATGAAGAAGATCAGACCGCGCAGGTAGAGGCCGTTGTAGATGTTTCCCAGGCCTGGAAAGAACGAGAGGAACGCGGCCAGCCAGGGCTTCTTGATCGCCAGCGGCGCGGGAAGAGCCGTCATCGGAGCCGGCGCCGGCGGGGGCGCGCCTTCACCGGACGGGGTCCACGGAGTGGGTGCAGTGCTCATGAATTTCTCCTTGTCAATCGACTGAATCGATCAGCTTGCTTGGACGACATCTCATACACCTCGGAGCGCAGCTCGATCAGGGAGGTCTCCAGCGAGCTGACCGCCGCTCCGTACCGCTCTGTGATCTCGCTCTCGATCCGCGGCAGGCGCTCCTGGCGGACCTCCGTCCAGGCCTGGTCCCATCTCCGAACCAGGGTGCCCGTGGCGCGCTGGCCGAGGGCGACCGGATCGCCCACGGTCTGCAGCATCACCACCGTCAGGAAGTAGCTGGCCGCCACCGCCCACCGCGAGCTCCGCACCCAGGCGGGCGGCTTCTGCCGCTTCTCCCGGGGGATGGCGCGCAGGCGGCTCTTCAATCCGGCCGGCAGCGGCGCCTGGGGCACGGGCATCCGGGGCTCGTCGTGCCGCACGAACGGCAGCACGCCCCGGAGCTGGCCGCGCAGGTTGTCGGGCAGCGGCAGCTTCGGCGTCGCGGCAGCCCGTTCGATCGCGGAGGCGTAGGCGTCGCAGGCCGGGCAGCTCTCCCGGTGCGGATCCTGGATGCCGGGGGTGAAGTCCTCCCGGAACCGGCGGCAGTCGCGGCTCAACATGGCGACACCTCCGGCCGGCGCGGCGAGGTGGGAACAACTCCGGGCGCCGCGGTCCAGCGGGAGCGGAAGCGCGGTGCCAGCCGCTCCGCCACCCCGAGACGGGCGCGGTGGAGGCGCGACTTGATCGTCCCCAGCGGCACGCCGAGATATGCCGCGATCTCCTCCATGGTCCAGCCCTGGAGGTCGCGCAGCAGCACCACCTCGGCGCTCTCCTCGGGCAGCTCCGCGAGAGCGCTGTAGACCGCCTGGACCTCCTCCCGCCGCTGGGCCTCTTCCTGGACGTCGTCCGCCGCGGGCATCAGGGCGAGGATCTCGTCGGGCACCGACGACGTGCGCCGCTCGCGCCGCAGCCGGCGGTAGTGATCGATGCACAGATTGCGTGACAGGCGCATCGCCCAGGCGGCGAGCGGGGCTTCGCCGGTATAGCGGTGCAGGTTCTGGTAGAGGCGGAGGAAGATCTCCTGCGTCAGGTCCTCCGCCTCCTCGGCCGACCCGGCGAAGTGGTAGGCCAGGTTGTACAGCCTCTGGCCGTGCTTCTCGATCAGCTCGTCCCACGCGTCAGCCTGGCCGGCCGCGGCCCGCCGCGCGAGGAAGAGATCGGGATTGGGGTTCGGTGCGAGCATGAGCGTCCTCTCATCCTCCAGGACGAAGGGGCGGGGAAAAAGGTTCCGGGCTCCACACTTTCGTTTTCCTCAATACGTTGGTAGGCTGGAAGGCCCTTGGTGAGGAGGCGCTGACCATGGTCTCACGAACGCTGCGACACCTGGTTCTCCTGGGAATGATGCTCGGCTTGGCCCGGATTGGGTACGCGACCGTGCCCGCAGGATTTTCGGACATCCTGGTGACCAACGTGGGCTCGCCCACGGCGATCGCCTTCACGCCCGACGGCCGGATGCTCATCACGACGCAGGGAGGGACCCTCCGGGTGTGGGCCGGGACTCTGCTGCCCACCCCGGCGTTGACTCTCTCCCTTTGCACCGGCTCCGAGCGCGGGCTCCTCGGCGTCGCGGTCGATCCGGGCTTCGCGACGAACCGCCGGATCTATCTGTTCTACACCGCGAGCACCTGCGTCAACCGGGTCTCCCGCTTCACCTTCTTCTCCACCCCCGGGCAGGAGAACCAGGTCGACCCGGCGAGCGAGCTGATCTTGATCGACAACATGCCTTCGCCCAACGGCAACCACAACGCTGGGGATCTCCACTTCGGCAAGGATGGGTTTCTCTACATCAGTATCGGCGAGGGCGGGGTCGCCAGCGCGGCCCGGAACGAGCACGTGCTGGCCGGTAAGATCCTGCGCATCACCCGCGACGGCGGCATCCCGCCCACCAACCCGTTCCAGGGAACCGGCACGGCGCGCTGCAACACCGGGAGCACGACGCCAGGCAATAAATGCCAGGAGACGTTCGCCTGGGGGTTCCGCAACCCGTTCCGCTTCGCCATGGACCCCAATGCCACCGGCACCCGGTTCTTCATCAACGACGTGGGGCAGAGCGCCTGGGAGGAGATCGACGAAGCGCAGGCTGGCGCCGACTACGGTTGGAACTGCCGTGAGGGAGCCCATAGTACCGGCGCCTGCTCGCCGACTCCGAGTATGGTCGATCCGATCTTCGAATATCCGCACGGCACTCCTGGGCCTGCCGGGATCAACAACTGCAACTCCATCACCGGCGGCGCCTTCGTGCCGAACGGCCTCTGGCCGGGGTTCGACGGTACCTACCTGTTCAGCGATTTCATCTGCGGAGCGGTCTTCAAGCTGACCCAGGCCGGGACCTGGTCGGCCACCAGCTTCGCCACCGATCTCGGAGGGAGCAGCGCGGTCCACATGGCCTTCGGTCCCTGGGGGACGACCCAGGCGCTCTACTACACGTCCTATGCGGGGGGTGGACAGGTGCGGCGGATCTCCCGCCGGGTCCCCCGGCCGGGCGGGCCGCTCGACTACCACACGGTCCCGCCCTGCCGCGTCGCTGACACCCGAGCGGCGTTCGGGATGCAGGGCGGACCGGTGCTCGTCTCCGGGGCCGCGCGGACGTTCCAGGTGGCGGGCCTCTGCGGAATTTCCCCCACGGCCAGCTCGGTCCAGCTCAACGTGACGGTCACGTCGCCCTCGACCGCCGGGTTCCTGCGGATCGAGCCAGGGGACGACTCCGCCTCCGGCACGAGCGTCGTCAATTTCACCGCCGGCGCGACCCGCGCCAACAATGCCATTTCCCTTCTCGGCACAGCCGGCGACCTCGCCGTCACTCTGTCGAGCGGCACGGCGCACGTGGTGATCGACGTGATGGGGTACTTCGAGTAGGGGAGGCTTATTCCTTCTCCTCCACCAGCAGACCGAGCAGGTCCGAGGTGGAGATGATCCCAACCACGCGGTCCTCGCGGGTGACGAGGATCCGATGCACGTGGTTCTGGATCATGGCCTCGGCGATCTCCGAGACCGGCGTGTCTTCGCGCACGGTGAAGACCTCGGGCGTCATGATCTCGGCGACGGTCAGCTCCGCCTCGTCCAGGCCGAGCTCCTCGATCTCCTCCCGGGTCATCCCGTCGTCCTCCCACTCGGAGAGGAAGAAGTCCCCGCGCTCGCCCTCACTCTCCTCCTCTTCTTCGTCCTCGTCCTCGGCGAATGCCGCAGCGATGTCGGTCAAGGAGACGACGCCGACGAGCTTGCCCGAGCGGTCTTCGACCGGGGCGCCGGAGATCTCGTTTTCGACCAGGACGTTGGCCAGCTCCCGCACCGTCAGGTCCTGCCGGACGGTGAGGACACGGGGATTCATCAGGTCCGCGGCGGTGATCAGCCTCATGGCGCGGGTCTCCTCCTTGTCTTTCTCTCGCTCCGTACAGGAGAGCGCGACGGGCACAAGCCTACAGCATCGGAGAGGGGTGCAAGGCGGAAGTGGCTGTTCACCCCTCTCCCGCTGGCGGGAGAGGGGCCGGGGGTGAGGGCTTCGAGGGCCTACTCGCTGGCCGGAGCCGGCGCCGCCGGGGCCGCCTTCGGCGGTGGTGAGGACAGCTTGGCCGCGATCTCCTGGATCGACTTTTCGAGCTCGTCCAGGCGGGTGCGTTTCTCGCTCAGCCGGGCTTCCACGTCCACGATCTTGGCCTCCAGGCTGATCCGGGTCTCTTCGGCGTTCGGACCCGGGCGGAGGTTGGTGAGCGTCGTCTGCCAGCGGCCGACGTTCTCCTCGTCCCGCGCCATGGACTCGCGCAGCCGGTGCGTCTGCTCGCGCTTGCGCTCCAGGGCGTCCAGCATCTGGTCGCGCCGCTCGGCGTCGCGCTGGTCGCGCTGCTGGTTGCGCTGCTCGAAGTAGGCCGACTGGCGCTCGAAGAAGACGTCGATCGCGCCGCGGAATCGCCGCCAGATGGCGTCCGCCTTCTTCTGCGGCACCGGACCGACGGACTTCCACTCCGCCTGCAAGGCCTTGATCGCCTCGGAGGTGGCCTTCCACTGATTGGACTGGGAGAGCTCCTCGGCGCGGACGCAGAGGGCCTCCTTCTTGCGCAGGTTCTCCTCCTGCTCCTTGCGCAGCTTCGTGTAGTGCTCCTGCCGCCGCCCGAAGAACTCGTCGAGCGACTTGCGGAAGCGCTTCCAGATCGCATCGCCGTGCTCGCGGGGCACCGGGCCGATGGTCTTCCATTCGGCCTGGAGACCCTGCAGGGCCTCGGCCGTGGACTTCCATTGGGCCGAGCCGGCGAGCTCTTCGGCGCGGACGCAGAGAGCCTCCTTCTTGCGGAGGTTCTCCTCCTGCTCCTCGCGCAGCTTGCCCAGGTGCTCCTGGCGCCGCTCGAAGAAGTGGTTCGCCGGGGCGCGGAAGCGGTCCCACAGCTCCTGCGACCGCTCCTTGGCCACCGGGCCGATGGCCTTCCACTCGGCTTGCAGGCGCTTGATCGCCTCGGCCGTGGACTTCCACTCCGTGGAATCCCGCAGCTCCTCGGCCCGCGCGATCAGGGCCTCCTTGCGCTCGAGGCTCTCCGCGAGCTGGCGCTCGCGCTCGGCCCCATCGGCGGCCGTCTCGGGCTCGGATTCTCCGGCGGGCTCGACGCTCTCCTGGAGCTCCGACGGATGACCGCCGGCCTCCTCCAGAGCATGGACCTCGTCGGGCTGGTGCTCTTCGGCTTCAGCCTGGTGCTCTGCGGCCGGGAGCTCCGGAGAAGCCTCCGCCTGGATCGCACCATTCGCACCATGATCCTGACTATCGGGAGAGCTTTCGGCGGCAGCGATGGCCTCCCCGCCCGTCACCACCTCCGAGGCCTCAGCCACAGCCGGCTCGACAGTGGGCTCGGCTTCCTCAAACGTCGACCCCTCGGGGACGGCGTTCTCGTGCGTCTCTGTCTCGCGATTCTCGTGGTCAACCATGGGAGTCATCTTCTTCCTTCATGCGTCGGGGCCAGACCATATCGCAACAACGTGGCAATGCCCCGCATTCCAGAGAGAGGGGTCAGGTGCGAAGGACGATCCGGTCCTGGTCGAGATCCACGACCACCGTGCCGCCGGACTCCAGCTTGCCGAACAGGAGCTCGTCGGTGAGCGGCCGCTTGATCGACTCTTCGATCACGCGGGCCAGGGGGCGGGCGCCGAACGCGGGGTCGTACCCCTTGTCCGCGAGCCATGTCCGGGCGGCTTCGGTCAGCTCGATCTTCACTTTTTTTCCGGCGAGCTGGTCGGCGAGCTGGTGGACGAACTTTTCGACGATCCGCTCCATCAGGTCCCGGTTCAGGGTGTTGAACCGGATGCGCGCGTCGAGCCGGTTGCGGAACTCCGGGCTGAACAGGCGCTCGACCGCGCGTTCGCCTTCTGGCGAGCGGGCCTGGCCCGGCTCGTCCGCGAACCCGAGGGCGCGCTGGGCCATCTCGCGGGCGCCGACGTTGGACGTCATCAGCAGGATCACGTGCCGGAAGTCGGCCTGCTTGCCGTTGGTGTCGGTGAGCGTGCCGTGGTCCATCACCTGGAGGAGGATGTTGAACACGTCCGGGTGGGCCTTCTCGATCTCGTCGAGCAGCAGGACCGCATGCGGGTTCTTGCTGACCTGCTCGGTGAGCAGGCCGCCGCGGTCGTACCCCACGTAGCCGGGAGGCGCGCCGACCAGGCGGGAGACGCTGTGCGCCTCCATGTACTCGCTCATGTCGAAGCGCAGGAACGCGATGCCGAGCACCTCGGCGAGCTGCTTCGCGACCTCGGTCTTGCCGACGCCCGTGGGGCCGGTGAGCAGGAAGTTGCCGACCGGCTTCTGCGGATCGCGCAGGCCGGCGCGCGCCACCTTGATCGCCGAAGCCAGGCGATCGATCGCCTCGTCCTGGCCGTAGACGACCTTCTTGAGCTCGGTTTCCAGGTTCCGGAGCTGCTCGCGGTCGTCCCCCTTCACCCGGCGCGCCGGGATCTGCGCCATGGTGGCGAGCACGGTCTCGACGTCATGGAGCGTTACCCGCTTCTGCTTCCGCAGGGCCACGGCGGCGCCGGCCTCGTCCAGCAGGTCGATCGCCTTGTCGGGGAGGCGGCGGTCGCGCAGATAGCGCGCGGCCATCTCCACGGCGCCGCGGATCGCCGGCTGGGTGTAGCGCACGCCATGGTGCGACTCGTAGCGGTCGCGCAGCCCTTCGAAGATCTTGATCGTCTCGTCTTCCGAGGTCTCGTTGATCTCCACCTTCTGGAAACGACGGGCCAGGGCCTGGTCGCGCTGGAAGGTCTGGCGGAACTCCTCCCAGGTGGTGGCGCCGATGCAGCGCAGGCGCCCTTCCTGAAGGGCCGGCTTGAGCAGGTTCGAGGCGTCCATCGTGCCATGGCCGGCGCTGCCCGCGCCGACGACGGTGTGGATCTCGTCGATGAAGAGGATCGGGCTCTCCTCGTTCTCCAGCGCGACGAGCACCGCCTTCAAGCGGTTCTCGAAATCGCCGCGGTAGCGCGTGCCGGCGAGCAGCGCTCCGAGATCGAGGCGGAAGACCCGGGCCTTGCGGAACGGCTCCGGCACGTCCCCCTTGGCGATGCGCAGGGCCAGCCCTTCGACCAGAGCGGTCTTGCCGACGCCCGGGTCGCCCACGTAGATCGGGTTGTTCTTGCGCCGCCGCTGCAGGATGTGGAGCGTGCGCTGGAGCTCGGGCTCGCGGCCGATCAGCGGATCGATGGCGCCCTTCCGGGCCAGCTCGGTGAGGTCCTGGGCAAAGGCGGAGAGAGCGTCGTCGCCTCCCGGGGTGCGCTCGGGCTCGTCCTCGTCCTCGCCCGCCGGGAAGGAGCTTCCGTGCGCCGGCTGCAGCTTGGAGACGCCGTGGGCCAGGTAGCTCACCACGTCGAGCCGGTTCACCCCTTCGGCCTCCAGCATGTCGACCGCGAAGGAGTCGGGCTCTTCATAGATGGCCACGAGGAGGTCCGAGCCGCGGATCTCGTCGCGGCCCGTCGACTCCACGCGCAGGGCGGCGCGGGCGAGGGCCCGCTGGGCACCCAGAGAGAGCCGGGGCTGGATGTCCTCATCGGAATCGACGCTCTCGAGCGCGGCGTCGAGATATTCGGTCAGGCGGTCCTGGATCCGCCGCAGGTCGGCGCCGGCGTGGCGGAGGACCTTGGCGGTCTCCTGATCGAAGGTCAGGGCGTAGAGGATGTGCTCCAGCCCGGCATATTCGTGCCCGAGGCGGCCGGCCTCGGTCATCGCCACCTCGAGGGAGATTTGCAGATCGCGCGATATTTTCATTCGTCGAGTCAGTCGTCTTCGTCTTCGGCCGGCCGGACCTCCAAACGGAGCGGCATGCCGTGCTCCTGCGCCTCGGCCGTGGCTTCGGCGACCTTGGTTTCGGCAACGTCCCGCGGATAGATGCCCGCGACCCCGACTCCCTTGTGATGAACCTGGAGCATGACGTGGGTCGCTTCGGCGGGAGGTTTTCGGAAGTGCTTGATCAGGACGTACACGACGAAGTCCATCGTCGTGAAATCGTCATTGTAGATCAGTACCTTGAAACGCCGGGGACGGCGGGTTTTCTTCCGCTCCTCGACGGCGAGGCCCGTTTCGCGGTCGGTGTCCTCCACGGGGCGGCGCGTGCTCACGGGAGCAGTCTAGCGCAGAGGACCCTCCCTGCCAGGGCCGGTGCTATAGTTGTGGGTCCTTGATGGAGAGGCGCTCGTAGTGAGCCGTGAAGAGTCCCGCCTCGCGAAGGTAGTCGACATCCGCCGATGGCGGGAGGAGAAGGCCCGTCAAGCCAGGCCTTCCCCCGCGCCCTCTCCGCCTCCCGAGCCGCGTCCGCGCGGTCTCGCCCTGACCCTCGGAATCTCCTGCTGCGTCTTCGGTCTGGGCCTCGCCTATCTCCCGTTCTGGACGCTCGTCCGCAGCGCCGCATCGAGCTTCTCCCTCGGGCTTCTCTTCGGGCTCGTCCTGCCGGCGGGTCTCGGCATCGCCCTTCTGGGAATCGACCTGATCGTGCGGGTTTGTCTCGGCCACGCCGGCGAAGGGTGGTACCTCCGCCGCATCAACCTCCGCCGCCGGCCGCGCCCCGAGCCGGGAGAAGACCCGCCGCACATCGGCAGCTGGCCGCACACCCCGGGCTGATGCCGAGGTGGTCGCAAAATGCGACCACCTCGCTCAGGCGCACTCGTTCCATAGCCCTCAGTGGGGGATCGGTGGAGAGAAGACCGTGAACATCACCAGCGGCTCGTCGCCGAGGCAGAGGATCTCGTGCGACTCTCCCGCCTCGATGAGGAGGATGGTGCCTGCGTCCAGATGGGCCTCCCGGCCCGAGATGTTCGCCCGGCCCGCTCCCGCGATCACGTAGATCCACTGATCGCTGTCCGTATGCCGGTTGTCCGGGCCGCCGGTCTTCGTCTGCGGTTGCACCACCAGAGTGGCGCCTTGGGAGCTGTCTGTCGTGCCCAGGGTATCGAATCCAGACGAATAGCCTTGAGCGATGGAGAAGCGCTTCATAACTTTGAACCTCCCGGCCGGGGAGCGTGCAAGGAACGTTCCCCGGCAGGAAAGGAGAGAGTCTACTGGTTCGGCGATCCGCCCGGCACCGCGAGATGGAGCCGCATCAGGCTCGGCTGGTGCGTCGTCGAGAAGAAGGGGAAGGCGCCGTTGGTGATGTAGAGATTGAAACGGTCCTGGCCCCGCCGTCCGAACAGCGCGGCGGTCGGACCGTCGAGGCCGTCCGCTGCGGTCAGCAGGATCTCGGTGGTGCCGTCCGGATCGAGCCGCACCAGGAGATTGGTCGGATCGGTGGTGCAGTAGATGCTGCCGTGGACGTCGAGATCGAAATCATCGCACCCGGTGCCGCTGGGCATCACAGCGTGGACCCGGGCGGTGCCGGCCGAGCCGTCCGGCTCGATGGGGATCGCGACGATGAGCCCCTGGGTCGAGCTGGCGACGTAGACCTCGCGGCGGAAGATCTTCAGGCCATTGGCTCCCGGAAGCCCGGACCCCAGATCTCCGGCGAGGAGCGGGTCCTCGAACCACACCTCCGCGGTCCCGCCGCCGGCCGGCACGCGCCAGACGCGGGAGAGGGACGAATCGGCCACATAGAGGAATCCGCGGTGCAGGTCGATCCCGTTCGGGATGCTCGCCAGCGGAAGCGTGGCGAGGATGTCCGCCGTGCCGTCCGGGTCCACCCTCCAGATCCCGCGGCTGGCCAGATCGCAGGACACGACCGAGGCATAGAGCGTGTCGTCCTGGGGATCGATCGTGATGCCGGTGACCGCGTTGAAGAAGGGGCCACAGAGCGTGAGCGGCGCGCCGATGGGGAACTGGATGAAGGTGGACTGTGTGCCGTCCGGAGCGATCTTGCGGATCTCGCCGGTGAGCGCGAGGCTGACGTATAGGTTGGCGTCGCGATCGAACGCCAGGTTCTCGGGCGTTTCGAGTGCCGCGGGGTTGAAGGCGGCGAGGACCTCGAGCCGCGGCGCGTCCGGTGGATGGGCAGCCAGCCCGGTGGGCAGCAGAACGAGACTTGAAAAGGCCAACGCTGCGAGAGCGGGGAAGCGAGTCGTCATCGGTATCCTCCTGACGAGTAAGGGTGCGGGAACGCGGCCAGAGCGCTCCTGGGGTGCTCTTCAGGAGGAACGGCGGGCGGTGAGCAAGGCACTCACCGCGCCGCCCGGCTCCTCAGTGTGCCCGGATCCAGCTCAGGATCGGCCGCCCGACCAGCGTCCTCGCGTCGGTGCCGATGAACAGATCGGCGTGACCGTAGTCGAAGAGGCGCTGGTCTGGGGGCGTCAGATCGACCACGCGGATCGTCACGTCCGTGCTGCCCAGGAGCGTGGTCGTGTAGATCCCGTACTCGCCGAAGCCGCCGCCGGCGCCCACGTACAGGATGGGATTGGTGATCTCCTCCAGGTGGTCGTCGAAGGGCACGTCTTCCTCATCGCAGATCACCAGCTCGGCGTCCGCGAGCTGCCGGGTCGGCTGGAAGGGCGCCGCGCCTCCGAGGAGCGCCATCCAGGTGGGCTCCGGGCTGTAGAGGAGACCGGTCGGGACCGGCAGGCCGCTCGACGCGGGCTCCGGCGCGAACGTGCCGCCGGTGAAGTGGTAGAACGGGACGAACTGCTGATCGGGCGGGAAGATGACGAAGGTGGCTTCGCCCGTCAGCAGCGCGGCCTGGCGGTTCGTCAGACCGGGAAAGACCGGTGATGCGCCGGTCGGATCCGTCGTGGCCAGGGTGTGGATCGTCTGGACGAGGGCGCCCGAGGCGTTCTGGAACTGTCCCGCGTCGTAGGCCGCCTCCTGAGCCGCCGAGCGCCGGCAGGCCGCCTGCCGGAATTCCTCATCGTTTGTCTTGAAGTAGACGTCCACCGGAATGAAGCCGGCGACGTTGCGCAGACCCGGGGGCAGCTGGCTCTCGGCGTTCAGGTAGGCGTAGCCGATCATGCCGCCGCGGCTCCAGCCGAGCAGGTGCATCCGGCCGCGGCCGTTGCCGGTGGCGAAGCGGACGCCGCGGGATACGCCCAGCGCGACGTAGAGGTCCCGGATGTCATGCGTGAAGCCCCAGTCCTCCATGAACGTGAAGTCGGTTGCGCTGGCGGGCACCTGGATCCAGCGCTGATCGATCCCCCACACGTCCACGTCGTTGCGGGCGAGAAAGACCGGGAGGTTGCGGACCGGGTCGGCCAGGAAGGCGGCCCGGAAGCCCCAGATGTCGCCGTGCAGCAGGAACACGCTGTCCTTCGTACGAACCGGCACGAAAGGCGCCGTCTCGCGCACCACGCGATGCAGGCGGATCACGTCATACGGTCCGAAGCCCAGGCGGACGTCGAAGGTGTACTCGACCACGTTGCCGGAGAGGACGCGCCGCTGGAGGTTCGACGCCTTGCACGCCCCCGTGGGGCCGAGCAGGAGACCCTCGGCGAGCGGGCACGTCAGGCGAGCGGCCTTCTGGAGAGTGGCGGCGTCGATCCGGGGGGCCGCCGCGGCGAGCGACGGCAGAGCGAGCGTCAGAGCCAGGAGGAGGGGCAACGCTTTTCTCATGGTGGTCCAGAGTCCTCGTTGTAGGGCGTTCGCGCCGATCCGGCGGTCCCGAAAATCTTTTCAACGATCTTAACAAAGATGCCGGATTGCCGCAATCCGGAGCACTCTCTGTCCGCGTGCGCTATTGGTCGATCCCCTCATGCGAAAGAAGCCAGTGGAGCGGAGACCTGCACTCCTCGCCGTCTTGGCCCTTGCGAGCTACGCGTGAGGGTGTTACCTTCCAGGGGGCGGAGTTTTCCCGTTCCAGGAGACGACCGATGCCGCCTGTGACGACATTCCTGACCTTAGACGACGAAGGGCGTGCCACCTTGCCAGAGGATGTGCGCGAGGCCCTCGGTGTCGGCGCAGGCGACTTCGTACTTCTAGGGCGCACGGAGAGGGGGACCTTCGAGCTGATTCCAGCGGCTCTCATCCCCCAAGACCAGCTTTGGTTCCACATCCTGAGATGCAGGCCCGCATCGCACGGGCACAAGAAGACTTCGCCTCGAGCCGCTCCACCCGGACTACGAGCCTTGAGAAGACGCAGGCTTTTCTCGATGGTTTGAAGCACCAGTCCAGCTCTCGGCGCTGACCTGTCGATGCCGCGCAAGCAGGTTTTCCTGAACGCCGAGTGGTCGGAGCAGTGGAAGGCGAGCTACGCGAAGCTCAGCTCTGACCGCCAAGCCGCCTGCGATGAAACGGCCATTGTACTCATCAAACAGACCTCCTCATCCGGGCTGCGGATCAAGCCAATCCAGCCCGAAAGTATTACTTGGAAGCTCGAATCAACAGTGGAGATCGGATCGTCTTTCGGATGGCGGCGGGGACGGTCTTCTTCGTCGATATCGTTCAGCACGATGACATTTCACGTTATGGCAAGCGTCTGAGCAAGAGAGAGTGAGGAGGCTCCCGGGCGCAGAGCCGAGCCGTTTGAAGACGGCGTCAAGCCCGTACACCCGGGTGCCGCTGAGAACCCAGCGATTTACTGCCAACTGGCGAGGCGTGTCTTGGCTCTCGCTCTACTCTCACGCCTCCCGCTTCGTCGCCCGCACGAACGCGCTCATCACCTTCCCATCCACCGCATCCGCCAGCACCGGATCGATCCCCGCATCTTCGAGAAGAGCCCGGGCGTCCTCTGCGTGATAAATGCGCGTCGGCTCGACGTCGACGTTCTCGAAGCCGACCTCGGCGAGCAGATTCCGGTACTCCGACTCCTGGAGGGCTCCGGCGACGCAGCCGGTCCACAAGGCCAGGCTGCGCTGCGCCGCTTCCGGGAGCTCACCCCGCAGCACGATGTCCGACACCGCGAAGCGGCCGCCGGGACGCAGGACGCGGAAGGCTTCGGCGAGCACGGTCCGCTTGTCGGCCGACAGGTTGATGACGCAGTTGGAGATGATCACGTCGACCGCGGCGCCGGGGAGCGGGATCGCCTCGATCTCACCCTTGAGGAACTCCACGTTCTCGACGCCCGCCTTGCGCTGGTTCTCGCGGGCCAGCGCGAGCATGTCATCGGTCATGTCGAGCCCGTAGGCCTTGCCTGTGGCTCCGACGCGGCGGGCCGAGAGGAGGACGTCGATGCCGCCTCCGGAGCCGAGGTCGAGGACGACTTCCCCTTCCCGCAGCTCGGCGAGAGCGGTCGGGTTGCCGCACCCTAGCGAGGCGAGCACTGCTTCGACCGGGAGACCGGCCGTCTGGCTCTCGTCATAGAGGCCGACGGTAATCGGATCTTTGCTCTCCGTCGAGCAGCAACCGGTGCCGCAGCAGGAGGCTGCCTTCTGGTTCTGCACGCTGCGAGCGGCCTCTCCGTAGCGGGCACGCACGATCTCGCGCACCTCCTCGGGAGCTGGGGTCTGGCTGACGATCGGGTCGGCAACGGGAAGGGTGGTGTTCATGTCGATCTCCTGTGGTTGTTACTTGCAACTATAGAGTTCAAAAAATGAGGCGCGTCTCTTCTGAAACAGGCTCCGGCTTGTCTCCTCAGCTGACCCGGCAGCAGCTACCGCCGCCGGTCTCGACGCGCTCGGACGCCGCCCGCGCCAGGCGGGCGATGAGTTGGGTCATGGCCCTTCGGATCTCGGGATCGAAATCGGCGAGAAGCGCTCTCTCCTCGGCCAGGATGTCCCCTTCGATGCGGCGGTACAGATCCCGGCCGGCCGGTGTCGCTTCGAGCACCACGGCGCGGCGGTCGGACGGGTGCGGAGCGCGGGTCACATACTCCTTGCGCTCCAGAGCGTCCACCACGCGGCTCGCCGTGCTCTTGTCGAGATAGAGATGCGCCGCCAGATCGTTGAGACTCATCCCCCCCTTCCGCACCAGCGCCTCCAACGCATAGCACTGGGAGACCGAAACGTCGTAGCAACAGATCCGGTCCCGGTCGCGGAACTGATAGACGCGGATGAGATCCGAGAGAGCCCCATACAACGCCTGCGCGTCCCGCTCCAGGGCGGGGTCAGGGGTCTCGGTCAGGATCGGGAGGAGCTTCCTGGCTTCCATGGAAGGAGCCTAATACGGTTAGTTGTCACATGCAACTGTCGCAGCGAGGAAATCCCGGGCTCTGACAGCCTTGGAAGCGTCCCGGAAGCTCGTGAAAGACCAGGGGGCAGAGCAAAAAGGGTTCAGGCGCTGCTCCGGGCTGCCGGGGCCGCCTTCGGAAGCTGTCCGGCAAGTCAGAAACGGCGCCGGAAACTTTTGAAATGCCCGGGGGCAGCGTCAAAACGCTTCCGACACTGTCCCTGCCTGCTGGAGGCAGTGTCAAAACGCTTCCGACACTTCCCCTGTGCGCCAGGGGCAGCGTCAGAACGTTTCCGACACTGCCCCTGCCCGCGGGGGACAGTGTCAGAGCGGCTCCGATACTGCCCCTGCGGGCTGGAGACAGCGTCAGAACCGATTCGTAAGCTTCCGCCGCTCTTTATCCGCGATCCGAGCAGTCTCTGGTCCCCTGCACGCGGTATTCTGGAGTAGCTCGGGTTCTATGATCCCGAACCTTGACCTCTGGTCGGCTCTGCTCCCGGCCAATCAGCCAGCGAAATCATTTGCCCAAGATGGCTCGCTTTCCGCAGATAGTGGTCGTCCGCGGTGATCAAGGTGAGTCCGCGCTCAAATGCGAGGGCGTGGTACAGGGTGTCGAACAGGTGATGATTGAGCTCGCGGGAGAGCTGGCTGGCCTTCTTGAGACTCATCGCGTCGTCCGTGACCGGCAACTCCATCGCATCCAGCAGGTCGATGGCGGTTTCTGCAATCTCGGGCCGGAGGCGTGTGATCACCGCGGCGACTTCCGTCAGCCAGTGAGGAGGCTGCTCGACGATCACCTGCCCTGCCTTGAGGTCTTCCAGAAGTGCAAGAGCCTGGTCAACGTGCGGCTCCAGCTTGGGGTCCGGAAGAAACCACTTCACGATGACACTGGCGTCGATGACGGCCTTCACGGCCTACCTGCTCGTCGCGCTTCAGCGATCTCCGCATCCGAGGCCGGAGCCTGCCGTCGGCGCAGCTTGAGTACAGCGTCGATCGCAGCCGCCCTGCGTTGCTCCCGCTGACGCGCCTCGACAGCCTCCTGCATCAGGCGGGCGATGATGGCACTCCGGTTCTCCTTATTGAAGGTCTTCTGGAAGGCCTCCTTGATGTCCTCGGGAACGCTGAAATTTACGGTCGCCATGGTCGAGGGTCCTCTTGTCGAAATCTTCAACAATGGATTGTAGCAGAACAGGGACGCGGTATCCTGAAGCCGTGGCGACAGACACGATGAAGCCGCTCTCGGCCGACACCCCTCTGGAGGTCGAGCGGATCTGGCTCGAGGAGATTCGGAAACGGGGGCCGGCGTTCCAGCTCCAGAGAATGATCGAGCTGACGAACTTCTGCCGGCAGTCCGCCCGGGAAGCCGTGCGCCGGGCGCATCCGGAAACGAGCGAGGCCGAGCGCGACGAGATCCTCCTGCGAGAGCTCTACGGCGACGAGGTGGACGCCCACAAGGTGGTGGAGCTGCGGCGGCAGCTCGGGTTCTATGATCCCCAACCTTGACCTCTGGTCGGCCCTGCTCCCGGTGATCGACGCCCTGGATGCGCTCGGTGTGCCCTACCACGTGGGGGCTCGGTCGCGAGCAGCTTCGTCGGTGTCGCCCGGGCCACCCAGGACGCTGACGTTGTTGCTGACCTTCGGCCTGAGCACGCCGCTCTGCTGGCCCAGGCGCTCGCGGGGACCTACTACGCAGACCCAGAGCGGATCGCGCATGGGATCCGGTCCCGGAAGAGCTTCAACGTCATCCACCTCGGCACGGCCTACAAGGTGGATGTCTTCGTCTCCAAGGACACACCCTTCGCCCGGGAAAACATGGCGCGGCGTGTGGCCCACGAGGTGCCCGGCCTCGGGCGTTCCCTGTACTTCTCCTCACCTGAGGACATCGTCCTCCACAAGCTCCTCTGGTACGTCGAAGGAGGAGGCGTCTCCGACCGCCAGTGGTATGACCTCCAGGGAGTCCTGCGGCTGCAAGCAAAGGCGCTCGACCGCGACTATCTGCGGTCCTGGGCCGACCGGCTCGGCGTGGCGGATCTCCTTCAACGTGCTTTGGAGGAGGCGGGGGCAGGCTGAGCCCCCCTACTGCACCTGCTCCTTCGTCGTCAAAAACCGCACGTCCGGCCAATCCTCGCCGGTGCTCTTCAGGTGCCAGGCGTTTCTCGCCAGGAAGACCGGGGAGCCGTTGTGGTCCTCGGCCATGGTGCCGTTGTTTGAGACGACGAATTTCTTGAGGAGGTTGGAGTCGTTCGCCTCGATCCAGCGGGCGGTGTAGAGGGAGGTGCCTTCGAAGATCACGTCGACGTTGTACTCGGTGCGGATGCGGTCGGCCAGCACGTCGAACTGCAGGGCGCCGGCCACGCCCACGACCCAGTCGTTGCCGATGCGCGGCCGGAAGACCTGCGCGGCCCCCTCTTCCGCGAGCTGCACGAGCGCCCGGCCCAGATGCTTCGCCTTCATCGGGTCGGCCGTCCGGACCTTCTTGAGCAGCTCCGGCGCGAAGCTCGGAATCCCGGTGAATCGCAGCTCCTCCCCCTCGGTCAGCGCATCGCCGATGCGCAGCGCGCCATGGTTCGGGATACCCAGGATGTCTCCCGCCCAGGCCTCCTCGGCGAGCTCGCGGTCCCGCGCCATGAACAGCAGCGGGTTGTGGATGGCCATGGTCTTTCCCGAACGGATGTGCAGCAGCTTCATCCCCCGCTCGAAGCGCCCCGAGCAGAGGCGCACAAAGGCGACCCTGTCGCGGTGCTTGGGGTCCATGTTCGCCTGGATCTTGAAGACGAAGCCGGTGACCTTCTCCTCCTCCGGACGCACCTCCCGCGTCTCGGTCTTCTGCGGGCGCGGCGGCGGCGCCAGCTCGACCAGCCCTTCGATCAGCTCCCGGACGCCGAAGTTGTTGAGGGCGCTCCCGAAGAAGACCGGCGTCATGTGCCCCTCGCGGTACTCCTGGAGGCTGAACGGCAGGCAGAGGCCGCGCGCCATCTCCGCGTTCTCGCGGAGCCGCGCCACGGCACCCTCCGGCAGCAGCTCGTCGAGCTTGGGATCATCCAGGCCATGGCAGCTCTCGCCCTGCGTGACGACGTTGCGCCGGTAGCGGTCCAGGAGGATCAGGCGGTCGTGGAAGAGGTCGTAGCAGCCCAGGAAGTCCTGCCCCATGCCGATCGGCCAGGAGGCCGGGGTGACGTGGAGCTGGAGGTCCTGCTCGATCTCGCTCATCAGATCGAAGGGGTCGCGCCCTTCGCGGTCGAGCTTGTTGATGAACGTGATGATCGGGACGTTGCGCAGGCGGCAGACCTCGAAGAGCTTGCGGGTCTGCGCCTCGATGCCCTTCGCCGCGTCGATGACCATGATGGCCGAGTCGACCGCGGTCAAGGTGCGGTAGGTGTCCTCGCTGAAGTCTTCGTGGCCCGGCGTGTCGAGCAGGTTGAAGGTGCAGCCGGCGTACTCGAAGGTCATGACCGAAGCGGTCACGGAGATGCCGCGCTCCTGCTCGACTTTCATCCAGTCGGAACGGGCGCGCCGCGCGTCGCCGCGCGCCTTGACCGCGCCGGCGAGCTGGATCGCGCCGCCGAAGAGGAGGAGCTTCTCGGTGAGAGTCGTCTTGCCCGCGTCGGGGTGCGAGATGATGGCGAACGTCCGCCGCCGCGAGACCTGGTCGATCTGCTGGGTCATGGCCTTCCTGTTCCGGTGGATCGCGGGCCGAGGGCCCGACGGTATGCCGTCCTCTAAAACCGCGAAGACGGCCGAATTCTTCCGAGCGGGGAAGAGTAGCAGATCCGGCAGACTGGTCCCCCGCCCGACCTCACCCCCGACCCCTGTCCCATCGCCCACCCCCCAACCGGGAGAGGGGCGCCACCACTCTTCGTCTCAGTCTCCCCCCTCTCCCGGGGGTTGGGTGGGCGATGGGAGAGGGGGGCCGGGGGGGTGAGGTCGGGCGGGGGAAGCCTCTGCCTCCGAGGGTGATCGAGCCCCGCCTTTAGAGCCTCAGCCCTGACCGGCGGATGAGCTCTCCCAGGCAGCGGCTGGCCTCCCGCAAGATCTCCTCCAGATCGAGACCCGTGAGCCGGCCGTCTTCGACGAGGATCCGGCCGTCCACGACGACGTGACGGACCGCCGCGCGCGACGCTCCGAAGGCCACGAGGTCGTGCGGATCGGCCTGCGGCGCGCCCCAGAGCTCGGGGCGGTCCGGCGCGAGGACCACGAGGTCGGCGCGCTTGCCGGTCTCCAAAGTGCCGATCTCGTTGTGGAGCCCGAGGGCACGGGCGCCCTCGCTGGTGGCCAGGCGGAGGGCGTCGAGCCCCGAGAAGGCGTCGGGGCCGTGCTTGGTCTTCTGGAGGAGGGCCGCGAGGCGGAGCTCCTGGAAGTTGTCGAGCTGATTGCTGCACGCGGCGCCGTCACAGCCGATACCGACCGGCACGCCGGCGCGGCGGATCGCCAGGAGGTCGGCGACCCCCGAGCCGAGCTTCAGATTGGAGCTCGGACAGTGGACGACGCTGAAGCGCTCTTTACGGACGCGGGTCAGATGCGCGTCCGTGAGCCACACGCCGTGCGCCAGACGCAGGTCGGAAGCGAGCACGCCCTGCTCGGCGAAGTATTCGATCTCGTCCCGCCCGCCTTTCAGCTCGCGGACCGCCAGCGTCTCGTCGCGCTGCTCCAGCGCGTGGGTATGGATCGGCCAGCCGCGGCGGCCGGCCAGGTCGCGGATGCCCTCCCAGAGCGGATCGGAGCAGGTCAAGATGAAGCGCGGATTGAGAACGTAGCGCAGCCGCCCCTCCGGCCCCTGGTCGAAGCGGTCTCCGAGAGCCTCGGTCGCGGCGAGCGCCGCGTCGGTCTCTGCCCGCATTGCCGCTGGAAGCTCCGCGCCGAAGTCCATCAGACATTGGCCCGCGAAGGCGCGCAGGCCGGAGGCGGCGATCGCGTCGAGCAACCCTTGGGCGCCCGGTCCGATGCCGATGTCCTGAATCGTGGTCGTGCCGCCGAGGAGGCATTCCGCCGCCCCGAGCAGGCTGCACCAATACGCGCTCTCGTCGTCGTGCGCGGCTTCGAGCGGCCAGATCCGCTCGCGCAACCAGGCGAGCAGACGCCGCTCCTCCGCGAGACCGCGGAAGAAGGTCTGGCCAAGGTGGAGGTGCCCCTGGACTAGCCCGGGGAGGACGATTCCACCAGAAACATCGAGGACACGGGTGCCGGCCGGCGGCTCCGGAACCGGGCCGATCCAGGAGATGCGGCCGTCCTGCACCAAGAGGTCGGTCCCGCGAAAGACCGTGGCGGCGGGATCCAGGGTAAGGACTGTGCCGCCACGGAGGAGGAGGGCAGGAGGGGGCTCGTGCTGGACCATGTGCAAGGTGATCCTACATCCCTGGAAGCGATCGGGAGAGAATAGCCGGCATGGAGCCCCGCTTCGCCCTCCGCAGCCGCCGCGTGGTGACGCCCGAAGGCGTGCGGCCGGCCACCATCCACATCAGCCAAGGAAGAATCGAGCGCGTCGGCGCCTGGGAAGAGATTCCCCCAGAGAGCCAGGAGCTGCTCGACTGCGGCGACTCCGTCATCCTGCCTGGGCTGGTGGACACGCACGTGCACGTGAATGAGCCGGGGCGAACCGACTGGGAGGGATTCGCGACCGCCACCCGGGCTGCCGCCGCGGGAGGCATCACCACCCTGGTCGACATGCCGCTCAACAGCATCCCCGCCACGACCACGCGCGAGGCGCTCCAGACCAAGATCGACGCGGCCCGGGGCAAGACGCATATGGACGTCGGCTTCTGGGGCGGCGTGGTGCCATGGAACACCGGCGAGCTCGCTGGGCTCGTGGAGGACGGCGTCCTCGGCTTCAAGGCTTTCCTGGTCCCCTCGGGCGTCGACGAGTTCGGGCACGTCGGCGAGGCGGAGCTGCGGGAGGCCCTGCCGGTGCTCGCCCGATATGGAGCCGTGCTCCTCGCTCACGCGGAGCTTCCGGGCCCGATCGATGCGGCCGCTGGAGTCTGGGACGGCGCGGGTCCGGCGGAGCTGCGCGAGTACAGCCGCTATCTCCAGTCGCGGCCCGATCTCGCGGAGGTCGAAGCCGTAGAGCTTCTGGTCCGCCTCTGCCGCGAGACGGGCTGCCGAATCCATATCGTCCACGTGGCCTCGGCGGAGGTCCTGCCAATCCTGCGGCGTGCCCGCGAGGAGGGGCTGCCGGTCACGGCCGAGACCTGCCCGCACTACCTGACGTTCGCTGCCGAGGAGATCCCCGACGGCGGCGTGGCCTTCAAGTGCGCGCCCCCGATCCGCTCCCGGGAGAACCGGGAGCTTCTCTGGGGAGCTCTCCGCGAAGGGGTTCTCGACCTGGTCGCGTCCGACCACTCGCCCTGCCCGCCCGAGATGAAGAAGGTCGACGTTGGCGATTTCCGGGGGGCCTGGGGCGGCATCGCTTCGCTTCAGCTCGCCTTGTCCGCCGTCTGGACCGGAGCCCAAAAGCGTGGCTTCACGTTGACCGATCTGGCCGAGTGGATGTGCGCCGCGCCGGCCCGGCTGGCTGGCTTGCAGGGCCGGAAGGGAGCGATCGCGCCAGGGGCCGATGCCGACCTGGTGGTCTGGGAGCCCGAGGCGAGCTTCGTCGTGGAGCCGCGGGATCTCGAGCACCGCCACAAGCTCACCCCCTATGCCGGGCGGACGCTGTACGGCGCCGTCCGGCGCACTCTGCTCCGGGGCGAAACGGTCTACGATGTCACCGCGCAGAACCGATTCTCCGAGGTACCATCCGGACAGCTCCTGCGCAGGGGAGAGGCATGATCGACTTCACCGATCTCGTGGACTTGGCCTCGGAGCGCCTCGGGAGCGCGGTGCTCGCCGCGAACGACGAATTCTTCGCACCGAAGGAAAACCTGCTCAAGGCGAGCGCGCCGGTGTGGAAAGAGGGCGAATACACGGACGTCGGCAAGTGGATGGACGGCTGGGAGACCCGCCGCCGCCGCGAGCCCGGCCATGACTGGTGCCTCGTGCGTCTCGGCTTGCCGGGAGCGCCGCGCGGTGTGGTGATCGATACCAGTTTTTTTCGTGGCAACTATCCCGAGTCCTGCTCGCTGGAGGCGTGCTCGGTGGACGGGCATCCCGCTCCCGACGAGCTGTTGAGCGCCGCCTGGACCGAGATCCTGCCGCGCTCTCCGCTCCAGGGAAACGCGCAGAACCGCTTCGCGATCGAGAGTGAGATCGGCCGAATCACCCATCTGCGCCTGAGCATCTTTCCGGATGGCGGCGTGGCGCGCCTGCGGGTGCACGGCGAGGTCGTTCCGGACTGGCCGCGGCTCCTGCGGCGGCGCAGCGAGATCGATCTGGCCGGCGTG
>DATFPH010000520.1:0-12668 GCA_035264905.1 Thermoanaerobaculia bacterium
TCGAGATGCGCGTGCAGGTGGAACCCGGGTTGCCTGTAGCGCGCCTTGAGCTTCTCGACCACGTCCGGATTGAAGTATCCCTGCGCCCGCACCCGCTCATACGAGAGCAGGTCCTCGATCCACTCGACGCGCTGCTGCAGGAGATACGGGCTGCCGGGGGCGCGGAATCCGAACTTCTCCCGCTCGATCACCTCGCGAGGCACGAGCCCTTCCGCGGCCTTCCGCACGACATATTTCTCGACCAGGTTGCGCAGCTTGAGATCCGGCGGAATGCGCGTCGCCAGCTCGATGACCTGGGGATCGAGAAACGGATAACGCCCCTCGACCGAGCTCGCCAGCACCATGCGGTCCCCGTGCTCGGAGAGCAGGTGCTCGCCGAGCCGCAGCTTGAAATCCAGATAGGAGCGCTGATGGATCGGGTGCCTGCCGCGCAGCCGTTCGCCGCGGACGAGAGGGAAGCGGACGCACTCGAATTCGTGCAGACGCTCGCTCAGGGCGGGCGCATACAGGGCGGCCTTCACCTCGCGCAGGGGCAGGAAGTCCGTCTCGTAGAAGAGGCCGGCATCTCCCCAGAGGAGCTCCCGGATCTCCTCCTCGAGGATCGCGTCGATGTCGCTCTCGTGCGCCCTCGACAGCCGGCTCTGATCGAACCGGTAGCCCATGTAGCCGGCGAAGAGCTCGTCGGCTCCCTCCCCGGCCAGGATGACGGGAGTGGCCGCCCGCCGCGCCGCCTCCGACAGCGCCATGGCGCACGTGTTGTAGGTCTCCTTCACCGCACATTCGCAGTGATACACCATGCGCTGTAACCGATCGCAAATCTGTGTGCTGTCAAAAAGGATCTCGTGATGCTCGGAGCCGAGATGGCGTGCCATCAGTCGCTGGTAGGAGACCTCCGAAATCGCGGCATCGGGAAAAATGATCGAGAAGGAGTGCCGCTTCTCCTGCGAAACCTTTCCGATCAGGGCGCCGATCAGCGAGGAATCGAGGCCGCCGCTCAAGTAAAACCCGACCGGCACGTCGGCCTGCAGGCGATACCGCACGGCGCTCTCCAGCCGCTCCCGCAGCTCTGCGACCAGATGCTTTTCGGAGCGCTCTTCCCCTGGCTCTCCGGCCAGCGGGTAGACGAGGTCCCAGTACTCTCCCTCGGTCACCCCCCCATCCCGGACGCAGAGATAGTGGCCGCCCTCCAGGCTGGAGATTCCCTTGAACATCGTGCGCGGAGCGACCAGGCCGGGGAACGTCAGGACCTGATCGAGGCCGGTCGGGTCGAGCTCGCGGGGGCACTTCGGGTGCTCCAGCAGCGCCTTGATCTCCGAGGCGAAGAGGAAGAGCCCGCCGGCCATCGTGTAGTACAAAGGGCTGATTCCACAGGCGTCGCGGGCCAGGAGGAGCAGCCGCTTCCTGCGGTCGTAGAGAGCGAAGGCGAACTGGCCGTTGAGCCGGCCGAGGAAATCACAGCCGTGCTCCTCGTACAGATGGATCAGAACCTCGACGTCGCTTCGGGTCCGGAAGACGTGGCCCTTGGCGGTGAGCTCCCGTGTCAGCTCGCGGTAGTTGTAGATCTCACCATTGCAGATCAACACCACGCTGCGATCTTCGCTGTACAGCGGCTGATCACCCGTGGCCAGATCCATGATGCTCAGGCGGCGAAATCCCAGGGCGAGCCCGCCCTCCTGGAAGTAGCCGCTAGAGTCTGGGCCACGATGCGCCAAAGCCTCGGTCATTCGCAGCAGAGTGTTTGAATCGCCAGGCTGCCCTCCCCGCTCGAACCATCCAGTGATCCCGCACATCACTCATTCTCTCACTACTCCAAAAATATTCGCCTTGTGCGAAATACGCTTATATTGGACGCGTGCGAATCCTACCACGAAAAGTTGCATGGTAGGCTCCTCGAGCATTCCCGAGGAGCCCCGATGACCGAGCCGGCCTATCGTCCTGTCGTCCATCTCGTCGACGCCAGCCCGTACATCTTCCGGGCGCACTTCTCGCTCCCCGGTTCGATCAAGACCCCGCAGGGCGCCCCCGCCGCGGCCACCTACGGCTTCGCCAGCTTCCTCCTGAAGCTCGTCGCGGACGAGCGCCCGACCCACCTCGCCGTGGCCTTCGACCGCAACCTGAACGGCAGCTTCCGCAACGCCGAGTACCCCGAGTACAAGGCGCAGCGCCAGGACCCGCCTCCCGAGCTGGTGGCCCAGATCGACACCTGCCTCGAAGTGGCTGCCGCCCTGGGCGCCGCCACTTTCATCGACGAGAGCTACGAGGCGGACGACCTGATCGCCACGCTCCTCGCGCGCCTCACGCCGCGGGGTCACGGCGCCGTCGTCGTCACCTCCGACAAGGACCTCGCCCAGCTCGTCAGCGACCGCGTCTCGCTGCTCGACTTCGCGCAGGAGATGCGCTACACCCCGGCCACCATCCAGGAGAAGTTCGGGGTCCGCCCCGACCAGATCACCGACCTCCTGGGACTGGCCGGCGACCCGGTGGACAACATCCCCGGCGTGCCGGGGATCGGGCGCAAGACCGCCGCCGAGCTGCTCGCCGCCTACGGCCACCTGGAGGACGTCTACGCCCATCTCGACGAGATCCCCTTCTCGAAGATCCGCGCCGCGAAGAGCGTCTCCTTCAAGCTCCGCGAGCACCGCGACCTCGCCGTCCTCTCGAAGCGCCTCGCCACCGTCGCCACCGACGCGCCGATCCCCAGGAACGTAGGCTTGAAGGAGCTGTCCTACCGGGGCGCGGACAGGGCCGTGGTCGAGCCGCTGTTCGACCGGCTCGGATTCAAGAAGATCAAGGAGAGGATCTGACCCGGGGAACGAGGACGTCTTGGCCGACGATACGATCACGCAGCTGCTCGGGAAGTGGAGCTCGGGAGACCGCGAGGCCGCCGAGCGCGTCCTCCCCCGGGTCTATGAAGAGCTGCGCCGCATCGCCGCGCGGCAGCTCCGCCGGGAAAGAGACACCCACACGCTCCAGGCCACGGCCATCGTGCACGAGGCCTACATGCGCCTCACCGGACAGTCCGGCCTGGAGTGGCCGAGCCGCGCCCACTTCTTCGCCTTCTCGGCGCACCTGATCCGGCGCATCCTGGTCGACCACGCCCGGCGCAGGAACCGGCTCAAGCGCGGCGGGCTGTCCGAGAGGATCACGCTCGTCGAGGTGACCAGCCTGGCCCCGGAGATGAGCCCCGATCTGTTGGACCTGGACAACGCGCTCTCCCGCCTCGAGAGGGTCGACCCGCGCAAGGCGACCGTGGTGGAGCTGAAGTTCTTCGCCGGCCTGACCCTCGACGAGGTCGCCGAGCAGCTCGGCATCTCCGTCGAGACCGTGAGCCGCGAATGGCGTCGCGCCCGCGCCTGGCTCTTCACCGCGTTGCAGACAAAGGAGGCGAACGGCGCATGAAGGGTTGAGGAGGAGCGATGGAGACCACACGATGGCACGAGGTGGACCGTCTCTTCGCAGAGACCCTGGACCGGCCGCCGGCGGAACGGCCGGCGTTCCTCGACGCCGCGTGCGCCGGGGACGCCGCTCTCCGCCGGGAACTCGAGCAACTCCTCGCCGCGGACGAGATCGGCTCCCATTTCCTGGCCGGCTCGCCCGAAGAGCTGCTGCGGCTGACGCTCGACGACCAGGAGGAGGAGGGGGATCTCGGTCCCTACCGGCTGCTGCGGAAGATCGGCAGCGGCGGCATGGGCACGGTCTATCTGGCCCGCCGGGAGGATGAGCACTATGAGCGGGACGTCGCGGTCAAGGTCCTCCGCTCCGGCCTGGCCAGCACCGAGGCCCTCCACCGCTTCATCGCCGAGCGGCAGATCCTGGCCCGTCTCGAGCATCCCAACATCGCCCGGTTGTACGACGGCGGGAGCACGGAGGACGGCCGTCCCTATCTGGTCATGGAGCTGGTCGAGGGGGTGCCCGTCGACGAGTACTGCGACCGCCACCGGCTGACGATCGACCAGCGCCTCGCTCTCTTCCAGAAGATCTGCTCCGCCGTCCAGCACGCCCACCAGAACCTGCTGGTGCACCGCGACCTCAAGCCGGCCAATATCCTGGTGACGCCCCAGGGAGAGCCGAAGCTGCTGGACTTCGGCATCGCCAAGCGGCTCGCCCCGGAGGCCGAAGACACCGTCCACAGGACGCGGATCGGGCTGCGGCTCCTGACGCCCCGCTACGCCAGCCCCGAGCAGGTGCGGGGCGATGCGATCACGACGGCGAGCGACGTCTACTCTCTCGGCGTGATCCTGTACGAGCTGCTGGCGGGCCGCAGCCCCTATCAGCTCACCGCGGAGCTGCCCTATGAGAGGGAGCGCGTCATCTGCGAGCAGGAGCCGGAGCGCCCCAGCCTGGCCCTGTTCCAGGGCTCGCCGGACGCGGAGGAGGTCGCGCTGGACCGCCGGATGCGGCCGCAGGCGCTCGCCGGCCGGCTGCGCGGGGATCTCGACAACATCGTCCTGATGGCGCTGCGCAAGGAGCCCCGGCGGCGGTACGGCTCGGCCGCCGAGCTCGCCCAGGACCTGGAGAAGCACCTCCAGGACCTCCCCGTCACAGCGCGGCCCGATACGCTGAGCTACCGGACCCGCAAATTCGCCCGCCGCCACCGCACCGCGGTCGCGGCCACGGCCACGGTCGTCCTGCTCACGGCCATCTCGGTGGCGAGCCTGATCGCCCAGGGGCGGCAGCTCGCCCAGGAGCGGGACAAGGCCCGCTATGCGCTGTCGTTCCTGGCGGAAACCTTCAAGCAGGCCGATCCCTATCAGGCGCGGGGTACGAACGTCACGGCCCGCGAGATCCTCGACCAGGGGTCGGCCCGCATCTCGCGGGAGCTCGCGGGCGAGCCGGACGTGCAGGCGGCCGTGATGGACGTCATCGGCGAGGCCAACCTCGGCCTGGGCCGGTTCGAGGAGGCGGAGCCGCTCCTGACGCGCGCTCTCGCGCTGCGCCGCCAGATCTTCGGGTCCGATTCGCTGGAGGTCGCGCAGAGTCTCGAGCATCTGGCGGCTTTCCAGATCAAGCGCTCGCCCCTGGAGAAGGCCGAATCGAGCCTGCGGGAGGCCCTGGCGATCCGGCGCCGGCGCCAGGGCAATGGAGATCTCGCCGTGGCCCGGACCCTCAACCAGCTCGGTGAGATCCTCGTGTGGCAGGGCGCCGTCCCCGCGGACGCCTCCGAGATCGAGGCGATCTTTCAGGAAGCCCTGGCGATCGCCCGGCGGGTGGAAGGACCGGAGGGGCGCCTGGTGGCCGAGACCCTGATCCACCTGGCAAATTTCCGGCTGGAGCAAGGAAATTACGTCGAGTCCGAGAGGCTCTACCGCGAGGGGTTGGCCGTCGACCGGAAGGTCCTGGGAGACCGGGACCCCCGGCTCTACCGCGACCAGTCGGATTTCGGAGTCGTCCTGGTCCTGGGAGGAAAGTACAAAGAGGCGGAGGCCCTCCTGCGGAGGTGCCTGAAGACGCAGCGAGAGATCCTCGGCCCCGCGCATCCGGACGTGGCGGAGACGATGCACAACCTGGCGATGGCGCTGCACTATCCAGGGCGGTGCCGCGAGGCGGAAGTGATCAATCGCGAGGTGCTGGCCATGGTCCGCTCGTACTATGGCCCGAAGCACTGGCGGGTGGCCAACGCTCTCCACAACCTGGGAACGAACCTCGCGGGCCAGGAAAGATTCCCCGAGGCCATCGCCCTGTATGAGCAGTCGCTGGAGATCCGGCGGCAGAGCGGCGAGGAAGACACCCTGTTCGGCCGGACTCTCCTGGTCCTTGCCGAGCTCTATCGCAACCAGAAGAAATACGCACAGGCGCTCGATCTCGCGCACCAGGCTGTCGAGAACTTCAAAAAAACCAGGGGTCCCGATCATGCGGATGTCGCCTGGCCGCTGGCGGAGATCGGAAGGAGCTACATAGCGCAGAGCCGCTTCAAGGATGCGGAGCCCTACCTGCGCAACAGCCTGGACATCCGTCTCCGCAGGCTCGCGCCCGACCACATCGAGGTGTCGAAGGTGCAGTACCTCCTCGCGAAATGCCTGATCCGGCAGGGCCGCCCCAAGGAGGCGAGGCCCCTGTTGCAGAAGGCGCGCCCGACCGCCGTCACGTTCTATGGACCGGACCACGAAGCGGTCCGGAGGATCGACAAGCTGCTGGCCGAGGCGGCGGCCGGCGCAACGAGATAGGATCTGACTCCACGCAGCCGCTGCGATGAAACGTTCGAGAAGAAGGAGCGATGGACCCCGAACGACCGACCGAGGTGGATCGTCCCTCCAAGGAGGCGCTGGGCAGATCGCCGACGTTCGACGATCGAGGTCCGGCAACGCTCTCGGGCCGCACAATCTCCCATTTCCGGATCGGTGAGCCTCTGGGCGGCGGCGGCATGGGCGTAGTCTATGCAGCGGAGGACATCCGGCTCGGCCGCCCCGTGGCCCTGAAGTTCCTGGCCCCGGAGCTGGTGCGCAACCCGGAGGCAAAAGCCCGGTTCCTCACGGAGGCGCGGGCAGCCTCGGCCCTGGACCACGCCAATCTCTGCACGATTCACGAGATTGGGGAGAGCGAGGACGGCCTCCTCTTCCTCGCCATGCCCCGGTATGACGGCGAAAGCCTCGATCGCCGCATCGCCCGCGGCCCCCTGACAGTCGAGGAAGCTCTCGAGATCGTCATCCAGGCCGCCCGCGGGCTCGCCAAGGCCCACGCGCACGGAATCATCCACCGCGACGTGAAACCGGGAAACCTCTTCGTGACCCGCGACGGTGTGGTGAAGATCCTCGACTTCGGCATCGCCAAGCTCGCCGGGGAGGTCGGGCCTACGACAACCGGATCCACCCTGGGCACGCCCTCCTACATGGCGCCAGAACAGATGCGGGGCAAGCCGGTCGACGCTCGGGCCGATGTCTGGTCGCTGGGGGTCGTCCTCTACGAGATGCTCGCCGGGCGGCGGCCGTTCGTCGGAGGCGCCGGCGCCGCCGTGGTCCATGCCGTGCTCTATGAGGACCCGAAACTCTTGGCGCACCTGCGGCCCGACGTGCCGGCGGAGCTCGATCGGATCATCTCCCGCATGCTGGCCAAGGACCTGGGGCAACGACCTGCGGATGCGGCGGAGGCCCTGGCCGACCTGCGGAGCGTTTTGGGGCTGCCGACCACGGGCAGCCTGAGCCCTTCAGCCCCCCGCCGGCCGCGGCGCTGGCTCGCCTGGGCTGCCCTCGGGGTCGTCGCTTTGGCCGCCAGCGTCGCCGTGGGCCTCCTGGTCTGGAGGAGAGGCGGCGTGGATCCCTCCCTAATACCAGGGCAGATCGTCCGGTTGACCGATCTCCCGGGGCCCGAGACCTTCCCCAGCCTGTCGCCCGATGGCATGTTCTTCGTCTACACCAAGGTCATCGACGGCAACTTCGACCTGTTCCTCCAGCGGGTCGCGGGGAGCAAACCCATCAACCTGACCGCAGACTCGCCGGCCCACGACTATCAGCCCGCTTTTTCGCCCGACGGCCAACAGATTGCCTTCCGGTCCGAGCGGGAGGGCGGCGGCATCTTCTTCATGGGGGCTACCGGCGAATCCGTCAAGCGCCTGACCGACTTCGGGTTCAACCCGGCCTGGTCCCCCGACGGCCGGGAGATCGCAGTCGCCACCGAGGGAGTTTTCGGCCCCAGGAGACGATCTTCGCTGAGCCAGATCGTCCGCATCAATGTCGCCACCGGGGCGCAGCAGCCGCTGGGAGTCCAGGACGGCGTTCAACCGGCCTGGTCGCCCAAGGGCCTGCGGATCGCCTTCTGGGGTGTGGCCCAACCTGGCAACCGCCGTGTCATCTGGACGATCCCTGTGGACGGCGGATCTCCAGCCACGGTCGTCGACGATGCCTTCTACAACTGGAGCCCTGTGTGGTCTCCCGACGGCCGGTTTCTCTATTTCGCCAGCAATCGGAGCGGCAGCATGAATCTCTGGAAGGTCGCCGTCGATGAGCGCTCGGGCCGGGTGTTGGGCACCCCGCAGCCGATCACCACCTCCTCGGAGTGGAGCGCGCTCCCGAGCCTCTCGCGCGATGGCCACCGCCTGATCTACGCCACGGAAAGCAACCGCAGCTTTGTCGAGCTGGTCCCCTTCGACCCGGAGACGGCCCAGGTCGACGGTCCTCCCACCCTGGCGTACCAAGGCGCGCGCGCCATCCTCTCCTGTGACGTCTCTCCCGATGGGGCCTGGCTGGCTCTGGGGGCCTTTTCCCCGACGGAGGACCTGCTCCTGATCCGGCCCGAGGGCGGCGACCTGCGGCAACTGACGAACGATCCAGAACGCGACCGGACCCCCTACTGGTCCCCGGACGGTCGCCGGATTCTGTTCTCTTCGAACCGCAGCGGCAAGTACGAAGCCTGGACGATCCGGCCCGACGGCAGCGGTCTGACCCAGATCACACACATTCCGGATCAGCCGGTGTTCTACCCTTTCTGGTCGCCGGACGGGCAGCAGATCGGCTTTTACTACTCCTCCCGCGGGACGGCCCTCCTGGACCTCCGTCGTCCCACGTCGCGGCCGCGCGTGCTCCCTCCGGTTGAAGGTGGCCAGATCTTCGCCGGTTCCGCCTGGTCCAAGGACAGCGGCTCCCTCGCCGGCGGAATTTCGACGCGGCAGGACGGAGGGGTCGAGGGAGTGATCCTGTGGTCTCTTCTGGATAACACCCACCGCCGCCTTTCTCAGGAGGGGTATGATCCAGTCTTTCTCCGCCGTGGACGGCGACTCCTCTTCAAGGAGGTCGGCAACATTCGGCTCGTTGACGTGGCGCGTGGAGTCGTGCGGACCGTGCTCTCTCCTCCCTCGAACTCCTGGTTCATCTGGGTCGGCATCGGACCGGGCGACAGAAGTCTGTGCACAGTGCGGACCGCCGAAGAGGGTGACATCTGGAGCTTGTCGCTGGTCGCGCCGACCGCTTTGGCTTCCGCCAAGGCGTCGCCGACGCCATTCGCCGAGATGAGCCTGGCCACTAAACTGCTCCAGTACCAGTAGCTCTGCCGCTGCAGCCGGTTGGGACGCAATTGTAATTGATGCAGGAGTCGGTGACAGGGGCTGGGCATGTGGGTCCGCATGTGTTTGTGTCCCCTCCTCTGGCCAACCCAAGGAGCGCCGGATCACTGAGGAGCCGAATCGTTTCGCGGTTCAGCCTGAGGCGGCGCAGCTGCCTTTTCTCTTCCTGATCCTTGATCCTGTTTTTCTTCATGCTAGACCTCCTCTCCATCAGAACTGGACCAACATGACCCAGCCTCTTCCGGGAACAAACGCCAGCCCGTCATATTTTAGACCATCGACAGAGAAAAGGAGTTCCGGCGTGGCCGAGGGCGAGTGGCTGATGCATGATTCCTGGAGAAGGAGGAGCAATGGACCCTGAACGATGGCACGAGGTGGACCGCCTTTTTAAGGAGGCCCAGGACAGAACCCTGGCGGAACGGCCGGCGTTTCTCGACGATCGGGGTCCAGCCATGCTCGCGGGCCGCACAATCTCCCATTTCAGGATCGGTGAGCCTCTGGGCAGCGGCGGCATGGGCGTGGTCTATGCAGCGGAGGACATCCGGCTCGGCCGCCCCGTGGCCCTGAAGTTCCTGGCCCCGGAGTTGGTTCGCAACCCGGAGGCCAAAGCCCGGTTCCTCACGGAGGCGCGGGCTGCCTCGGCCCTGGACCACGCCAATCTCTGCACGATTCACGAGATCGGGGAGAACGAGGACGGCCTCCTCTTCCTCGCCATGCCCCGTTATGACGGCGAAAGCCTCGATCGCCGCATCGCCCGCGGCCCCTTGCCGGTGGAGGAAGCTCTCGAGATCGTCGTCCAGGCCGCTCGCGGGCTCGCCAAGGCACACGAACACGGGATCATCCACCGCGACGTGAAACCGGGAAACCTCTTCGTGACCCGCGACGGCGTGGTGAAAATCCTCGACTTTGGTATCGCCAAGCTCGCCGGGGAGGTCGGGCCGACTCCAACAGGCTCTGCCCTGGGCACGCCTTCCTACATGGCGCCGGAGCAGATGCGGGGCGAGGCGGTCGACGCTCGGGCCGATGTCTGGTCGCTGGGGGTCGTCCTCCACGAGATGCTCACCGGGCGGCGGCCGTTCGTCGGAGGCGCCGGCGCCGCAGTGGTCCATGCCGTACTCCATGAGGCTCCGGAGCCCTTGGCTCACCTGCGGCCCGACGTGCCGGCGGAGCTCGATCGGATCGTCTCCCGCATGCTGGCCAAGGACCCGGGGCAACGCCCTGCGGATGCGGCGGAGGCCCTGGCCGACCTGCGGAGCGTTTTGGGGCTGCCGACCACGGGCAGCGGCAGCCTGAGCCCTTCAGCCCCCCGCCGCCCACAGCGCCGACTCACCTGGGCTGCCCTTGGAGCCGTCGCGCTGGCCGCTGGCGTCGCCATGGGCCTCCTGGTCTGGAGGAGAGGCGGCGCGGCACCCGACGTTCGACCGGGGCAGATCGCCCAGTTGACCGATCTCCAGGGGAGCGAGACCTTCCCCAGCCTGTCGCCGGACGGCACGTTCTTCGTCTACACCAAGATCATCGACGGCAACGCCGACTTGTTCCTCCAGCGGGTGGCGGGAGGCAAACCCATCAACCTGACCGCAGGCTCACCGGCCCACGACTATCAGTCCGCTTTTTCGCCCGACGGCCAACAGATCGCCTTCCGGTCCGAGCGGGAGGGCGGTGGCATCTTCCTCATGGGGGCCACCGGCGAATCCGTCAAGCGCCTGACCGATTTTGGGTTCAATCCAGCCTGGTCCCCAGACGGCCGGGAGATCGCGGTCGCCACCGAGGGAGCTTTCGACCCCAGGACAAGATATTCAGTGAGCCAGATCGTCCGCATCGACGTCGCCACCGGGGCGCAGCGGTCCCTGGCGGTCCAGGACGGCGTCCAACCCGCCTGGTCGCCCAATGGCATGCGGATTGCCTTTTGGGGGCTCGCACAGCCCGATAGCCGCCGTGCCATCTGGACGATCCCTGTGGACGGCGGATCTCCGGTCACGGTGGTCGACGATGCCTTCTACAACTGGAGCCCGGTGTGGTCTCCCGACGGCCGGTTTCTGTATTTCGCCAGCAACCGGGGCGGCAACATGAATCTCTGGAGGGTCGCTGTCGATGAACGCTCGGGCCGGGTGTCGGGCACTCCACAGCCGATCACCACCTCCTCGGAGTGGAGCGCGCTGCCGAGCCTCTCGCGCGATGGACACCGCCTGATCTACGCCACGGAAAGCAGCCGCAGCTTTGTCGAACTGGTCCCCTTCGACCCGAAGACGGCCCAGGTCGACGGTCTTCCCGCCCTGGCGTATCAAGGCGCGCGCGCCATCCTCTCCTGTGACGTGTCTCCCGACGGGGCCTGGCTGGCCCTGGGGACCTCTTCCCCGACGGAGGACCTGCTCCTGATCCGGCCCGACGGCGGCGACCTGCGGCAGCTGACCAACGATCTAGCCCGCGACCGGACTCCCTACTGGTCCCCGGACGGCCGCCGGATCCTGTTCGCCTCGAACCGCGGCGGCAAGTACGAAGCCTGGACGATCCGGCCCGACGGCAGCGGCCTGACCCAGATCACACATCTTCCGGATCAGCCGGTGGCTTATCCTTTCTGGTCGACGGACGGCAAACAGATCGGTTTTCACTATTCCAATCACGGGACGGCTCTCCTGGACCTCCTTCGCCCCCAGTCCCGGCCGCGCGTGCTTCCTCCGATTGAAGGTGGCCATGTCTTCGCCGGTTTCGCCTGGTCCAAGGACGGTAGGACCCTCGCTGGAGGGATGTCGACGCGGCCGGACGGGAAAGCCGCGGGGGTGTTCCTGTGGTCTCTGTTGGACAATACCTACCGCCGCGTCTCCCAGACCGGGTTCAACCCGACGTTTCTACGTCATGGGCCGCGACTCCTCTTCATCGAGGTTGGCATCCTTCGGCTCTTTGACGTGGCGAGCGGAGAGGTGCGGACCGTGCTCTCTGCCCCGCCTCATTCCTCGCTCCTCTGGGTAGGCGTCGGACCGGGCGATAGAAATCTGTGCACAGTACGGGCCACTGACGAGGGTGATATCTGGAGCTGGTCTCGTCGACCACCGTGACCTTTCGCCAAGGTGGTCGACTTATGCACGACCCCCAGAGCTCACACTCACCCGCAGTGGTAGGTCAGTGGGCCGCAACCAGGATCTAAGTTGGACATGGTGAAGGCTCCTCTGGCCAGCTCAAGAAAGGTCGGCTCATTGAGAGACCGGATCGTTTCGCGGTTCAGGCTGAGGCGGCGCGGCTTCAGTGTCTTTTCCTGATCCTTTATCCTATTTTTCTTCATGCTTGACCTCCTCTTCCATCAGAACTGGACCGATATGGCCCAGGCATCTTCCGGGAAAAATTGCCATTCCGTCAGGCCCACTTGGGCTCCGACCGAGACCAAGGGGCTGAGCGCAACGCAGAGGGTTAGATACAAATCTGAAGTATACGTCTGCCCATATATAGAGGCAAGTTGCTCCGGGTTTTCCCCGAGGCGGGTGTGAGGGCCGGGCATGGCTCTACAGCACATTGCAGACAAACGCGGCGACCGGCACATAATCCTCGAGGAGGCGAAGCGATGGACCCCGAGCGATGGCACGAGGTGGACCGCCTTTTCGAGGAGGCCCTGGACACGCCGCCGGCGGAGCGGTCCGCTTTCCTCGACTCGGCGTGCGCCGGGGACACCACTCTCCGGCGGGAG
>DATFPH010000521.1:0-2585 GCA_035264905.1 Thermoanaerobaculia bacterium
TTGCCCTTAAGCGTTGCTTGCACCCTGTCCCAGGTCTCGCGATCGACAATGGCCGCGTGCTGGCCGGCATGGCGCTCGTGCTTATGCGCAATCTCGCCGACATAGAGCGGGTTCGAGAGAATGCGGTAGAGGTGGCCTCTGTCAACGGGCACCGGAATCTCCGCGATTATGGGCTTTCAAAATTCCCCAGTCTGGCGGGTTTGGCGACGTGCGGTGATCAGCCGTCGTGGTGATCGGGCATAGCCTTTCCTGGCGGGCGCCCACGGCGTTTGGGTGCCGGCGGCGGCGTGATCAGGGCTTTCGAGCGGACGTGCTCGGGGACGAGGTCGGCGTGCTGGCGAAGGCGATAGCTTGCGCCCTCGATCTGAATGACGACGGCGTGGTGCAGGAGCCGGTCTAGGAGCGCGGTGGCGACCACGGGGTCGCCGAAGACCTCGCCCCATTCGGCAAAGCCGCGGTTCGACGTCAGGATCATCGCGCTTTTCTCATAGCGCGCGTTGACGAGCTGGAAGAACAGGTTGCCGCCGCCGGGCACGACCGGCAGGTAGCCGATCTCGTCGACGACCAGAAGCGAGGCGCGACAGAGATAGCGGATACGCTCGCGCAGCGTTCCGTCCCGCTCGGCTTTCGCGAGCGAGGCGATGAGCTCGGCCAGCGTCGAGAACGCGACGCTGCGGCCGGCCTTCACGGCCTCCACGGCGAGGGCCGTCGCAAGGTGGCTCTTGCCGGTGCCGGGCGGCCCGAGAAGGTGCACCACTTCGGCGCGGTCGATGAACTTGAGTTCCGCCAGCGCCAGGATGCGGTTGCGATCCAGCGAGGGCTGGAAGGCGAAGTCGAAGCCCTGCAGGGTCTTGATCGTGGTCAGGCGGGCCATCAGGAGGGCCGTCTTCACGCGGCGGTTCTCGCGCAAGGTCAGTTCCTCGATCAGGATCTGGTCCAGGGCGCCGATGCCGTCGATCTCACCCTGCTCCATGCGCCGGATTGTGGCATCGAGCACCTCGAGCGCACGGGGCATCCTGAGACCGACGAGGCTGCGCTTGATGCTGTCGAGGGTCGTCGCGGAGGCCTGCGTCATGAGCGGCCTCCGATCTTGCTCGGCTCACCGGCCGCAAGACGCTCGCCGATGGCTTGGTAGAAGGCGAGTGAGCGCCGGGCGACGTGATCGCCCCGCCTGCCGATCGTGACGCTGTCCTCGAACCCGTGCCGCCATGCGCGAGCCGCGCCACCCTGACGATGGCTCGGGTCGACCCGGTATTGTCGCCGGCCCTCCAGGACCGGATGGGTGGCCACGAGGCGGCCGCCGTCGAGGATGCGGATCGTGTCAGGAAGCTGGTGCACCTCGACGACGCGCCGTGTCCGATCGGGAACGCTGTAATAGTTGCCGCCGATCGAGACGAGCCCGTCATGGCTGACGCGCCGTTCGAGCTTGAGCAGCGCGTCGAAGGGCGTGGCCGGCAGCGCCTGAAGCTCCAGCCGTTCGGCCGTAAAGGCTTCCGAGACGATCCGCTGTGTGGTGCCATGCAGGCGGACGTTCGCCACCGTGTCGAGCCAGTCCTGCAGCTGCGCGTTCAGGTCCTCAAGGTTCCGGAACGAGCGGGCGAGGAAGAAGTCCTGGCGGATGTAACTGAACGGCCGCTCGACTTTCCCCTTCGTTTTTGCCCGGTAAGGGCGGCAGGCTCTGGGCAGGAAGCCGTAATGCCTGGCGAGCGCGATGAGCGATCGGTTGTAGACGATGTGCCCTTCGTCATTCTCGCCGGTCACGGCCGTCTTCATGCGGTCGTACAGGATCTCGATCGGCACGCCGCCGATTGCCTCGAAGGCCGCCATGTGACAGCGCAGGAGGGTCTGCAGATCCTGATGCAGGACGAAGCGGGCGACGATGTGCCGGGAATGGCCCAGTACCAGCGAGAACAGCCAGATGATGCGCGTCACGCCCGGCTCGTCCTCGAAGGTGACGACAAAGCGGGCAAAGTCGACCTGGGCCTGGTGGCCGGCCGGCGTCTCGAAGCGGACCTCGAACGGCTTTGGCCCATCGCTCGGCCGGATCGCCGCAACGAAGCGCTTCACGGCCGTGTAGGCACCAACGTAGCCCCGCTCGCGCAGCTCGCGCGTCAACCGGACGGCGCTGAGATCGGGAAAGGCCGCGATGCGCTCGCGGAGATAATCGAGGTAGGGCGCGAGCTTGTTCGGCCGGCCGACCTGACGCGGGCCGTAGACGGGAAGCTCGAGCCCACGCTCGATGTATTTGCGGATCGTCTTTGGATCACGCCCCGTGCGGCGCGCAATCGCCGTAACCGACAGTCCCTGGCGGTGAAGATCCAGGATCATCATGAGTTCTCCCAGCTGGACCACCGTCGCCGCCCCCATCCGATCCTCGTCGGCGGGTAAGTTCAGCGAAGATGGGAAAGCTCGGGGTTCCGGGGCGCGCCCCGGATCCCCGAGCCAGGGCGCCAGCCAGGGAATTTTCGGCGCCCACAATCAGGGAGAATTCAACGCCCAGCGACACGCCCGACCTCTCGCAGGTCGTTGGACAGGCTCTGGTCAACGGCGTCGAAGTCGGACGCGGCATCGGAGCCGACGTAATG
>DATFPH010000522.1:0-2660 GCA_035264905.1 Thermoanaerobaculia bacterium
CGGGGCCCATAAAGGACAACTCCATCTCGGTCAGGTATTCACCCGCGGCATACTGGTTGGAGTGGGAGCCGGCGCAGACGTGGATCACCGGGTGCTCGCCGATCTTCTGAAGCTCCGGATCGTCCCAGCGTCGCCTGAGGACGTCGCCTTCGTAGTTGTGGGAGGAGTAGGACGTCCACTCCGGGGTGACCTCACCCGACGGCGACTCGGAGAGGTAGATAAAGACCTTCTCCCAATCGGCCTCGTGGTCGTTGGCGCCAAAAAACCCCGAGCGCCAGTCGTTGAACGCGTAGAAGAACCAGTACTGGAGGACGATCCAGCCGTCTTGCCGGAGCACACGGCCGTGGTAGCGGTAATGCTCGTTCTCGGCCAGGAGGTTCGCGTAGGCGGTACGGCCCGCCGCCGCCGTGATCCCCGGCACACGTCCGCGGGCCAGTAGGGTTATAGAGAAGAGAGTGTCCATGATGCGCGAGACGTAACCGACCCGTGCCAGACGACCCCGCCCGGCTCGAAAGTCCTCCTCGCGGGATTTGCGACGGCGACGGGCGTTTTCGCGGATCAAGTCCTTAAAGCTCTGCGGGTCGGTGAACCTGAGGTAGTGTACGGCGCCGAACTGGTCGCGTCGCGGCTCGGCCAGCTGGTCTAGGGTCAGCTTCCTGTGCGGGACCAGGCAGACTGGCTCTTCGCCGGGTCGCCACACCCACAGGCTGCAGGCTCGCACGTATGACTCGGCGTCCATGGGGAAGAACCGGTCCCCCTTGGTGTAACGGGCGACCGGCTCGAAGCGCCGGAGCAGGGCCTCGTCGGTCTCAGAGCTCACGTGTCGCCTTCCTGGTTCGGGCCCGCGGTTTAATGTGGAACGCCGCCCGCACGTCGGAGGAGTTGAGGTACAGGGACATCACGATACAGTAGAGCATCACAGGGTAGATGAAGATTGGTAACCACCCGTAGACTGGTTCCCAGTCGGAGTAGATCAACAGGCAGGCCAGCAAGGTTATCGCCTGCACCATCATGGCCATCAGCCACCCTACTCGAAACAGAAAAAGGAAACCCAGAGCCGCCAGGAGCGCCAGGACCGCGGGCGGTCCAAGGGTCAAGACTGTGATGGCCGCGTGCTCGACCGCTTCGGTCAGTTCCGGCGAAAGCGACCCGTCAGATTCGACCTGCTGCTGGACCTGCTGCCAGTCGATCTGGTAGACGGTGTAGGCGCCTATCCCTCCCAGCCCTGCCGCCTGGAGGACGAGCAGCAGGGCGTTGGCCCGCACAGGCCAGGAACGCGTTCTGGTTAGCTTTGCCATCGGTTCCCCCGCCGGGCTGTTACTCGGACGATTCTCTCTGCGAGCCGGGACCGGCCGCGGTTGTCTACGTCTCGGCAAGCGTAACGCGTCTCCCTCACCACGAGTCGATCATACACCAGCACGTTGGAAGGCGCATCGTGCAGAGAGACCTTCCTAACTTCTCCTCGTCAGGGAGAACGTTGGGTTCTCGCCGCGCCGGGGGCCGCCACCTCGTCGTCTACCTCCCGAATTGTCGTGGGGGAGTCAGGCTCCATCCCCGCTTCTGATCCCCGACCCTGGCATTTGGCTGTGCTAGCACGTACGTTGCGTCACCCTTGTCGCGCAAGGTAGTTTCAGAACTCTTCGTGCTACGCTTACCGGCATGAATCGAAGACTGGTGGATGACGGCGTGGCGAGCGGCCGTCCCGTGGCCGGCGTCCCCGAGACCCGTTCCACGTCCTCACGTCGGTCTCACCGGCGACTACGCGGCGTCGACGCGGCCCGCGCGATCGCGGTGTTGGGCATGGTCATGGTTCACTTCGGGCCGAACCCGACACCCGACACCGCCCTCGGCAACCTCTACGGCGTCTCCCACGGGCGCGCCTCCGTGCTGTTCGCGCTGCTCGCCGGGGTAGGGGTGGCCCTGCTCGTCGGTGACCGCTCGCGCGGACGGCCGTCTCTTGTTCGCGGGCGGCTGGTCGTCCGGGGGGCGCTGCTGCTTCCGCTGGGGCTATGGCTGCAGGGACTCGACCACGGAGCCCTCGTGATCCTGCAGTACTATGCGATCTACTTCCTGTTCGCGGCGTTTGTCTTCACCCTCCCGGACCGATGGTTGCTGGCGGGTGGGGTTGTCGTGCTCGTCGGTGGGCCGCTCGTCTACCTCTGGAGCGTGATGGTAGCGCCGCAGTGGTTCACCGGGGACCCCGCCTCGCTCGACGATCCGGCCGGCAAGATCGCCCTCGACCTGTTGCTGACGGGGAAATACCCGCTGGTAACCTGGGCGGCTCCGCTGCTCGTCGGGTTGTGGATCGGACGACGGAATTTGGCGGCGCCGCCGGTACGCTGGTGGTTGCTCGTTATCGGGGCGACGGTCGCCGTGTCCGCAGCCTTCGCCGCCGACTGGCTCGCAACGGCCTTCGGCGAAACATTCGAGGAGCCGGGCGCGTACTACTGGTTCGCCAACCTCATTAATGACCGGCCGCACAGCCAGATGCCGCTGTGGATGCTGGGGTCGATCGGTTCGGCCTGCGCGGTGCTCGGTGGGATGCTGCTCCTGGCCGACTGGCTGCCGCGGATGACGTGGCCGCTGGCTGCCACCGGCCAGCTAGCACTCACCGTCTACGTGGGTCACCTTCTGCTGCTCGACGCCTATCCAGAGCTGTT
>DATFPH010000523.1:0-16342 GCA_035264905.1 Thermoanaerobaculia bacterium
TGCTCTCCTGGCCGCTCGCCGAGCAGCGGCGCTTCTTCGAGGAGGAGGTGGGCTTGGAGCTGGTCCTGGAGCCGGAGACCGGCAAGCTCTTTCCCGCGTCGAACAGTGCCCGCCAGGTGCGCGATGGTCTCGTCGCCCTGGCTCGGCGCCGCGGTGTGGAAATCCGCTTCGACATCCTGGTGGATGCTTTGACGCCGCGGCCGGACGGTGTGTGGTCGATCGGGCTGCGCGGCGGCGGCGAGATCCTGGTCGCGTCCGTGATTGTGGCCACCGGCGGGATGTCGCTGCCCGGCACCGGGAGTGACGGCCTCGGCTTCGAGCTGGTGCGCGGCCTCGGGCATACGATCCATCCCACCTACCCCGCCCTGACGCCGCTGACCGTGGAGCCGCCCCGGCACGCGGAGCTCGCCGGCGTCTCGCTCGACGTGACGATCACCGCGCCCGGTCCAGGAAGAGGGTTCACCACGCACGGCGGCTTTCTGTTCACCCACCGCGGCTACAGCGGGCCCTCGGTGCTCGACATCTCGCACCTGGCGGTCCGGTCGCGTCTGAACGGTGGCGCGCGCCAACCCCTCCTCATGCAGTGGACGGATCTCGACCCCACGGCCTGGGATCAGGCCCTGCGCGAGGGCTCGGGCTCCGTGGTCGGCCCATTGCGGCGGCATCTGCCGGACCGGCTGGCTGACGCGCTCCTCGCGGAAGCCGGAGTCGATCCCGCTCGCCCTCTCCACCAGCTCCGCCGCGAGGAGCGCCTGCCGCTCGTCGAGCTGTTGACGCGCTATCCGCTCCCCTGGACGGGAGACGAGGGGTATCGCAAGGCCGAGGTCACGGGAGGCGGCGTCGCCCTTTCCGAGGTCGATCCGCGGACGCTGGAGAGCCGTCTCCGTTCCGGCCTCTTCCTCTGCGGCGAGATCCTCGACGCCTTCGGGCCGATCGGCGGCCACAACTTCGCCTGGGCCTGGGCCACCGGCCGGACGGCGGGGCTGGGGGCGAGACTTGCTCCCGGGCTCGGCTCAGAGTAGCCTGAAGTCCATGGACTGGCGTGACTACATCCACTCCGATCCCGACATTCTGGTCGGTAAGCCTGTGGTCAAGGGAACCCGGCTGGCGGTCTCCTTCCTCCTGGACCTCCTGGGCAGCGGCTGGAGCCCAGAGCAGATCCTCGCCAACTATCCGACTCTCACGCCTCGGGCACTCCAGGCCGTCTTCGCATTTGCGGCCGAGTCGCTCAAGGATGAGAGCCTCTACGCGCTCCGCCTCCATACTGCTTGATCCGATTCCTCGCCAACGAGAACATTCCTCTTGGAAGCGTCTACGGGCTCCGTGACGCTGGCTACGACGTGCTTGCGGCCGCTGAGTCGTTTCCGGGCGCCGGCGATCCTGAGGTCCTTGCCCATGCTCATCGGGAGAGGCGTATTCTCCTGACCTTCGACCGAGACTACGGGGAGCTGATCTACCGCCGGGGTTTGCCTGCTCCTCTCGGGCTGGTCTATTTCCGTTTCACTCCTGCGTCCCCCCTTCATGTCGCGGAGGTGCTAGAGGACCTCAGGGCTATCTCCCGGCTTTCGTTGGAGGGCCGCTACACCGTTGTGGAGCAGGAACGGATTCGCCAGCGTCCCCTCCCTTGAACGCTGGGCTCAGCCCGCGCCTGAAACGTTTTGATCACCCGGAGCATAAGTAGTCAGGAGAGACGAAACGCCATGACCCGAATTCCCCGTTCGTCGATCTTCGTGTGTCTCGTCTTCGTGCTGGCCCTGCTCGCCGGTGCCTTCCCCATCCTGGCTGTCGCGGTCGAGGAGATCCCCAGCCCGCGGCCAGAGGGTTGGTCGGTGGATTTCACCGGATCGGTTCCCCCCGAGACCCGGCAGGAGATCGACCGCCTCGGCGATCGAATCCATGCGGCGAGCGGCGCCGAGCTCATCGTGGTCGTGATCGATTCGACGGGCGACGTACCCTCCCGCGACTTCGCCATCGACCTGTTCAACCATTGGGGGCTCGACGAGAGCGCAGGGGGAAAGGGCCTCCTGCTCTTTGCCGCCTTGGGGGATCGCAGTGCCGAGATCGTCCTTGGCCGGGATCTCGACACTCCCGCCAACAACCAGGCGAGCGAAGCGATCATGCAGGGGGAGATGGTCCCCCGCTTCCGCGCCGGCGATCCGGGGGGCGCCCTCCTCGAAGGGGCCCGCGCCTCTTCCCGGCACATCCTCGCGCTGGACGTGGCGCCTCTTCCGGCGGAGACCGCGACCCCGATGCCCCCGCGGGCGGCGGTCCCAGCCCAGCCACGGCCGGTCGCGAGGACGCGGGAACGGCCGGATCCGGATCGGTTTTCCGGGATGGTTCTGGCGATCCTCGCGGGCCTGGGTTTGGGCGGCGCAGGTTTCTTCTTGATGCGGGATCCCCGTTGCAAGCAGTGCCGAATTCCCATGAATCTCCTGGAGGAACAGCAGGACGACGCCCACCTCACGCCGGCCGAGAGGACCGAGGAGCGGATCGGCTCGATCGATCATCAGATCTGGACGTGCCCGCAATGTGGGGAGATGAGGAGGCGCGCGTGGTCCAAGATCTTCTCGGGCTTCAGCCGCTGCTCGAGCTGCCAGGCGAAGGCCGTACGGTCGACCTCGTGGGTGATCGAGCGCCCTACGTACTCCAGCTCCGGGACAGGCCGTGTGGACACGCTGTGCGCCCACTGCGGCCACCAGACCTCCTACACGACGGTCATTCCCCGCCTCGAAAGGCCCCGGCCGGCGACCTCCAGCAGATCATCGTCAGGCTCGTCGTCCTCGAGCCGCTCATCGTCTTTTCGCAGCTCGGGCGGCGGGCGCTCGTCGCGTGGCGGAGCGAGCGGCAAATGGTGAGATCAGATCACCTCGGCTTCCGACACGCCTGAGTCGAAAGCACCCAGGCGGATCTCCGCCGTCGTCAAACGTTCGAGCGTGGCGTCCAGCTCTTCGTACTCTTTCTTGTGTTTCTCACGAAGCTCCTGGTACGCCGCCTCGGACGTCCACAGGTCCAGCGTGACATAACGATGCGTGCGCGCGCTGTCGCGCAGGAGACGGGTGCCGACGTAACCCTCGCTCCGCGCGAAGAGATCGCGCCAGACGCCCTGTGAGCCATATTGCTTTTCAAATTCCTCGACGTTTTCGGGAGCCACGTCGAACTGCCAGGCGATCACGAACATGGTCCTTCCTCCGGCTGAGCTACAGCCTGTTCAGGAGATCGGCGTCGACTTCCGTGAGTGATTCGATGAGGACGTCCGCCCGGGCGAGCCGCGGATCGTGCCGCAGGACCGGCTCGGGGATGGCGATGCATTTCATGCCGGCCGCCTTGGCCGCGAGCACGCCGTTCGGCGAGTCTTCGAGCGCCACGCACGCCGCGGGCTCGACGCCCAGCTTGCGCGCCGCGGTCAGATAGACGTCCGGCTCCGGCTTGCCGCGCGCCTCCTCTTCCGCGGAATGGATCACCTCGAAGGCCGCCCGCAGGCCGAACGTGTCGAGCACCGCGTGGATGATCACGGACGGGGAGGACGAGGCCAGAGCCACCCGCAGCCCGGAGTCGCGGGCGAAGCGCAGGGCCTGGGCCACGCCGGGCTTGAGGACTCCCTTGGCATGGACCAGCTCCACCACGCGCGCGACGATGGCCGAGGCCACGGCATCCTGCGACGGCGCGGTCCAGGGGTGCTGCGCGTAGCGGAATCGCACCACTTCGTCCACTCGCAGCCCCGTGGTCTCCAGGCACTGCTCCGGCGTCAGGCAGAGGCCGGCGAGGCCGAAGCCGTGGACCTCGGCCTCGTGCCAGAGCGGCTCCGAGTCGATCAGCAGGCCGTCCATGTCGAAGACGAGGGCGCAGAGCATGCGGCGGGAGAGTCTATCCGATAGACTCCACCCCGTGGCCCTGACCTCGACCATCTACAACTTCGACATCTCTCTCGCCGACGTGGACCGCGGCGTTTATGAGACCCTCGCCGTGCGCGCGGCCCTGCATCCCTCGGAGTCTCTGGAGTACCTGGCCACGCGCGTCCTCGCGTACTGCTTGGAGTACGAGGAGGGGATCACGTTCTCCAAGGGGGGTATCTCCGATGGCGACCAGCCTCCCCTGTGGGTCCCGTCTCCCGATGGCGGGATCAAGACCTGGATCGAGGTTGGATTCCCCGACCCTGACCGGCTCCACAAGGCCAGCAAGAGCGCCGCGCGCGTCGTGGTCTACACCCACCGCGATCCGGCGCAGATCCTGCGCCAGGCGTCGGGCCAACGCATTCACCGGGCCAAGGAGATCGAGATCCACGCCTTCGACCGCGGCTTCATCGCCGACCTCGCGCCACGTCTCGAACGGCGGACGCGCTGCGATCTGTCCGTCACCGGACGGCACCTGTATCTGACGCTGGGCGCGAAGGCGCTGAATGGCGCAGTGACCGAGCATCGGCTGGAATGAATCACTTTTCTCCCCGGAGACCCGAGCCATGAGCGACGACCTCAAATATCCGATTGGACGCCTGCAAGTGAAACCCGAGGAGCTCACCGAGGCCGAGCGGGCCGAAGCCATCGCCCGGATCGAGGCGTGCCCCGCGGAGATGCGCCGGGCCCTCGCCGGCCTCACCCCGGAGCAGCTCGACACCCCCTACCGGCCCGGCGGCTGGACGGTCCGCCAGGTGGCCCACCACGTGCCGGACAGCCACATGAATGCCTATATCCGTTTCAAATGGGCGCTGACCGAGGAGGAGCCCGCGATCAAGGCCTATTACGAGGACCGCTGGGCCGAACTCGCGGACAGCCGTACCACGCCGGTCGACGTCTCGCTCTCCCTGCTCGAGAGCCTGCACAAGCGGTGGGTCGACCTGCTCCGGTCGATGCGCCCCGAGGACTTCCGCCGGGCGCTGATCCACCCCGAGAACGGGCGCCGGACGCTCGATCAGATGCTCACCACGTATGCCTGGCACAGCGTGCATCACGTGGCGCACGTGACCTCGCTGCGCGAGCGGATGGGGTGGAAGTAGGGAACTTCCGTATCCAGATCCCCGAGGAGAGGATTCACGATCGACTCCCTCCTGGCTTCGCACATAGCGATTTCTGGACACTTCACGCCGAAATCGGTGTATGCTTCCTCCGAAACCGAGCTGGCGGAGCCATGAAGAACCACAACGATCACCCCACGCACGAAGAGTTGCGGCAATTCATCGAGAAGTATGGTCCCGAGATCCTGGAGGTCGTCCGGGAACAGAAGCTCACGGGAGTGGACGACGCGACGAGGTTCCAGAGCGCCCTCCAGGAGCTGTCCTACCGCTGGGGCGTGCTGCCGCCTCCCGGCGCCACCCTGTCGGACCTGTTCGAAGAAAGCTTCGAAGACGAGGACGAGCCTGCGTAGAGGGGCCTCTCACCCCGGGAGAAGTCAGAGGTCCAGGGGCTCGCCGGCGATGACCTTGCCCAGGACCTCGCGGGTGCCTTCGTTCGGCTCGCGCGCCAGGGCCGAGCGGAGCAGGAACTCGGCTTCAGGCGGCCAGGCGGACCGGCCCCAGGCGGCCAGAGCGCTCGCCGCCAGATGGCGGTTGCTGACGACCGGGCTCTGCAGGGCGGCGCGCAGGAGAGGCCATCCGTGGCCGGGAAAGCGCTGCAGGTCCTGCAGCACGAAGTCGAGCGCGCCGTGGTCCCGGAACTCCGGCCCGAAGCCGAGCTCCTCCGCCGGGCCCGTGGCGATCCGGTCCAGGGGGAGACGCTCCTCCGCGAGCGCCACGACGCGATCGATCCGCGCGGGATCGTCCGTTTGCATCGCGAAGTACCACACGTCCTCGCCGCGCTGCAGCCGCTCGAAATAGAGGTCCCAGACGTCCAGCCCGAGCACCCCGGCGGCCGCGGCCGCGCGGTGGAAGGTGCGCGGCTCTTTGCTGGACAGGCCGCTCTGGGCGATCTCCTGCCACTCCGGGTGCGCCAGCACGGCTTCGGCGTTCTCCACGATGGCATCGCGCCGTTCCGGCCATCCGAGATCCGGGTCCTGGGCCTCCCCCTCCTCCTCATCCACGAACTGCCGGATGGCGTGCGCCGCCAGGAGATGCTCGAGACCGAGCCGCGTCCGCCGCCGCAGGTGCGCCAGGTAGAGATCGGCGGCTTCCGCACCCTCCGCGTACTCGCCCATCCCCTCGGCCGGTCCTTCCCGGCCGCGGATGAGCGTCGCCAGGATCTCGGCCGCGCCGGCCAGGAGCTCCTCGTCCGGATCGGGACAGCGCAAGGCGCCGACGAGATTGCCCGCGGACGCGCAGGTCAGCGCCGTGTACTCGTACAGGATGCAGTTGCGGTACCCCTCGCGGAGGAGCCAGGCCGCGATCTCCGGGTCCTTGGTCTCGCCGAGGCGCTCGACGATCTGGATCCGCCCCCAACCTCTGACGTTGCGGGCGAGATCCCAGAGCGTCCGCGCCGGCTGGTCTCCCGAGTTGCCCAGCGCCACGGCGGTGTAGAGCGTGAGCTCTTCGTGGCGGCCCAGGGTAAGGAGGAGCTCGCGGTCCTGGCCGTCGCGGAACGTGCCGAGGAGCGCGATCGCGATCTTGACGGCTTCCCGGTCCGGCGCTCCGATGGCGATCCAGCGGGCCACCTCGCGCAGCCGGTCCTGCGGCAGGCGCTCGTCGTTGAGGAGGGCCGAGAGCAGATGATCGACGTACTCGATCGCCGTGCTGTCCGTGAGGAGGCCATAGAGCGCCGCGGCGCGCTCGCTCGTCGCCTTGCGGGTGAGGGCGCGCAGAGCTTCCACGACCTCCTGCGCCGTCTCCTCGGGCTCGCTGCCTTCGGTGTGATGGCCGAACACCCCGTCGAGCGCGCCCGGAGCCCAATGGATCGGCTGCCCCTCCTCGACCAGCTCCTGATCGGGGAGCTCATCACCTCCCGGAGCGAGCCCCGGCTCTCCCGGACGGATGTGGGCGAGCACGTGCTGGTAGAGCGATGGACGGTCTCCCCACGGCGGCGTGAGGCCTTCGAGGGTCCAGGACCAGGGGCTCGTGAGCTCGGCAGGTGCGGACATCGTTCAATCTGATCTTCAAGCGGCCGGCAGGGTCGAATCACCCCGCCTGGCCTGGGCCGATCCTATAACGAGCCCCTCAGGGAACGAACGTCTCGATGAACTGCCGGGCTTCTGCGAGAGAATCCGTCATCAGGATGAGCCGCTCGAAGTCGGACGGCGCGAACAGCGAGCGCATCAGCGGCTCGACCGGATGGGTGACCGTCCAATACCGCTTGTCGAGGAGGACCATGGGGCTGAAGATCTTAAACGTCCGGTAGTAGTTCTGGGCCGCGTCCTGGAAGATCTCCTGGATCGTGCCTGCCTTGCCGGGGGCGAAGACGATGCCTTGCGTGGCGATGGCGAGCAGGCCATCCTCCCGGATGCTGTTCTGGAAGTACTTCGCGATGTGGGTGGCGAACGGGCTCGTGGGCTCGTGGCCGTAGTGCCAGGTGGGCACGGCGAGGCTGGCGCCGGGGGACCCGAGGCTCCTCCAGATCTCGATCGCGGGCCGGTACCAGCCATGCGCCGCCGCGACCGCGGTGAGATCGGCGGTCGCGTCGCCGGCGATCATGTTCTTGAGGATCCCGGGGAGGCTGGGATGCGCGGAGAGCCGCGCGATGGCCGCGGGCAGGGCTTCGTCCGGAGCAGGGGCCAGCACCGCGCCGAGATGCGTCGCCTCCATGGCGCCCGGCCCTCCCCCGCTCGCCACCAGCAGGCCGGTGCGCGTGAAGGCCCGGGAGAGCACCGCGACCTGCTCGTAGAGCGGGTCGTTGCGCTGGAGCTGGTGTCCGCCCATGATCGCCACGCAGCGCTTGCCGGCGAGGAGCACGCGCAGCGCCTGGGTGATCGAATTGTCGTGGAGGGACTGCATCATGCTCGCGAAGTAGTTGTCGGTCATCGCTCCCCCCTCGGCCACATAGGAGCGATAAATCTGGAAGTCGCGGGTCTGCGCGAAGCTCTCCGGCTGGAGCGGATCGAAACCGCTCAGCAGCTCGTCCGGCGCATAGAGGCTCGTGCGCAGCGGTTGAAAAGGAAGCTGAAGCCCGGGCATGGGGATTCGATCAAAGCTCAGCGAAAGTCCCGCACGTCGAGGATCTCTCCGGTCCGGGTCCCTTCCACGCTCTCGACGTAGGCACGGGCCACGGTCGCCGCGGGCAATCCGCCGGAGCCGTCGCGGCCCATCGCCACGAGGGTTTCACTCACCCAGGTGGGGCTGACCACGTTGACGCGGACGCCGCGCGGCGCTTCCAGCGCGGCGACGCGCGCGAAGCCTTCGAGCCCCGCGTTGACCAGCGTGATGGCCGCGCTCCCCGGCGCTGGATAGCGCGCCAGGAGCCCGCTGGTCACCGTGAACGAGCCGCCGTCGCGGACGTGCTGGAGCCCGGCGCGGACCAGGTTCACCTGCCCCATCAGCTTGTTCGAGAGGCTGAACGAGAAATCCTCATCGGTCAGCGAATCCAGCGGACCGAACCTGGCGTCCCCCGCGGCCGAGACGAGGGCATCGAACGGGCCGACCTCCGCGAAAAACCTTTCGATCGACTCCTTGGACGCGATGTCCACCTGAAGATCTCCGCTCCGGCGGCCGACCCGGACGACCTCGTGCCGATCCGCAAGGGCTTCGACGACCGCCTTGCCGATGGTGCCGGACGCTCCAATTACAATCACGCGCATGCTCTCCCCTCCTCAGAGGTGGCAGACCGGGCCACCCGTGCGGCTCCAGCATGTCAGGCGACGGCCGGGATGGGCAAGGGGGGACGCAAGGCAGAAGACCATCTCGCCTTGCTTATTCCTCGTTTTGCCTTGCCTCTCAGCCCGGATTCAAGCTAGCCTCTTTCAGGGAGGAGCGCCATGGAAACCTCGGTGACGAAGAAGGGGCAGACCAACATCCCTGCGGCCATACGAAAGCGCCATCACATCCACGAAGGGGACCGTCTGGTCTGGTTGGACGACGGAGAAGTCATCCGGATCGTCCCGATGCCGAAGGACCCGATGAAAGCCCTCCGGGGAGCAGGGCGAGGCGAAGGGCTTCTGGAGCGTCTTTTAAACGAGCGGCGCAAGGATCGAGAACGTGGAGGGTAAGCGATTCCTCCTGGATACCTCCGCTCTGCTGGCCTTCATCGAGGAGGAGGATGGCGCTGACCGTGTCGAAAGCATCCTTCGCACAGAGAGGACCTTTCTACCGTGCTTGGCACTCCTCGAAGTGCACTACATCACCCGGCAGGAACGCGGCCAGGGAGAGGCGGACCGCCGGTATGCTCTGCTCAAGGAGCTTCCCTGCGAGATTCTTTGGCGCTTCGATGAGCCGGTGCTCTTGACAGCCTCGCGTTTCAAGGCCGGCCACCGTCTGTCGTTCGCCGACTCTATGATCGCAGCCTTCGCACAGCGGCAGGACGCCGTTCTCGTGCACAAAGACCCTGAATACGAGGCCTTGGCAGAGGAGTTGGAGCTAGAGTCTCTTCCGTACAAGGGCAGTCGGTAATCTCACCCCGCCACCACCCGCCAGCTGTGGGTCTTGGCCACGAGCCAGACGGGCATCCCTGGAGCAAGGCCGAGCTCGCCGACGGCCGCGGGGGTGAGGTGGACGAGCCAGGGGCCGACGCTGGCGTAGACGGACGTTCCCACGCGAATCAGCTCGTCGACGGACCCGGCTACGGCGTTCCGGGCCGAGAGGCCTACCGGACGCGCGGTGGCGAGGAGCAGGTCCTCGGCGTCGATCGAGAGGAGGACCTCCTCTCCTTCGGTGAGGTCCGGCGTATGCGGGATGGTCACGGCCTCTCCCCCGTCGAGGCGGACCTCGGTCGTGCCTCCGTCCGCGTGATGGCGGACCACTCGCGCGGGGATGACGTTCTCTTGATGCTGACCGCTCTCCCGGGCCAGCGCGGACGGCGCGCGCAGCACCTGGCGCGCCGGTCCGGCGCCGCGCACGCCTCCGGCTTCGAGGAGCAGGACGTCGGAGGCCAGGGCCAGGGCCTCCTCCGGCTGGTGCGTCACGACCAGGAGAGGGACGTTCACCTCGTCCCGCACCCGGCGGATGCGGGCCAGGGCCTTGCGCGCCCGCAGCGGATCGAGGCCCGCCGTGGGCTCGTCGAGGAGCAGCAGGCGGGGGCGGGCGAGCAGGGCGCGGCCGAGGGCCACCCGCCGCCGCTCGCCGCCGGACAGATGCCGCGGGTACCGCTCCAGCAGGTCCTGGAGGTCGAGGGCCAGCACCAACGTTCCCAAGTCCGCATCGCCGGCCGCCAAAGGTTGCGGCTGGCCGAACGTCAGGTTGCTCCGGACCGAAAGGTGCGGGAAGAGGGCACCATCCTGGGGGACGTAGCCGAGCCGGCGCCGCTCCGGCGGCAGGAAGATGCCCGCGGCGCTGTCCTGCAGGACCTCGCCCCCGACCACCACCCGCCCTGCAGCCCGCCGCAGCCCGGCGATCGCTTCGAGCAGCGTGGTCTTGCCGGCTCCCGACGGCCCGAGCACGGCCGCGGTCTCGCCGAGCCTGGCCTGGACCGCCAAGCCGAATTTTCCCTGGCGAAGAGTGAGATCGATCTCGAAGAAGGAAGCCACACTTTACTCCGCGAGCGTCTTCTCGCGCCGCCGCACCAGGATCTCGGAGACGATCACGGCCCCGGCGGCGAGCAGGACGGAGAGGATCGCCAGCTCCAGGGCCTCCCGGTCGCGCCCTACCTGCACCTGCTGGAAGAGGGCCAGAGCCAGCGTCTGGGTCTGCCCCGGGATGTTGCCGGCGACCAGGATCGTGGCGCCGAACTCGCCCAGGGCGCGCGCGAAGGCCAGGACCGCGCCGGCCGTGATGCCCCGCCATGCGAGCGGCAGCTCGACTGCGAAGAAGGCGCCGAGCGGGCTGCGTCCGAGGGTCCGGGCCACGGCCGGGAGCCGGGGGTCCACCTCCTCGAACGCCGAGCGGGCGCTGCGCACCAGGAGCGGGAAGGCGACCACGGCCGAGGCGAGAACCACGCCGCGCCAGGTGAAGGCGACGTCGATTCCGAACGTCTCGTAGAGCCAGCCTCCGACGGGGCCGGAGCGGCCGACGAGGAGGAGGAGCCCCAGGCCCACCGCGGTCGGCGGCAGGACCAGGGGGAGAGAGACGAGGGTCTCGACCAGCATCCTCCCCCGCCACCCCCGGCGGGAGAGGCACCAGGCCACCGCCACCCCCGGCACCAGGTTCAGGACGGTGGCCGCGGCGGCGACTCCGAGCGTGAACAGGACGATCTGCGAAAGATCGATGGCGTCAGCCCTCCGGCTTCTCCTCGATCGGGGTGAAGCCGTAGCGGACGAAGATCGCGCGCGCCTTCGGCCCCCGCAGAAACGCGAGGAACCTGGCCGCCCCGGGGTTCGTGTCCTTCTGTACCACTGGAGCCGCGAAGTACCGCACCTCGGGAGCCGCCTCGGGAGGGACCCGATAGACGGTCCTCACCTTGGACGAGGAGGTCGCGTCGGTCGCGTAGACGATGCCCGCGGGCAGGTTCCCCGCAGCCACGGCCGCGAGCGCGGCGCGCACGTCGAGCGTCGGGACCACCCGCGAAGAGAGCTGCTGCCAGAGCTTTTCCCGCTCGAGCCACTCCTTGGCATAGACCCCGGCGGGAACCCCCGCGGGATCGGCCAGGGCGAGCCGGTCGAATTGGAGCAGATCACGGGCGCCTGTGAGCTTCTGCACCTTGCCGCCGGCGGGGACGATCACCACCAGCGCGTTGCCGAGGAGGGGGAACGCGGTCCCCGGGCGCACACGCCCCGCCTTCTCCAGGCGCTCGACCTGCTCGCGGTTGGCCGAGACGAACACCTGGGCCGGCGCGCCGGCCTCGATCTGCCGCGCCAGGTCGTTGGAGCCGGCGAAGTTGAACGACACCTTCGCGCCCCCCGAGGTCTCCCAGGCCTGGGCAGCCTCGCGCAGGGCGTCGGAGAGGGAGGCGGCGGCATAGACGTTGAGGGTCTCCGCGGCGGCGGGGCCGGCGGCGAGCAGCAGAATCGCGAGAAGCAGGGCCGGGAGCGCTCTGGGCATGGGCAAGATCTTACGTCAGGCGGGCTCGGCCGATCAGAGAGCTCCCCGCCCGCGAAGGCACCCCCTCCAGCGCCCGTTCCATCGCGTCGCGCAGCCGGACGGCCAGCACTTCCAGGTTGCGGGCGTCGCGGATCAGCGTCACGTGGTTGCCGGGGACGGGGATGATCTCCAGCTTGCCGGCCAGGGCGGCCCAGCCGTGGCCGGGCTCGTCGGGAACCTCCGGCGGGAGATCGGGCTGCTCTTCGGCGGCGAAGAAGGTGACCCGTCCCGGATAGGGCCCGGGACGGTCGGTGTGCGCGATCTCCAGATGGGCCTTGAAGAGCTGGAGCTGGCGGCGGGCGTCCTCGAGCGGATAGTCCGGCGGCAGGACTCCGGCCTGTTGCGCCCGCGCCACCACCATGGCGACCGGATCGGCCGACTGGCGGAGCTCGGCCGGATCGAGGGGGAGCTCTCCGGCGAGCTGCTCGGCCAGCAGGTCGGCGTCCGTGACCTGCCGGTCGACCGGCTCGACCGGACCGGTGTCGATCATCCCGACGAAGGCGGCCTTCTCCCCCGCCGCGGCGAGCTGCCGCGCCATCTCGAACGCCAGCCGGCCGCCGAAGGACCAGCCGGCCAGGAGGTACGGTCCCGTGGGGCGGACCGCGCGCACGTGGCGCAGATACGTTTCCGCCATGCCGGTCAGCGTGCGCGGCGCGTCCGGCGGCTCGACGTCCTGGAGCCCCCAGACCGGCCAGGATGGACCGAGGGCGCGAGCCAGCTCGACATACTCCAGGGCCCGCCCACCCGCCGGATGCAGCAGGAAGAGCGGCGGACGCGCCTCGCTCCCCGCCTGCAGACGGAGCAGCACCGGCTCGTCTCCGGCCCCGCCGCCCACGCGCAGCAGGTGCGCCAGCTCCTCGACGGTGGGGCCTTGGAACAGGGCGGCCAGGGGGAGAGTCCGGCCGAAGTCGCTCTCGACCCGCGCCAGCAGAGTGGCGCCGAGGAGCGAGTAGCCGCCGAGATCGAAGAAGTCGTCGGTGACGCCGACCGGAGAGGTGCCCAGCACCTCCTCCCAGATCCGCACCAGACGCAGCTCCAGGTTGTCCCGCGGCGGCACCTTCCGGCGCAACCGTTCGAGCGCGGGCAGCACGTCCTCGGGATCGGGCAGGGCGCGGCGGTCGACCTTGCCGTTCGGGTTGAGCGGCAGCTTCTCCATCGGCACGAAGACCGACGGCACCATGTAGGCCGGCAGGCGCTCGCGGAGCCCGTCGCGCAGGCCGGTCATCGTCGCCGGCGCCGCGGGGTCCAGGACCAGGTAGGCCACCAGCCGGCGTTCTCCGGGGCTGGACTCCCGGCTCACCACGACGGACTCGCGGACTCCCGCGATCTCCCCGAGCGCGGCCTCGATCTCGCCGGGCTCCACACGGAAGCCGCGGATCTTGATCTGCTGGTCCGCCCGGCCGGCCGCGGCCACCTCGCCGTTCGGCAGATAGCGGCCCAGGTCGCCGGTCAGGTAGATGCGGTCCCCGGGCTCGTGGGTGAACGGGTTCGGCACGAAGCGCCGCGCGGTCTGCTCCGCATCATTCAGATACCCCTCGGCGAGATGCGGGCTGCGGATGGCGATCTCGCCGACCTCGCCGATGCCGGCGATCCCGCCGCTCCGGCCGAGCACGAGGAGCTGCACGTCCCGCTTGCCGCGGCCCAGCGGGAGCACCTGCCGCTCGCGCTCCTCTCCATCGTCCTCGATCCGGTGGTAGCTCAGGGCGCGGTGCGACTCGGTGGCGCCATAGACGTTCACGCAGAGCGCCCGCGGCGCGAGGCGGCGGAGGCGCGCCACGTCGCGCCGGGTCAGGACGTCCCCGGCCAGCACCGCCACCCGCAGGTCGGGCAGGCCGGTCTCCACGCCGTCGGGCGGCAGCTCGGTCAGCAGCCAGGCCATGGCCGGCGTGAGGTTCGCCACCGTGAGGCGCTCGCGGCGCATCCAGGACGCCAGATAGCCCGGCTCGCCGATGCGGTCGGGGTCCGGGATGCAGAGGGTCGCGCCGGTGCCGAGCGTATAGAAGACGTCGCGCTGCAGCGGATCGTGGGCAAGGCCGGAGAGCAGGCTGTGGCGGTCCTCGCCGCTGTATCCGAGCACCTCCTGGTGCCAGGGGATGAAGTGGGACATCGAGCCGTGGGTCTGGACGATCCCCTTGGGCACTCCGGTCGAGCCCGAGGTGAACGACACGGCGGCCGTGTCCTCGGGATGGAGCCGCGGCCAGGCGGCGGGCAGCGGGATGGCGCCGAAGCGGGCGACGGCAACCTTCGCCGTGGCCGCGGGGAGCTGGTGGAGCGCGAGGAACGGCTCCGTCTCCAGGTAGGCGTCGAGCTTCCGGGGCAGCGCTCCCGCCGCGTCGAGGCGCAGGAAGCCGTGCGGCCGGGCGAGCTTCATGACCTCCAGCAGGCGGGCCTCCGGATAGGCCGGATCGAGGATCACGAACGCCGCGCCCGCGCGCAGCACGCCGAGGATCGCCCAGACCAGGGGCGCGCCGCGGTGGGCCCAGATCGCCACCCGGTCTCCCGGGCGGATGCCGTCGGCGCGCAGCCGCGCGGCGAGGCGGGAGACCGCCAGGTCGAGCTCACCATAGGTCCAGGGACCCCGGGAGTCGATCAGGGCCACGCCGTCGGGGCTCTGGCGCGCCTCGCGGGCGAACAGGTCGTGGACCGCGCCCGGCCAGACGCGCCCCAGGGCCTCGCGTGGGTCCGGGAGCAGCACCCGCGCTTCCGGCGTCACCAGCGAGTAGAGATCGATCACCTCGCCGGGGCGCTCGACGATCTGCTCCAGGAGGAGACGGTACTGGCGGAGCAGCTCTTCCATGCGCGGACGGTCGAACAGGTCGGCGTTCCAGACGAGCTGGAGGCGGAAGCCGTCCGCGCGCTCGGCCAGGTAGAGCGTCAGATCGAATTTGGCCAGCGCCTCCGGCAGCTCGAACCCTTCCAAGGCGAGCCCCGGCAGGTCGAGGCCCGCGTCCGGCCCACCGCCAGAGAAATTCAGCAGGTTGAACAGGACCTGGAAGAACGAGGAGCGCGACAGGTCGCGCTCGGGACGCAGGTCCTCGAGGAGCTTCTCGAAGGGGACGTCCTGATGGGCGTACGCGCCGAGCGCTGTCGTGCGCACGCGATCGAGGAGCTCCTCGAACGTGGGCCGCCCCGCGAGATCCGTGCGCAGGACCAGGGTGTTCAGGAAGCAGCCGATCAGCTCCTCGACCTCGGGCTGCGGCCGGCCGGCAATGGGCGAGCCCACGGCCACGTCGTCCTGCCCGCTCAGCCGCTGGAGCAGGAGCTGGAAGCCGGCGAGGAGGACCATGAAGAGCGAGGCGCCCTGGCGGCGGCCCAGCGAGCGGAGGGCGTCGGCCAGGTTGGCGGGCACGAGCCCGGGGAGCGAGGCGCCGCGGTAGGTCTGGAGCGGCGGACGCGGCCGGTCGGCCGGCAGGTCGAGCGACGGCGGCAGGCCGGCCAGGCGCTCGCGCCAGTAGCCGATCTGCTCCTCCAGGACCTCCCCGCGCAGCCAGCCGCGCTGCCAGCGGGCGAAGTCGGAGTACTGGAGGGGCGGCTCGGGCAGGGCCGCGCCGGCCGCGAGGGCCGAAAGCTCCCGCGACCAGATGCCCAGCGACCAGCCGTCGCAGGCGATGTGATGGGACGCGAAGAGGGCCGCCGAGTCGTCCTCCCCCATCCGTACGACGAGCGCGCGCAGCACCGGGCCGCGCTCCAGGTCGAACGGCCGGACGGCTTCGGCTTCGACCAGGCGGCGCGCCTCGGTTTCGCGGAGGCCGGCGGGCAACGCCTCTAGATCGGCCACGGCGAGCAGCCGGTCCGGCGGCGGGTCGAGCACGGCCTCCGGGCGGCCGTCGCGCAGCGGGAAGCGGGTGCGCAGGGTCTCGTGGCGCCGGACGATCTCCCGGAGCGCCCGCGCCACGCGCGAGAGCGCCGCGGCATCCATCCGGCCGCGCGCCCGGAACGCGAGCGGCATGTTGTACGCCGCGTTCTCCGGGTCGAGCTGATGGAGGAACCAGATCCGTTCCTGGGCCCAGGAGAGAGGCGCCGGATCGAGATGGGCCTGGCGGAGGATCGGCTCCAGGCGGCCGGCGGGCTCGACAGGATCGGACGCGCCGGCCGGGATCTCCCGCCCGAGCAGCCGGGCCGCGGCGCGCGGATGGTGCCGCTCGACGTGCTCGGCGAGGCGGGCCACGCTCGGAGCGCCGAACAGGGCCGCCACGGAGAGGCTCTCGCCGAGGCGGCGCTGCAGGCGGTGGATCAGGATCGCGCCCTTGATCGAGTCGCCGCCCAGGGCGAAGAAGTCGTCGTCGATGGCGAAGGAGGGCTCGACCAGCGGCACCAGACCCA
>DATFPH010000524.1:0-28952 GCA_035264905.1 Thermoanaerobaculia bacterium
GGTGGGCAGCGGGCCGGTCTCGTAATAGTGATCCATCGCGGTCAGAGTCCGCCACTGCACGTCGCCGCTCATCAGCTTGACCAGGCCCGACTCGAAATAGATCCGGAACCACTCCCAGCGCAGCAGGAAGAGGCTGGCCCGGCTCGGCGGGCTGTGCGCTCCGAGGCCCGGCCGCAGCCCGCGCGGCGCAAAGAACAGGGAGAGGAAGGCCGCTTCGAGCAGCATGCCGTCCGACTGATAGGACGAGAAGTCCTGGGCGGCGCTGATGAACGAAAGGAAGAGAACGAGGCAGATGGCGATCGATCCCCGCGGCCAGAGGTTCAGGATGAGGCACACCGAAGCGATCAGGCCCGCCCAGACCAGGGCGGCGAGCGCGCCGCTCCCGGCACCGATCCACAGCACGCTGGGGACGTAGTAGAAGCGGGAGAGGCCGGGCAGCATGCGGGCTACGTCGCTCAGGTACTCGCCGGCGGGCAGGATTCCGCGAGGCCCGATCAGGCCTTGGATCTGGAAGGCGAGAGAGAAGAAGGCCGAGAAGAAGATCAGGCCGAGGCAGCGCAGGAAGATCCAGCGCGGCCACAGCACGCCGCCCCCCGTCGCGGCGTCCGGGGCGAAAAGACGAACGGCCAGAGCTCGCACCGTGTCCTCCTTTCCGCTCGGCCGGGGAGAATCATAGAGTCTTGAGCTCCGCCCAGTCGAGTGCGTACCCGAGCGCCCGCTTTACTTCTCGTTCTCGTGCGGCGGTCAGCACACCAACCCGAGAGGATAGAAGGTGCTTCGCAACGACGTGGATGTTGTCGAAGTTGGTGACCGATGGCACGAGTCCTTCGGGCTCTCCCATCGGCACCTCCTGAGGGATGCCTCGGATGTTCGTGGTGATCTCGGCGACAATCGCCTTGTTCAAGTATGCGTAGGCCGAAGAACGCGTGAGCAGCAGGACTGGCCGCCGCCCCACTGGAGCTGGAAGGTCGGCCCACCAGATTTCGTACTGCCTCATGGCTTGCCCGGAAAACCTCGGCCTTCCCAGGTCGCCGGATCGAATGCCGTATCGGGGCTGTCGGGTTGGCGCGCGTACGCCTCGGCTGTCGCCTGCTCCTCGGCCTCCCAGAGCGCTTTCAAAATCGCCGCTCGAACGAACTCCGACCGGCGGCGAGACCGCGCTGGAGCAATCCGCTCCAGGCGGCTCGCCAGCTCATCATCGACCTCTACCAGGAGTGACTTCATAACCTGGAGTATATACTCGAGCTCCTAGAGCATCCACTACTTCTAAGTGAGTGCCCAGAGCCCGCTGCAACGCAAACGGCCGGCGTCGCCGCCGGCCGTCCGCGGCGCAAGGAGAGGCGAGCGCCTACTTGCCGGGCACGTTGAGCAGCAGGTCGCCCCGCGACAGGTAGTCGTTCAGGGTGAAGAAGATCAGGATCCCCAGCCAGACGAAGCCGCCGACGACGGTCAGGGCGGTCACCCGGGTGCTGTCCTTCACGTGCATGAAGATCAGGATGACGGCCAGCGCCTTGGCGACGGCGATCACGAGCATCACGACGTCGTTCATCGCCCCGAGGTCCATCTTGGCGACCGCGACCGTCAAGCCGGTCATCACCATCAGAAACAGGAAGACCGCGATATACCACTTGAGCGTCGATTCAGGATTGTGGGACATGCGTTTTCCCCCTCAGCGGGCGTGCGCCCCGATCAGGTACAGCAGCGGGAACAGGAAGATCCAGACGATGTCCACGAAGTGCCAGTACAGGCCCGTGCACTCCAGGGGGGTGTAGTAGGTCGAGTCGAACCTCCCCCGCCATGACGCGATCGCCAGCCAGGTCAGGAGCCCGATGCCGATGATCATGTGCAGGGCGTGGATGCCCGTCATGATGAAGTAGAGCGAGAAGAAGACCTGCGCTTTGTCGGCCACCGCTTGGATCGCCGGGTCCTCGGGCGCGAAGTGCGGCCCGGGCACCAGGTGGTCGTGGAACTTGTGGCCGTACTCGACCGACTTGATCCCGAGGAACGTCCCACCCAGCAGGATGGTCAGCAGCAGGAACAGGACGATCGTCTTGCGCCGGTTGAGCTGCGCCGCGCGGATCGAGAGCGCCATGGTCAAGCTGCTGCCGATCAGGACCGCCGTGTTGATCGCCCCCAGGGTCACGTCCAGGTGATGGCTCGCGGTGGCGAAGACCCCATGGAACAGGCTCCGGTAGATGACGTACGCGGTGAACAGGGCACCGAAGAACATGATTTCGGTGACCAGGAACATCCACATCCCGAGCGTCGAGGACTCCTTCTGCTGCTCGAGACTGTCGAACTGGTGCTGCAGCGAGGGGTGGTGATGGCCCCCGTGTGCCCCGTGCGGTCCTTCCAGATGGGTGTCGAACGCTGTGCTAGCCAACGCGTGCCTCCGGATGCGAGGTGCGCGCGTGCACCTCCTGGGTGTTGTACTCGTAGGGTCCGTGCGTGACGACCGGAACGGTATAGAAGTTTTCGGTCGGCGGCGGCGACGGCGTGTCCCATTCGAGACCGACGGCGCCCCAGGGATTGTCGCCGCTGCGCTTCCCGTAGCGCATCGACCAGATGAAGTAGCAGAGCGGCAGGATGAACCCGACGCCCAAGACCGAGGCGCCCGCCGAGGAGAGCACGTTGAACACCTGGAACTCCTCGGGGTAGGACCAGTAGCGGCGCGGCATGCCGAGGTAGCCCAGAATGAACTGCGGGAAGAACGTCAGGTTGAACCCGACGAACACCAGTAGAGCCGACAGCCGCGACAGGAACGCCGGATACAGCCGCCCGGTCATCTTCGGCCACCAGTAGTGCAGGCCTCCCAGGTAGCCCATGATCGTGCCGCCCACCATGACGTAGTGGAAGTGCGCCACGATGAAGTAGGTGTCGTGCAGATGTACGTCGATGCCGAGCGTCGCGACCATCGTGCCGGTCAGGCCGCCGAGGGTGAACAGGCCGATGAAGCCGAGAGCGTAGAGCATCGGCGTCTGCAGCGAGACCGAGCCTTCGTAGAGGGTGGCCGTCCAGTTGAACACCTTCACCGCGGAGGGGATGGCGACCAGCATCGAGATCACCGAAAAGACCGTCGCGGCATAGATCGACTGGCCGGTGACGAACATGTGGTGGCCCCAGACCAGGAAGCCGAGCACCGCGATGGCGATGCTGGCGAAGGCGACCACCTTGTACCCGAAGACCCGCTTGCGGGAGAACGCCGCCACCAGCTCCGAGATCACACCCATCGACGGCAGGATCATGATGTACACCGCCGGATGCGAGTAGAACCAGAACAGGTGCTGGAAGAGGACCGGGTCGCCGCCCAGCCGCGGGTCGAAGATGCCGAGATGGAGCACCCGCTCCGCCGCCACCAGCAGGAGCGTGATCGCGATCACCGGCGTGCCGAGCAGGATGATCAGGCTCGTCGCGTAATGCGACCAGATGAACAGCGGCAGCCGGAACCAGGTCATCCCGGGCGCCCGCATCCGGTGGATCGTCACCACGAAATTGAGACCGGTGAAGATCGTCGAGAAGCCGGTGATGAACACCCCGAGCGCGGTGGCGACCACGTGGGTGTTCGAGAAGCTGGTGCTGTAGGGCGTGTAGAAGGTCCAGCCCGTGTCCACTCCGCCGTTGACCATGGCCCAGAGAACGAACAACCCGCCCAGGGTGTAGATGTACCAGCTCGCCAGGTTGAGCCTGGGGAAGGCGAGGTCTCTCGCCCCGATCATGATCGGCACCAGGAAGTTGCCGAGCACCGCCGGGATCGCGGGGATCAGGAAGAAGAAGACCATGATCACGCCATGCATGGTGAACACCCGGTTGTAGGTGTCCGGCTGCATCAGATCCCCCTCGGGCGTCAGCAGCTCGAGGCGGATGAGCATGGCAAAGAGGCCCCCGAGGGCGAAGAAGGCGGAGACCGAGATCAGGTAAAGGATGGCGATCCGCTTGTGGTCCCTGGTCAGGAGCCACGAGCGGAGACCATATTCGGCGTTCAGATAGTTCGGCCGCTCGAAGCCGGTCTCCGGGCTCGCCACAATGGATTCTGCGGTTGCGCTCGTGTTCATGATTCCTGATCCTTCACTGCGGTTGGGGACCCGCCTGCGGAGCCGGCGTGCCCATCTGGCCGCCGGCCGTGCCGACCTCGGCGGTGCCGCCGCCGGCTTCGGCGCCGCCCTCGCCCGAGAGGGATTTCACGTAGGAGATGAGCTGGGTGAGCTGCTCTTCCGTGACCTGTCCCTGGAAGGTAGGCATGATCGGCTGCCAGCCGGCCGTCACCTTGGCCATGGGGTTCAAGATCGACTCGCGGATGTAGCTGTCGTCGGCGACGACCTTGCGGCCGTCGGCCAGCGCGACCTGCCGGTTGTACAACCCGACGAGGCTCGGCGCCCGCGGGGCCATGCCGGCCATACCGGCGCCCGAGCCGCCTTCGCCGTGGCAGGTCTGACAGGTGAGCTGCTGGAACAGCTCGGCGCCGGAGGCGGTCAGCGGCTGTCCCGCCGGCCCGCCCGCCAGCCATTCTTCGTACTGCTGCGGCTCCAGGACCACGACACTGCCGATCATCCTGGAGTGCTCGCCGCCGCAGTACTCGGCGCAGAACAGATGGTAGACGCCCGGCCGGGTGGCGCGGAACCAGACGCTCGAGTAGCGGCCCGGCACCGCGTCCTGCTTCACGCGGAAGGCCGGCACGAAGAAGCTGTGGATGACGTCCTCGGACGTCAGCTTCATCTGGATCGCCTGGCCCAGCGGGACGTGCAACGTATTGATCTCGCGCTGGCCGTCCGGGTGCTGGAACTTCCACATCCACTGCTTGCCGACGCCGTAATACACCACGGCGTCCGCCGGGGGCCGGTAGATCTGGACGAACACCTGCGTGCCCCAGGCGAACATCGCCAGGGCGATGAGCAGCGGGATGACCGACCAGGCGATCTCCAGCCAGACCGGGGCCCGCTCGGGGAGGCCCACCTCGTCTTCGTGGCGGCGCCGGTACCTGGCCATGAAGTAGATGATCAGGACGGCGATCAGGGCCGTGAAGAAGATGCTGACCGCCGTCCAGGCATAGAACAGGGCGTCGACCTGCGGCGCGACGCTGGAGGCCGATTCGGGAAACAGAGGGAGCTGCGATTTCATGGTCTAGGCCGCCCCCAGAGGACCGGCCCCCGTGGGACCAGATGGTTGCGTCTGGGTCTCCCGCCGCCGCAGGAGGACGATCATCAGGACGACTCCGACAAGGGTCAGCGCCGCCGCGACGCGGAGGAGCCGCATCGCCGCGGCGCTGTAGCGGCCCAGCGTCGGGTCGTAGTGGAAGCAATAGAGCATCGCCTGGTCGACGAGCGAGCCGATCTTGCCGCCGCCGGACTCGAGCAGCGCCAGCCGCACGTCGCGCGGCGGAAAATCGATCCCGAAGATGTACCTTGAAACCTGCCCTCCGGGCGTGAGCACCGTGATTCCGGCGGCGTGCGCGTATTCGTCGCGGTCGCGGTCATAGACGTACTGGAAGCCGATGTCCTCGGTCAGCGCATCGATCGCGGACTGGTCTCCCGTCAGGAAGTGCCAGCCCGCCTGCGTGCCCGAACGGTTGTAGCTGGCGAGGGTCTGCCGCCTCTGGTCCGCGGCGAGCTCCGGCGTCTCCTTCGGATCGATGCTCGCGACCACGACCTCGAAGTCCTGGCCGGGGTTCAGGGTGAGCGCCTTGAGGCTCCCCGTCACGCCGCTGAGCACCAGGTCGCAGAGCATCGGGCAGTGGTAGTAGGCGAGCACCAGCACCACGGGCCGCTTGCCGAAATAATCGCCGAGGCGGACCTGGCGGCCCATCTCGTCCCGGAAGACGCCGTCGAGCCGCACCTGCTGCCCGAGGCGTTGGTCGAACCGCACCTGCTGCAGCACTCCCGGCATCTGGGATGCCGGTGGGGCCGAGCCGGTCGGGCTGGTCCACGTCCTCCCGGCGTGCGCCGGGAGCGCTGCGGCCAGCAGAGCGGCCGAGAGCATGAGAGTTGGGATCCTGCGCGTCAACGTCACTGCTCCTGTGCGGCCGGCGGCCGCGGACGAGTCATCTGCACCGTGGCTCCAGGAGCTCCGGGCGAGGTTCCCGCCGGGAGCTGCCGGCGCATCTCTTCCGGTGTCACGGAGCCAGCGGGGGCGCCACCGGCGGCCTGTGCGCCGCGGCTCGCGATCACCTGCATGGCCACGTCGATCGGCACCCGCACACGCCCCTGCCCGCGATCGATCCACGTGGGAGACCCGAGCTTCGAGTCCTCGTCCGCGCGCAGGGCCTGCATGTCTTCCAGGTCCGAGCGCGTGTCGGGGGGGACCTGCAGGTTCTTGTTCTGGTCCACACCTTCGTTCAGGCCCTGGTTGGTCCTGTAGAAGTTCGGTGCGACCTGGAGCCGCGGCGCCGGCGGCAGCGGCTGCCGGACCTCCTGCTCGATCGGGGTGAGCTCGGGGTCCTTCTTCTTGTCGAAGCGCTCGATGCCGCGGATCATCCACCACATCGCGATCTCGACGAGGATGGTGAGCACGAGCAGGCCGGCCATCCACTTGGCGATGGCCTTGGTGTTGATCTCGCGGTCGAAGCCGTGATGGGTCTCGCCGTGGCCGTGCGCGGCATCGTCCCGGGTATGGGGCCCGATGTGGATCTCACTCATGGGCGAGCGCCTCCGGGAGATAGGGATCGTTCACGGGAAGGAGCGGCCGCTTCTTGAGCTCGCCCAGGAAGAGCCAGAGCCAGAGGCCGCCGATGGCGAGGGGAGCCGCCGCATACATCCAGTAAAGGGCGGGCACGTGGCGTCCCTCGAAGCCCGGCTCCACCTGCCAGAACAGGTCGACCACCCGCATCACCAGCATCAGGCCCGCCACGAACACGAGCTGCCGCGGGTTGCGCTTCAGGTCGCGCGACAGCAGCAGGAGGAACGGCAGGGCGAAGTGGAGGAGCACGATGATCAAGGCGACGGCGCCCCAGCCGCCGGCGACGCGGCGCTTGTACCAGACGATCTCCTCGGGCAGGTTGCCCGCCCACATGATGAGGAACTGCGAGAAGGAGAAATAGGCCCACAGCATGGTGAAGGCGAGCATCAGCTTGCCCCAGTCGTGGAAGTGGCTGGGCCGCAGCACGTCGTTCATCGGCTCGCGGCGCCACAGCCAGACCGACATCAGGATGAGGAAGGAGATGGCCGACAAGCCCATGCTCCCGAGCAGCCAGACGCCGTACATCGTCGAGTACCAGTGCGGGTCGAGCGCCATCAGCCAGTCGATGGAGGCGAAGGTCACGCACAGACCCCAGAGCGGGATACCCGGCGCCGCGATCCGCTTCATCCGGGCGATGAGGTCCGGGTTGGCCTCGCGGTCCTGCTGCGCCGACAGGCGGTTCAGCGAGAACGTCAGGAAGAGCCAGACGGCGAAGTAGACGGCCAGCCGTCCGACGAACCCGGGGAGGCTCAAATAGGACGCTTTCCCCTCCGAGAGCTCGTGCGCCTCGTGACCCGCCGGATACAGCTGATGGAAGCCGAGGACCAGCGGAATCGCGAGGAGGAGCATCCACGGGAGCGTGCGCGAGGCCGCCTCCATGACGCGGCGTCCGGCGACTCCCCAGGCGCCGCGGGTCATGGTTTGCACCATGAGGAGCGCGAGCGACCCCAGGGCGACTCCCGTCCAGAACACCCAGCCGACGAGATACGAGCGGAAGAAGTACTCCGGCCCCACGAAGAAACCGATCACCAGGAGGACAGCTCCTATGACACCCGCCCCCAGGGCGAGGACGCGGAGCCGGTCGACCGCGGCCGGGGCGGTGAGCGCCGCGGGATCGATGCGGCGGACAGGGTCGGCGGCAGCAGCTGCAGCGGATTTCATCGGTTCTCCCTCGGCTCTGCCCCGGGGGCCGTCCCCGCGGCTCCTCCGCCGGCGAGCGTGCTCTCGATCCCCGCCCGCACGTCGGGCGGGAGATCGGCCAAACGAGCGTTCTGGCTGTACTGGAGAGCTCGGATGTAGTAGGCGATCGCCCAGCGGTCCTCCAGACCGACCTGCGACGCGTAGCTCGGCATCACGCCGAACCCTTGCGTGATCACCTGGACGAAGTAATCGGCCGGCGCGCTGACCAGCCGCGGGTCGTGGTAGGACGCGGGCTGCTTGTAGCCGCGCTGCACGATCATTCCGCGGCCGTCGCCGACCCGGCTATGGCAGGGAGAGCAATAGATGTTGAACCGCTCCTGGCCCCGCTGGAGCAGCGCCAGGGTCACCGGCGGCGGCCCGGCCAGGGCCGGCGCCGGCACCAGGGTGAGGCCGGTGTAGGGAGCGATCTTGGCGCCGTTGGCATTGCGCGCCACGGTCCCGGCCGGGATCGGCCGCGACGCCTGGCCGTCGGCATAGAAGTCGCTCGGCTCGTACGGCTCGACCTTGTTCTGGTTGTGCATGTTCTGCCGGCAGCCGGCGGAGAGGACCAGCGCGGCGGCCAGGGAGAGGGTGAGGGCTCTAGTGCGCAACTTCGGACACCTCGCTCGCGTGCAGGTTGAGGAGGAACCTCCGGGTCTCCTCGGGATCGAACTTCGGGTCCCGCGCCTCGATCACCAGGAAGTAGAGGTCGCGCGACGCCAGGGCGAAGCGCGGCACGTTGAAGACCGGGTGGTACGGCTGCGGCAGGCCGTTCAGGGCGAACATCCCGAGCACGGCGGAGAGCGCCGCGAACAGGATGGTCATCTCGAACGTCGGCACGATGAACGCCGGCCAGGAGTGGAACGGCCTGCCGCCGATGTTCATCGGGTACTCGAGGACCTGGCTCCAGTACTGGAGCATGTAGCCGGCCAGCCCGCCGGTGATTCCGCCGCCGAGGACGATGAGCGGCATCTTCGAGCGCGGCAGCTCGAGAGCGTGCGCCACCTCCTCGATCGGATAGGGGGTCAAGGCGTCCACGTGCTTGAACCCTGCCACGTGGACCTTGTGCACCGCCTCGAGCAGATCCTCGGCCGTGTGGAACTCGGCCATCAGGCCGTACATGGGGTGCTTGGCGTGGGGCGTCGTGCTCATCGCGGCATCTCCGTGTATTCACCACCCAGGTTGGCGCCGCCCTTCGCGTCGGGCACCAGCGTGCGCATCTCGAAGATCGAGATCATGGGCAGCAGGCGGACGAAGAGGAACAGCAGCGACAGGAACAGGCCGAGCGTGCCGATGAAGGTCGCCCAGTCCCAGATCGTCCCCCGGTACATGCCCCAGGACGACGGCAGGAAGTCGCGGTGCAAGCTGACCGGGATGATGATGTAGCGCTCGAGCCACATGCCGACGTTGATGAACATCGACACGAAGAACAGCCAGAACGGCGAATTCCGGATCTTCCGGATCCACAGGAGCTGAGGCACGATCGCGTTGCACAGGATCAGCGTCATCCAGTGGTACTTGTACGGCCCCAGCACACGGTTCATGGCCATGAACGCCTCGTAGTGGTTGCCGCTGTACCAGGCGAAGAAGATCTCCATGGCGTAGCCGTAGACCACGATGAGGCCTGTCGCCAGCATCACCTTGGCCATGTTCTGCAGATGGCGCTGGGTGATGAAGTCGTGCAGGCCGAAGGCGGCGCGCAGCGGCAGCGCCAGCGTCAGCACCATGGCGAAGCCTGCATAGACGGCGCCGGCGACGAAATACGGTGGAAAGATCGTCGCGTGCCACCCGGGGATGATGCCGATCGCGAAGTCGAAGGACACCACGGTGTGCACCGAGAGGACCAGCGGCGTCGACAGACCGGCGAGCAGCAGGTAGGCGACCTCATAGTTGTGCCAGTGCTTCGCCGAGCCGCGCCAGCCCATGGCCGGGATGCCGTAGGCGATCTTGGCGAGCTTGTGCTTCGACCGGTCGCGCAGCGTCGCCAAGTCGGGGACCAGGCCCACGTACCAGAACATGAGCGACACCGTGGCGTAGGTCGAGACCGCGAACACGTCCCAGATCAGCGGGCTGCGGAACTGCGGCCAGAGGCCCATGGTGTTCGGGTAGGGCAGCAGCCAGTAGGCCAGCCAGGGGCGGCCGGTATGGAGCACCGGGTACATGCCGGCGCAGGCCACCGCGAAGAGCGTCATCGCCTCCGCGAAGCGGTTGATCGACGTGCGCCACTCCTGGCGCAGCAGCAGGAGGATCGCCGAGATGAGAGTGCCGGCGTGGCCGATGCCGATCCACCAGACGAAGTTGATGATGTCGAAGCCCCAGCCCACGGGCTGGTTGATCCCCCAGATGCCGACGCCGGTCAGGAACAGCTTGGTCACCGCCATCATGAAGATCATCAGCAGGAAGAACGAGATCCCGAAGGCCGCGTACCACCACTTGGGCGTCCGCTGCAGGACGACGGAGCTGATCTTGTCGGTGACGGTTGCCGGCGTGTGCCCGGGGGCCACCACCGGCGGCTTGTACGGCTTGGCCGCCGGGCTGTAGGACGCGTCGTCAAGAGTGGCCATGTTCAGTCCTTTCCGCCGCCGCCGGCTCGAGCTTCTCGATCGCCTCGTTCTTGTTGAGCACCTTGGCGAGATAGGTGGTGCGAGGCCGCGTGTTCAGCTCCTCGAGAAGCCCGTAGTTGAGCTTGTCGGCCTTCCAGCGGGTCACCTCCCACTGTTCGTCGTTGATGTCGCCGAAGACGATCGCCTGCGTCGGGCACGCCTGCTGGCAGGCCGTCTGGAGGCGGTTCGGCTGGATCGGCTGGTCGTCGACCTTGGACTCGATCTTGGCCTGCTCGATCCGCTGCACGCAGTAGGTGCACTTCTCCATGACGCCGCGCATGCGCACCGTCACGTCCGGGTTGTAGAGCATCCGGTAGAGCGGGCTCTCGCGCTCGCTGAAGCGCAGGAAGTTGAAGCGGCGCACCTTGTACGGGCAGTTGTTCGAGCAGTAGCGGGTCCCCACGCAGCGGTTGTAGACCATGTCGTTCAGGCCTTCGTCGCTGTGGGCCGTGGCGGCCACCGGGCAGACCACCTCGCACGGCGCGTTCTCGCAGTGCATGCAGGGGACCGGCTGGTTGTGGATCGTCGGCTCCTCGAGATCGCCGTAAAAGTAGCGGTCGATGCGCAGCCAGTGCATCTCGCGGCCGCGCGTCACCTGCTCCTTGCCGACCACCGGGATGTTGTTCTCCGCCTGGCAGGCGACCACGCAGGAGCTGCAGCCGGTGCAGACGTTCAGGTCGATGGCCATGCCCCAGGCGTGCTTGCCGTTCGACTTGTAGTCGTAGGGCGGGAACATGGTCATGTCCGTCTCGGGCTTCTCGCGGTGCTTCTGGACGAAGTCCGGATCCTGGCGCATCTCCTGGAGCGTGCCGACGCGGATGAGGTGGCGCTTCTGCGCCTCCTCGCTGGCCACCCGCATCTCGCTGTCGTCCGAGATCCGGCCGTCCTTCGAGACCTCCTGGATGCCGCTCTGCAGCGTGTGGTGGTTCTGCGTGCTGGCGAACAGATAGCGGCCGCCGAGACCGCGGATCTCGATGCCCGGAGCGGTCCACAGCGCGTCCGACGTGCGCAGGGCATAGGCGTTGAAGCCCTGGCCCGCTTTTTCCTGGGACACATCGCGGTCGCCGGCGCGCTCGCGGCCGTAGCCGAGCGTCAGCACCGCCACGCCATCGGCCACGCCCGGCTGGATCCAGGCGGCGGCGCGCAGCTTGCGGTCCTTAAAGGTCACCTCGACCGGCTCCTCATGGCCCAGCCCGAGGCGCCCGGCCGTGGCCGGCCCGATGACCAGCGCGTTGTCCCAGACCAGCTTGGTCATGGGCTTGGGCAGCTCCTGGAGCCAGACGTTGGTCGCATAGCGGCCGTCCCAGATCGTCGGATCGGGCCGGAAGCAGAGCGTCACCCGGTCCGGCTGCGCCCGCGCCTGCTGCACCGCGCTCGCAAGCTCCGCGGCTGCTTGCTGCACGGCGCCTCCCGCGACCGCGACGCCGACCGGCGGCATCTGGGTGTTGGGGAGCAGGCCATCGAGCAGGGCCTTGCTCCACGCCCCCTCGAAATCACCGGGGAGGAGCCGCTGCCAGTGCTGGCGCACGACGTCGTAGCCCGTGGCGTCCGGCTGGTTGGCGAGGAGCGCGAGCACCTCGTGGAGGCTCTTGCCGTCGAACAGCGGCTCGATGAGCGGCTGGATGATCGACACCGTGCCGTCGAACGAGCGGGCGTCGCCCCAGCTTTCGAGCTCGTGGGCCGCCGGGATGTGCCAGTGGCAGTGCGCCGAGGTTTCGTCGTCATACAGACCGTGGTGGATGCGCAGCGGCACCTTGTCGAGCGCGGCGGCGAAATTGAGGTCGGCCGGCGCGTCATAGACCGGATTGACGCCCGCCATCAGAAGGACCTCGACGCGGCCGGCGTTCATGTCGCGCACCAGCTCGGTGATGGACACCAGATGGTCGACCGGGTCCACCTCCACCGGATCGGTGTAGAAGACGGTCGAGCCGACAGCGCCGAGGCGCTGGTTGATGCCGTGGATCAGCACCTGCACCGCGGGCGAGCAGTACTCGTCGCCCAAGACCAGCGAGCGGCCGGGGGCGGCCTGGAGGTCGCGAGCGACCAGAGGCAGCCAAGCCGCGGCCCTCTGGGGAAGCGTCGCCGGAGCGCCGCCCGCCACGCCCAGCGCCTGCGCCAGGGCGAGGACGAACGCCTCGACGTCGGCGGGAGCGAGCTGCAGCCGGTGGTCGGACACGGTCGACGTGTTCGTCGGCTGGCTCTCCACGCAATAGACGCGGCTGATCTCCTGCTCCGGCTGATTGGCTCGCGGTTGATTGGCTCGCGGGCGGCGCCGCGCCGCGAAATCGCGCTGATAGCGGACGCTGCCCGGCCCCTGCGTCAGGGCGTCCGAGTCGATGGCCAGGACGACGTCCGCCTTCGAGAAGTCGTAGCGGGTCTCGACCGGACGGCCGAAGGCGCGCATCGCGGCGACGAACGCCTGGCGGCCCCCGGCGGGCTCCCAGCGGTGCCAGCGGAGATTGGGGAACCGGGTGCGGAGCTGCTGGATCTGGTCGGCCAGCGTCGGCGACGTGACCGTGCCGGTGAGCAGGCGGACCCCGACGCCGCCCAGCGCCTGCTGCGTGAGCAGGTTCTTGCTCAGCTCGGCGGTGAAGGTGTCCCAGGTGGCCGCGCGGCCGGCGTGGCTGATCGACTGGGAGCGGGCGGGGTCGTAGAGCGTGAGCACCGCGGCCTGCGCGAAGACGTCGGTGGCGCCGAGGCTCGCGGGGTGGTCGGGGTTGCCCTCGATCTTGGTCGGACGCCCCATGTGGCTCTCGGCAAGGACGCCCATCGCATAGCCCGCATGCGTGAGGGCCGTGGCGTAGAACAGGGGCTTGCCGGGAATGAGCTGCTCCGGCTTCTTCACATACGGAACGATCTTCTCGATCGGCTGCCGTGTGCAGCCGGTGAGCCCCGCCAGCGCGAGGGAGGCGCTCGCGAGCTGCAGGAAGCTCCGGCGCGAGACCCCCTCGGGCCACTCCGAGGCGTGGCGGGGGAACTCGCGGTGGAGCATGTCCTCGAACTCCGGCGTCCCGGCGAGCTCGTCGAGGCTCCGCCAGAGCTCCGGGCCGCGCTTCTGGCGCAGCTTCTCGCGGAGCTCCTCCAGGTTCAGGGGAGCCCCTGCGTCCGGCCGGCGGGACGCCTCCGCCCCGCATTTGCCTTTCACACCATGGTCGCTGTCCATCAGGTTTCGCTCGCTCTCAAAGTTGATCTGTCCCCGCGCGCTCGCGCACGGAGCGCCGGTCTACGGCTCGTCCACACCATCACCGGTGACAGGTCGAGCAGCTCGTCAGAGACTGGACGTTGTACTCCTTGACGAGCTTCGCCTGCAGGGCCTTCGCCGCCGCCGGATCGGCGGGTGGCTGCCAGCTGAGGTTGAAGACCTCTTCCCGGGGACGGACGAACTTGCCCGGATCGCGGTGACACGACAGGCACCACTCCATCTGGAGCGACGCCTGCTGGTACATCAACGGCATGCGGTCCACCCGCCCATGGCAGGTCGCGCAGCCGATTCCCTTCGCGACATGGACGCTGTGGTTGAAGTAGACGAAATCGGGCAGGTCGTGCACGCGGGTCCATTCGATCGGCACGTTGTTGGCGTAGCTCGACCGCACCGGCTCGAGCAGGTCCGCGTTCGTCCAGATCTGCTTGTGGCAGTTCATGCAGATCTCGGTGGTCGGGATCCCCGCGAAGCTCGACTGCTCGACGGACGTATGGCAGTAGCGGCAGTCGATCCCGAGGCCCGCCACGTGATGCTGATGGCTGAACGGCACGGGCTGCTTGAGGATCACACCCTGCCGCGTGGCGTATGGCGACCGGAGGAGCGTCGAGAACGCCCATCCGAAGAAAGCCAGGAAGAAGATCGCCCCGAAGATGCTGACCTTGGCGATCGTGTTCGTGCTGCGGTGGAAGATCTGCATGCGGATGGCCCCCTTAGCCTCCCCATAAGTGACGATACCGGACCGCTCCGTTTGGTTCAAGGGACTTTGTGAAAATCGTCACAAGCCGGGCATCCTACAGCAGCCCTCGGGAGGGTGCAAGAGCAGTGCCCCCGAGGAAGCGTTGCCGCAAAATCTGCGGACGGGGGGCCGGTCAACCCGGCGAAGGACGGCCGATCTCGCCGAGGAGGCGCTGGACGGTCTCTTCGATCTTCCGTTCGATTTCGTCGGCCCGGAGGGCTGGAGCTGGAGAGCTGGGAGGCGGCGGCGCGGGAGGCGGCGAGAGCTCCTGCAGCACGCGGCGGAGCCGGAGGGCCGCCTCGCTCGGCGGCGCGGAGCGTTTCGGGTAGGCGAGAGAGAAGAACTCCGCGGGCGTGAGGCCGATCGCGCGCGAAATCGCGAGGAGGTGCTCCATCCGCAGCTCGATCAAGCCGTTGAACAGACGGCTGAGATAGCTCGGGCTCATCTGAAGCCGCTTCTCGATCTCCCGGTTGGAGATGTCGAGAATCCGCATCGCGGTGGTCAGGACCCGGATCAAGCGTTCGACTTCATCCTTATCTTGAAGATCCATGTGCGGAAGTCTAGCACGGGCTCATTGCAGGCAAGAGTGATTTTTTGCTTCCCGCGGTCCCCGCGGTGTGGCGAAGGCGGAACAATAGGTGGCCGTCGCTCCGGACGGCCACCGTGTCGTTCGACTTCAAAGGCTGAGGTCGCGGTCGTAGCGGGAGCGCTTGAGGAACGCGACGAGGCGGGTCGCCAGGTCGATTCCGGCCGTCTCGGTGTCGACCGCATGTTTCCAGTAGGCGAGGGCGGCGGCTGCCTCCTGGTGGATCTGCCGCGACGAGAAGAACGGCACCATCTCGGCAGCGATCTGCTTCATCTCCCGGGTCCTCCCCTGCAAGACGTAGAGGGCGGACAATTCGAGGGAGATGAGGGCGGCTTCATACGGTGCGTCCTCGGCCAGGAATCCTGCCCGGGCCTTAATGAAAAGGGCCTCGGCTTCCTCGTCCTGCCGAAGGCCGAAGGCGATCCTCCCGGTCAGCCACTCGCTGCGGTGCCCGACCGACTCCGGGAAGCGGACATAGAGCGGCCGAACGCGGGAGAGAAGGCGGCGCGCTTCCAGGTGCCGGCCAGCTGTGGTGAGACCGTCGATGAGGTTGTGCCAGGCGCAGAGGAGGAGGTCTGGCTCCTGTGAGGAATCGATGAGCTCGACGGCTCGATAGAGGAGCGGAATCCCCTTCTCGGGTTGACCGGCATAGTTGAGGACGATTTCCATTCCCAGCAGGGTGCGGCCGGCCCGATGCCGATCACCGACCGACTCGAACAAACCGAAAGCGCGCCCCAGGAGACGGATCGCATCGTGGAAACGGCGCTGAGCGCGCCGGAGGGAGGCCTGGAGGTCGAGCAGAACGGCAAATTCGATCGGCTCCCGAGTGCCATGCCGCAGGCGCAGGAAAGCCGTGGCGAAGGCCTGTGTGGCGCCGGCCAGGTCAGCACGGAGCCGGCGCGCGTTGCCGATATACCCCCAGGCGCGTGCCCGCAGGTCCTCGATGGACGCACTGCTGTACAGCGTCGCGTCCAGCCGGTCCGCGATCATGAGAGCGAGTTGGGCCAGGTGCTCGGAACAATCGGGGCTCAAGCGCTGCGCCCAACTTTGTTCGAGGAGCTTTTCGAGGACCCCCCACGTGCTGTAGCGCGGATTGTTGCGCAGGATTAGCTCCTGCCGTTCCGGCGGGTGGCCCAGCAACTCCGTGACGAGCCCCACTGCCTCGGCACGCTCCCGCTGAAAAATCGCCTGCCAGCCTCTCAGGCGCTGCTCGGCCCGTGTGAGCGCGGCTTCATAGGTGTCGGAGACATCAACTCCAGCGATACGATCCCGTGTAGAGGAGCCCTCATGGGAACCAGTTTCCATCATTATCCCTCCAGGGGTAAACCCGGCTTGCCTTCCGGATCTGCCGGTCCAAATCTTTCGATGCGGCTGGACAGAGAAGCCGCATCTACAAAATAAAAGTTCCCTGGACCCCCCAAAACGTGACAAGGCCAAGACAGTTGGGCGCTGGAATCTTCCAGCGCCCATTCCGTCAGCTAATGATTGCTGACGCAAGCTCCATTGGGATCAATGTGGCAGCCATCCATCCAGACGGCGCCGAGGCCGTCCTCCGCCCCTGCCATCCGGTCGATCCAACTGAGAAGCCATTCCCACATTCCGCCGAGGAGTCCTGCCCCCTCCGGAGCTTCCACCGCATCCGGGTCGAGCGGCAGGGCAAAGGCGGCTCCGGCGGTACACAGAGCAAGGACGAGGACGATGACGATCGAACCCACCTTCCGAGACATGAGAGCTCCCTCCAAGGCGGAGAATGAGACGACCCCCATGGCCGTCTAGGGCCCGCCCTGTCATAAGAGTGACAAATTTCGCACAGAATGGGTCAAATCAGACGACGACCCCGGAGAAATTCCCTCATCAGGACCCATAAACGGTCCTTCCGGTCGGTCAGGCGGTGGTCTCCGTCGGCGAAGAAGTGGAGCTCGACGTCCTCTCCGGCACAGCGGGCGGCGAAGTCGGCCACGCTCCGGGAGGCGTCTCGCTTGCCCTGCAGGAGGAGGGCGGGCGTCCGGTAGCGCGCGAGGAGCTCTTCGAGAGACCGGGCGCGCGCCGCACCCAGCAGCCCCCCGCGGTCCTGGCCCGCAACCTGCGATTGCTGGCACCTGTTACGGTCAGGATCTTCCGCTCCCCCGGGCATGCCCCGCGGAACGCAGGACGGCCTTTTTGGGATCTAGCACGAGAACGTGGCTTGTGGCATCATTCCCCGCGCTGAGTCGGTCCTACAATCAGGCCCGGGAACCGGAAGACCGGAGCCGCAGGGCATGACAGACGCCCAGTACGGCGACGAGCACAAGAGGATGAGCGGAACGCACACCGAGAGCACACCGATCGGGGCCCATCCAGGCCAGACCGTCGAACGTTCGACCGGTCTGGCAGATCCAGACATCCTCGATCCGGTCGACCACCGGCCCCAGTTGATTCTCGGCGCACCGACCTTCCATGCCGTCACCGAGGCGGTGGCGCGGCCGTTGGAGCGCCCACCCACCCGCGGCTGGTGGATCTGCTTCCTCCTCTCCCTCTCGATGCTGGGCGTGCTCGGCGTGAGCATCGCCTGGCTGTTCTGGGAGGGGATCGGCGTCTGGGGCCTCAACAACCCCGTCGGCTGGGCCTTCGACATCACCAACTTCGTCTTCTGGGTAGGCATCGGCCACGCCGGCACCCTGATCTCGGCGATCCTTTTCCTCTTCCGCCAGAAGTGGCGCACCTCGATCAACCGCTCGGCGGAGGCGATGACCCTCTTCGCGGTGATGTGCGCGCTGATCTTTCCCGGCATCCACATCGGCCGCCCGTGGGTGGCGTACTGGATGTTCCCGATCCCGAACCAGATGGGCATGTGGCCGCAGTTTAGAAGCCCCTTGATGTGGGACGTCTTCGCGGTCTCGATCTACGGCTCCGTCTCCCTGCTCTTCTGGTATGTCGGCCTGGTGCCGGACCTGGCCACCATCCGTGACCGCTCGACCGGCCTGCGGCAGAAGATCTTCGGGGCGCTGGCCCTCGGCTGGCGCAGCTCGATGCGCCACTGGCAGCACTACGAGAAGGCGTACCTGATCCTCGCCGGCCTCGCGACGCCGCTGGTCTTGTCCGTCCACTCGATCGTCTCGATGGACTTCGCGACCTCGCAGCTCCCCGGCTGGCACACCACGATCTTCCCGCCCTACTTCGTCGCCGGGGCGATCTTCTCGGGCTTCGCGATGGTGGTGACGCTGATGGTGATCATGCGCAAGGCCTTCGGCCTCGAGCAGATCATCACCATGAAGCACTTCGACTACATGGCCAAGGTCATGCTGCTCACCGGCACGATGGTGGGCTACGCCTACAGCCTGGAGTTCTTCATCGCCTGGTTCTCGGGCAGCGCCTACGAGCTGTTCACCTTCAAGAACCGCGCGTTCGGACCCTACGCCTGGGCCTACTGGACGATGGTCTCCTGCAACGTGTTCCTGCCGCAGCTCTTCTGGTTCAAGAAGGTGCGGTCGTCTCTGGTCTGGCTGTTCGTGCTGTCGATCTTCGTCAACGTCGGCATGTGGTTCGAGCGTTTCGTGATCATCGTCACCTCGCTCCACCGCGACTTCCTGCCGTCGAGCTGGTTCTATTTCAGGCCGACCCTGTTCGACATCTCGACCATGATCGGCAGCTTCGGCCTGTTCTTCACCATGTTCTGTCTCTTCGTGCGCTTCGTGCCGATCGTCGCGGCGTCCGAGGTGAAGACCGTGCTGCCGCAGGCGACCGCGCATCCCAACGAGGCGCCGGCGATCGAGCATGACCCGCAGGTCCGCGCCGGTGGGCCGCGGGTCGCGGAGGGAGCCGCCTGATGGCCGCTTTGAGGGGCGCTTTGGGGGGCGCTTTGAAGGGAATACTGCGCCCCAGCCTGCCGCCCGGCGAGCACTTCGGCGCTCTCGCCGAGTTCGCGACTCCGGCCGAGCTCTACCACGCCTGCGAGGGCGTGCGGGACGCCGGCTATACCCGCTGGGACGCGCACGCGCCGTTCCCCGTCCATGGGCTCGAGCGCGCCATGGGCCTCAGGGCCTCGCGCCTGCCGTGGATCGTTCTCGTGATGGCGCTCGGCGGCGCCGCAACCGGCATGGGCCTTCAGGGCTGGGTGAGCACGATCGCCTACCCGCTGGTGATCAGCGGCAAGCCCTTCTTCAGCTGGCCGGCCTTCATTCCTGTGACCTTCGAGCTGGCCGTGCTGGGCGGCGCCCTGGGCGCCGTGTTCGGGATGTTCGGCATCAACCAGCTGCCCACGTTGCACCACCCGCTCTTCGCTTCGAAGAGGTTCGAGCGGGCGAGCGACGACGGCTTCTTCATCTCGATCGAGTCCTGGGACCCTCAGTTCGACCCCGGCCAAACCGTGGACCTGCTGCGCCACCTGGGCGCCAAAGAGGTCGAGCTGGTGGCGAGCTCCTCGTCATAGGAAGAGAATGATCGAACCCAGACCTCACTCCGCACCCTCGCATCCCCGGCCGGCCGGGCTGCGCGCTGCATCGCTCTGGCTCCCGCCCGATCATTCATGGCGCCGCCTGCCGATGCTCGGCCTGGTGCTGGCCGTGGTGGGGCTCGGCGGCAGCCTGGCTCTCGGCTTCGCGGGCGATGCAGCCGCCCAACGCCAGCTCTGGCACTCCTGGCTGGTCGGGTCGCTCTTCGTCCTGAGCATCGCCCTGGGCGCGCTCTTCTTCGTGCTCGTCCATCACTCCACACAGGCGGGCTGGAGCGTGGTGGTGCGGCGGACCGCCGAAAACACCATGGCCATGCTGCCCTTCCTGGCGCTGCTTTTCTTGCCGCTGCTGCTCTTCGGCATGGGCGACCTGTTTCACTGGAGCCACGCCGGGGCGATGGAACATGACGAGGTGCTCGCCGGCAAGAAGCCGTACCTCAATGTGACGTTCTTCGTGATCCGCACCCTGGCCTACTTCGCCATCTGGTCCGCCCTGGCGCTCTGGTTCGGCCGGCAGTCGCGGCTCCAGGACACGACCGGCGACCACGAGCTCACCCGGCGGATGCGGCGGGCGAGCCCCCCGGCGCTGCTGCTGTTCGCCCTCACCCTGACCTTCTTCGCTTTCGATTGGCTGATGTCGCTCGACCCGCACTGGTACTCGACCATCTTCGGCCTCTATTTCTTCGCCGGCTCGGCCATGGCCTTCTTCGCCTTCCTGGCGCTGGCGGGGATCGCCGCGCGGCGGGCCGGCCTGCTGGTCGAGGTCCTGAGCGCCGAGCACCAGCACGACATCGGCAAGCTGCTCCTCACCTTCGTCGTCTTCTGGGCCTACATGGCGTTCTCCCAATACATGCTCATCTGGTACGCCAACCTGCCGGAGGAGACCGGCTTCTTCGCCCAGCGACTCGCCGGCTCCTGGCGCACCACGAGCGTCGCTCTCGCCATCGGCCATTTCGTGGTGCCGTTTTTCTTCCTCCTGCCGCGCGCCGTCAAGCGGAGCGCCAAGGCTCTCGCGGCGGCGGCGGTGTGGTTGCTGGCCATGCACCTGCTTGATCTATACTGGCTGGTGATGCCAAATCTCCATGCAACCGGTGTAGTCCCCAGCCTGTTCGACTCAGCGGCCCTGATCGGCTGTTGCGGTGTGTTTCTGGCAGCTTTCGGCGGCGCGCTCAGGCGCCAGGCGCTGGTCCCGCTGCGCGACCCGCGTCTGCCGGAGTCCCTCACCTTCGAGAATGTCTGAGAGGAGTTCCCCTATGTCCAAGCACCTCATGGCCCTCGCGGGCCTGACTGTCCTGCTCGCCTCGGCCGCTGGTCCCGCCCTCGCCGGCGACATCACCGGCACCGTCACCTACACCGGGAAGGTCCCCAACCTGAAGCCCATCGCCATGAACGCCGACCCGGCCTGTGCGTCCAAGCACACCGGCCCGGTGCCGAGCGAGGCGTTGGTGCTCGGACCGGCGAACGCCATGGCCAACGTCATGGTGCGGGTCAAGGGCCCGGTCCAGGGTTCCTTCCCCGCTCCGGCCAAGCCCGTGGTGATCGACCAGAAGGGCTGCCAATACCACCCGCACGTGCTCGGAATCCGCGTCGGCCAGACCTTGCAGCTCAAGAACTCCGACGGCCTGCTGCACAACGTGCACGCCCTGCCCAAGGTCAACACGCCGTTCAACATGGCGATGCCGGCCAACCGCACCACGGCGGACACCAAGTTCGGCAAGGAAGAGGGCATGTTCCTGGTCAAGTGCGACGTCCACCCGTGGATGTCCGCGTACGTCGGCGTCTTCTCCAACCCCTTCTACACGGTCTCGGGCAAGGACGGCAAGTACAAGATCTCCGGTCTGCCGCCGGGCAATTACGAGATCGAGGCCTGGCACGAGAAGCTCGGGGTCAAGTCCGCGAAGGTGACCGTCGCCGCCAACAAGCCGGGCGCCGCCAACTTCTCGTTCGCGCCGCCGAGCAAGTAACCGCAGGAACGACCGCGTACCACGTAACACTCAGCTACTCAGGTAAGCCATGGCCATTATCGAACCGAAACCCGCGCCCGCTCATCACGAAGCCCCGCACGAGCACGCCGAGCACCAGCACCTGGGCTTCTGGCGCCAGTACGTGTTCTCGACCGATCACAAGGTCATCGGCATCCAGTATGCGGTGACCGGTCTGCTGTTCCTGTTCTTCGGCTTCTGCCTGGTCATGCTGATGCGCTGGCAGCTCGCCTTTCCCGGCCGCGCGCTGCCGTGGCTCGGGAAGCTGCTCGGCGAGGCGCGCATGCCGGGAGGCTCGATGCTGCCCGAGTTCTACAACGAGCTCGGCGCCATGCACGGCACCATCATGGTGTTCCTCGGCGTGGTACCGCTCGCGGTGGGCGGCTTCGGGAACTTCGTGCTGCCGCTCCAGATCGGCGCCCCCGACATGGCGTTCCCGAAGATCAACATGGCGAGCTACTGGTCGTACTTCCTGGGCGGCGTGACGATGCTGGCCAGCTTCTTCGTGCCCGGAGGCGCGGCGCAGTCCGGCTGGACCTCGTATGCGCCGCTGTCGATCATCGCCGGCCAGGGCCAGACGATGTGGCTCTTCGGCATGATCTTCCTGATCACCTCCTCCCTCCTGGGCTCGATCAACTTCATCGTCACCACCGTGCAGCTCCGGGCCCCCGGCCTCACGTTCTTCCGCCTGCCGTTCTTCGTCTGGGCCCAGCTCGTCACCTCGTTCCTGCTGCTCCTTGCCTTCCCACCGCTCGAAGCCGCGGGAATCATGCAGCTCATGGACCGGCTGGCCGGCTCCAGCTTCTTCATGCCGAGCGGCCTCGTGGTGAGCGGCCAGGTGGCGGCCTACACCGGCGGCGGCAACCCGCTCCTCTGGCAGCACCTGTTCTGGTTCCTCGCCCACCCGGAAGTCTACGTGCTGATCCTGCCGGCCTTCGGGATCGTGGCCGAGGTGATCGCCAACAACACCCGCAAGCCGCTCTGGGGCTACAAGCTGATGGTCTACGCGCTGTGGTTCCTGGGCTTCATGTCCTTCGTCGTCTGGGCCCACCACATGTTCTTCACCGGCATGGGCACGACGATGGCGGCCTTCTTCCAGACCACCACGATGATCATCTCGATCCCCTCGGTGGTGCTGCTCTCCTCGCTGCTCATCTCGCTGTGGGGCGGCTCGATCCGCTTCACCACGCCGATGCTCTTCGCGCTCGCCTTCCTGCCGATGTTCGGCATCGGCGGCCTGACCGGCCTGCCGCTGGGGCTCTCGGCCGCCGACATCCCGCTCCACGACACCTACTACGTGATCGGGCACTTCCACTACGTGGTGGCCCCGGGCACGCTCTTCGCTCTCTTCGCCGGCATTTATTACTGGTTCCCCAAGGCCACCGGGCGAAAGATGAGCGAGCGCCTGGGCAAGCTCCACTTCTGGCCTTCGCTGATCTTCATCAACGGCATCTTCATGCCGATGTTCATCCAGGGCTTGGCGGGAGTGTCCCGCCGCCTCTACGATGGCGGCGCCTCCTATGACTTCGCCAAGGAAGTCATCCACTGGAACGTGTTCATGTCGGTCTCCGCGTGGTGCCTGGCGCTCGCCCAGATCCCCTTCATCATCAACTTCTTCCGCAGCATCAAGCACGGCGAGAAGGTGGGGGACAACCCCTGGGAGGCGACGACCCTGGAGTGGGCGGCGCCCTCGCCACCGCCGCACGGCAATTTCACCACAGCGCCCGAGGCGTATCGCGGACCCTACGAGTACAGCGTGCCGGGACACCCGACGGACTTCACGCCGCAGTTCCAGTCGGCACAGCAGCCGAGCTGAGGGGAGGCCATGGAAATTCCCTATACCGTCGCGGAGCGGCCCGACACCGGGCTCAACAACGGCAAGATCGGCATCTGGCTGTTCCTGGCCTCCGAGGTCATGCTCTTCGGGGCCCTGTTTGCCAGCTATCTGATGATGCGCATCGGCGCCACGGCCGGGACGTGGCCGCGCGGCGACTCGATCCTCAACGTGCCGCTCGCCACGCTCAACACCGTGGTGCTGATCTCGTCCAGCGTCACGATGGTGATGGCCTGGGCGTCGCTCAAGCGCAACGACTTCGGCAAGTTCCGCCTGTTCCAGGGCTTGACGGTGCTGGCCGGGTTCGGGTTCCTGACCATCAAGTACATCGAGTATTCGGCCAAGTTCCACCATGGCCTGCTGCCGAGCACGAACACCTTTCTGGCGATCTACTTCACGCTCACCGGTCTCCACGGGCTGCACGTCATCGGGGGCATGGTGATCAATGGCTATCTCTGGGGTCCGGGCTCCAAGCTCTGGAAGACCGATCCCGAGCACTTCACCAACCGGGTGGAGAACTCGGGATTGTTCTGGCACTTCGTCGATCTGGTCTGGATCTTCCTCTTTCCCATTCTCTACCTGCTCTAGAGATCTTCAGGAGCCTGCGTCATGGGTGACCATACCGACATCGACCGTCAAGTCAGGACGTACATCATCATCTTTGCCACCTTGATGGCTCTCACCTTCATCACGGTGGCGATTTCGCGGCTCCATCTGCCGGTCCCTGCGGCCGTCGCGCTCGCCCTGATCGTGGCCTCGATCAAGGGTGGGCTCGTCGCGGGCTATTTCATGCATCTGATCTCCGAGCGGAAGCTGATCTATTGGGTGCTCTGGTTCACCGTCTCCTGTTTCATCGCGGTGTTGCTGCTGCCGCTGTGGTCGCACTTCGATCCGATCCAAAACTGAGCGCAGCTGATTTCGTCATGGACCTCAAGAGCTTTCACGTCGTCTTCATCGCTTGCGCGGTCGCCCTGTCGTTCCTGGTCGGCATCTGGGTCCTGAGCGCTTCCGGGCTCTCGGGAACGCCGCGCTTCCTCGCCGGCTTCGGCGCCTTTGCCGTGGGCGTTGCGCTGATCGTCTACGAGGCCTGGTTCCTCCGGTATTCGAGGAGGTCTCGATGAGGACGTGGAAGCCCTTGGGGTCGACGGCGATGGTGCTTCTCGCGAGCGCTCTCGGCGCCGCTCCAGCTGCGGCCTGCGAAGTCTGCTACGGCGCCGCGAGCAGCGGCTCGCCGCTCGTCAGCGGGGCCCGTCTCGGGGTCTTCCTCCTCCTCGCCGTCACCGTGGTCGTGCTCGGTGGCTTCGCGAGGTTCTTCTTCTACCTGCGGAACCGTGCTCGACAGGCCGAGACCGAGCAGATCGCCTCGGAGTGGGCCCAATTTCAGCGGAGCTCTTCGACATGATGGACCTGTGGCTACCCCCGAACGCTGCGGCGCATGGCGCCCAGATCGACGGCGCCCTCGACTGGGTGCACGTCTTGATGGCGGTTTTGTTCGTCGGCTGGCTGGCCTTTTTCGCCTTTGCTCTCTGGCGTTTCCGCCGCTCGCGCAACCCTGTGGCGAGCCACACCGGCGTGACCAGCCACGCGTCCTCCTGGCTCGAGGGAGGCGTGGCATTGGCCGAGGGAGTCTTGCTGATCGGCCTTGCGATTCCCCTCTGGGCGGCTCGCGTCGAGAAGTTTCCGGAGGAGAAGGATGCGGTCGTGGTCCGTCTGGTCGGCGAACAGTTCGCCTGGAACGCCCACTATCCCGGCCCGGACGGCGTCTTCGGCCGCACCGCGATCGACAAGATCGACCTCCAGAGCAACCCGCTGGGGCTCGACCGGAGCGATCCCGCGGCGAAGGACGACGTCACCACGGTCAATCAGCTCAACCTGCCGAAGGGCAAGCCGGTAATCGTCCATTTGAGCAGCAAGGACGTGATCCACAGCTTCAACGTCCCCGAGTTCCGCATCAAGCAGGACGCCGTGCCGGGGATCACCATCCCGGTCTGGTGGGTGCCCACCGTCTCCACCGCCGAGATGCGGCAGCGCCTCGGCAGACCTGAGTTCGTTTACGAGATCGCCTGCGCCCAGCTCTGCGGCCTCGGCCACTACCGCATGCGCGGTTTCGTGACCATCCAGGAGCCGGCCGAGTTCCAGAAGTGGATGGACGAGCAGGTGGCGGCCTCGGCGACGAGCGAGGAAGACGACTTCTTCAATTAGTGATCTGAACGGCTGTCCTGGGTGGCTCACCCGGGGCAGCCCGCCGGAACCTCACTGACTCTCGCGAGCCCACGCCTCAGAAACCTCACGCCCTCGTGCCAGGTCATCGACGACCAGGATCAGCTGGTGTTCGTGGTCGCTGTAGAGGACTTCGATATTCACGCCGGCCTCCGCCATCCGCCGCGTGAGCAGGCCGAGCTGACCGGGCACGCCCTGCTTCAAGCGCTGAACGAGCACTTCCCTCTCCTCGAGAACCCGGATGCCAGCCGCCTCGAGCGCCTTGCGGGCAGCGGTTCCGTCCGCGAAGAGGAAATGGGCGATGCCGCGGCCGTCCACCACCCAGGCTCCGCCCCCCTCGACGCTCACCCCGGCGCGGCCCAGAGCCTCTCCCATTTCGGCGAGAGCGCCCGGCCGGTTGTCCAGAGCGATGGCCAGATCTTTCACGGATAATCTCCGATGATCATTCATCTCCTCGACGGCACATACGAGCTGTTCCGCCACTACTACGGCCGGCGTCCCTTCAGCCAGGGCAAGAATGCGCCTTTGGGGGCGGTGACCGGCGTGCTGCATACGGTACTGGAAATGATCGAGAAAGGGGCGACGCACCTCGGCGTGGCGACCGATCACGTCATCGAGTCCTTCCGGAACCGTCTCTGGCCCGGCTACAAGACGGGGCAGGGCGTCGAGCGCGCGCTCCTCGCGCAGTTCCATCCGCTGGAAGAGGCCCTCGCCGCCATGGGCATCGCCGTCTGGCCCATGGTCGAGCTGGAGGCGGACGACGCGCTCGCCTCCGCCGCCTGGCTCGCCGCGGCCGACGAACGTGTGCAGAAGGTCTGCATCTGGACCCCCGACAAGGATCTGGCCCAGTGCGTCCGCGGCGACCGGGTCGTGCAGGTCGATCGCCGGGGGAACAAGATCTTCACGGCGGAAGGAATCCGCGAGAAGTTCGGCGTCGACCCCGTCCTGATCCCCGACTACCTCGCCCTCGTCGGCGACGCGGCGGACGGCTATCCGGGCATCCCCGGCATCGGCCCCAGAAACGCCGAGCGGCTCCTCCACAAGCATGGCCCGATCGAGAGCTTCCCGCCCAACGTCCTGGAAGACAAGCACGACCTGGCGCTGCTCTTCAAGGACCTGGCGACGCTCCGCACGGATGCGCCGCTGTTCCGCGATGTCGAGGAGCTGCGTTGGCGCGGCCCGACGCCGACGTTCGTGGCGTATGCGGAGCGGCTCGGGGATGCGCGGCTGGTGCAGCGGTGCCTGGGTGCGGCGGGTTCTTAGGGCACGGCCTATGAAGCCAGCTCTTGCAGAATCTCAGGATGCAGCCGGGCCACCTTGAGGAGAGTCTTCGCCGCACCCGACGGCTCCCTACGGCCCTGCTCCCAGTCCTGCAGCGTGCGAACGGACACCCCCATCAGAGCTGCGAACGATGCCTGCGAAAGCCCCGACCGCAGTCGGGCCTCCACGATGCCGGACACTTCGGGCGTGTGCACGCGACCGCGCAACCCGGCCTTCATTTCGCGAACCGATTGCAGAAGCTGCTCCCCCAACTCTTCCCCGGACGCAGCGAGCCTGGATTTCTTGACAGTCTTAGCCATGCTCGAGCTCCTCCTTGATTCGGCGCAAGACGTGAGCAGGGTAAGGGCAGGAACGAGCGTCCCGACCCTCGGCATGGCCGATCCCAGGGGTGGGAACGAGCGTCCCGGGCTCTTTCTCCTTGGACCATAGTATCGTCTCTCGGTGATGCCCGTCGGCCACGAGGCCTACCGAGAAGGCGAGACGTCCTTCCTGAGGATCGAGGCGGAGAAGATAGAAGATATAGGCGCAGGTCCGGCGCTACATCGACTCACATGGTTGGGATTTTGCCGACGACGAGAGACACTGGCGGTAATATCAGCAGGCTCGGTTCGCCGAGGAGTACGGTGACGACGACTGGCGAGACCATGAAGAAGGCATCGACATCCGCTCCTTCTGAGCCGGATCAGGACGATCTCCGGCCGGAGTACCGCTTCGACTACCGGCGGGCGAGCCCCAATCGCTTTGCCGGTGAGGGCTCCAAGGAAGGATCGGGAAGCGCCCGTCGCGCCCCCTGGGCGACAGCCACAGCCCGCGGCTCCGCCCGCACTCGCATTTGCGCTAAGTTCGGTTTGGTGGGACAATCCCACCATGGCGACATCGACAGTTGATGCCAAGCGGCGCGTTGTCATTCCGGCGGCAAGACCCGGGGATATCTTTGACATCCAGAGCCAGGGTGAAGGCCGCCTGCTCCTGGTGCGCCTCGAACGTCCGGAGTCGGGACCAGGGATGAGCATGGATCGCTGTCTCGCGGCCATTGTCGCCGCCCCTCTTCGGCCGAAAATGATTTGGGAAGCCCTGAAGGCCATGACCCGGGAGTCATGATTCTCCTCGATACGAACGTCCTGATCTACGCCTCGACTGACCGGTCACCCTTTCTCGAGTGGGCTCAGCATACGATCGCCGCGGGGGTGTCGGAAGACGGAGCGGCGGTCAATGCGGTCAGCCTCGCGGAGATCTGCGTGGGTGATGCCGAACCGGAAACCGTTGCCGATCGGATCCGGAGTTGGGGCATCACTCTCCTCGACGTCCCCGCTGCCGCCGCAGAACCGTGCGCGAAGGCTTACCAAAAGTACCGGGAACGCCGACGCACCGAATCCGGCCTCGACGAGCCTTTGCTACCTCTGCCCGATTTCTTCATCGGTGCCCATGCCCAGGTCATGGGGTGGCCGATCGCGACGGCCGATGAGGGACGTTTCCGAACCTACTTCCCGTCGGTCATCCTCCGGACGCTCTGAGAGCATCTGGGCGGCGCTTTGGCTTCGGTTCCCAGCGCAGGCCGTCGAGTTGGGAGTTGAAAGAGGCCGGGTTCGCGCGGACGCGAGAGAGAGATTGAACGGGTGAACGGGAATGCCGGCGGGTTTGGCGGCGCGTCTCCTACTCGACAATCTCCTGCATGGATACACTATTTCCGCGCTCTCGATTTTCTGCTATTGTAATCACGATTTTTCGTCCCGGGAAGACTAGGTCTGAGGGTTAGCCCCGGCTGCCGCACGGTACTCGTATGGATTAAAGCTACGCTCTTTCCTTCCTCTGAGAGGTTCGCGAGAAGTGAGAAGAAATCCCGCGCGAAATCGAGAGCGGTGGCTTTCTCGAAGTTACTCCAGTCTCGGGATATCCATGAAAGCCTTCCCTCCTTGAACGCAATGCCACCAATGACTTTGGAGGGTGGGTCGCCCTTCTCCATAATGAACCATGAATCTTCGCCCGCGTTGGTAAGTTGGTACTTATCCTCAAGGGCTCCCAAGATTGCAGCCTTGGGCATGCCGAGCCTCATCTCGATACCGCCCAGGAAAACGACGGCTTCGTCACTCAAATTGCTTGGTTGCTCAGCTGAGAGTTGAGCACTCCCGAGGCTTGTGGTGAAATGCATCAGAGCCAAATAGAGGAGGAGTCGCTTCATAGTTGTCACCATATCGATAAAATCCAAGGGCGGCTGTCGCTGCACGGCTGCC
>DATFPH010000525.1:0-22224 GCA_035264905.1 Thermoanaerobaculia bacterium
CCGGCTCAAGGCCCTCGCCGGCCAGCTCGGCGTCCCCGTGATCGTCCTCTCCCAGCTCAACCGCGAGCTCACCAGGCGCAGCGACCCACGCCCCCAGCTCGCCGACCTCGCCGAGTCCGGCGCGATCGAGCAGGACGCCGATCAGGTCGCCTTCATCCACCGCCCCGAGGTCTACGCCCCCGACGAGCACTCCTTCCGAGGCCTCGCGGAAATCATCATCGCCAAGCACCGCCAGGGCCAGACCGGCACCGTCCAGCTCACCTGGTCCGGCATCACCACCTCGTTCCGCAACCGCTCCATCCCGGCCTCAGCCGGCCCGGATCCGTTCTGATGCCCATTCGTCCCGAGCGAGCCCGCGCGCTTCTCCCCAGGGTCGATCCCGCTCGCCTGTGGGGTGGCTGGCCTGTGGGCCTGCGCGATGGCGCCGTCCTGGCTCTCTTAGGGGCCGGTCTGAGCGCCGAAGAGGTCCTGGCGCTGCGCGCCACCGCCGTCACCTCGCACCGCGACAAGCTCTGGGTCAAGCTCCGCCGCCACGGCATCTACTGGTTTGTCGTCCTGCCCCCCGACCTCGGCGGCTATCTGCTGGTCTGGCTCTCCGACCGCGGTTTGTGGGGCTCCCCCGAGCTGCTCTTCGCCGGTCCCGAAGGCCCGCTCACCCCCACCGGCATCTACATGATTCTCAGCCGCCACGCGCCCAGCAAGAAAGAGAGAAAGTCGTGCTGAAATACGCCGTATTCCTCCCAAACGCGAGACAAAAGAGCGGATTTCTGCTATGATTTCTCTCGCTGAGTGCCGCAAGATCCTGGGCGATGCGGGCTGCGGCCTCTCCGATGCCGAGCTCGAGCGCCTCCGTCAGGAGCTCTACGGGCTCGCCGACATCGCCGTGAGCAGCTTTCTGGCCAAAAGGAACAGGACGAACCCTCCCCCTGACAAGGAGCCGACGAGATGACCTCTCTCCGGGCGATCATCTACTGCCGCGTCAGCAGCAAAGAGCAGACCCTCAACCTCTCCCTTCCCGTGCAGGAAGACCAGTGCCGCGCGTTCTGCAGCCAGAACGGCTGGGAAGTCGACCGGGTCTTCATGGAACGCGGCGAGTCCGCCAAGACCGCCGATCGCACCGAGCTGCAGGCCACCCTGGCCTATCTCCGAGAGCAGAACAAGCGCGCCGTCAAGATCCACACCTTCGTAGTCACCAACGTCGACCGCTTCGCCCGCGACGCCTTCGACCATGCGATCGTCCGCCGGCACCTCGCCGGGCTCGGCGTCACCTTGAGGGCCGTGAGCCAGCCGATCGACGAGACGCCGGCCGGCAAGTTCATGGAGGGCATCTTCGCGGCCCTCTCCCAGCTCGACAACGAGGTCCGCGGCAGCCGGACGAAGGCCGGCATGCAGGAAGCCCTGCGCCGCGGCCAATGGGTCTGGAGGCCGCCCCTGGGCTATCTCCCAGACGCGAAGACGATGAAGCTCGACCCCGAGCGGGCGCCGCTCGTGCGGCTCGGCTTCGAGCGCTTCGCCACCGGCCTCTACACCCGCGTCCAGGTCCTCGAAGTCCTCACCGCGCAAGGCCTCCGCACCCTACGGGGCGGCGAGCTGGGGCCGCAAAAGTGGGGCGAGATGCTGTCGAACCAGCTCTACATCAGCCGCGTCTACCAGCCCACCTGGAACATCGACGCGGTCGGCAACTGGCCGCCCCTAGTCGATGCCGAGACCTTCTGGAAGTGCCAGAGCCTCCTGCGTACCGATGGCCTGATCGTGCCGAAGGAGCGCAACAATCCGGACTTTCCGCTGCGAGGCTTCTTCACCTGCGGCCACTGCCACAAGCCGCTCACCGGCTCCTGGTCGCAGGGCCGCCACAGCCGGCGCTACCCCTACTACCACTGCCCGCCCAAGGCCCACTGCCGCCGGACGAACATGCCCAGGCACGAGCTCGAAACCAAGTTCCTCACCCTCCTGGAGCAGCTCCGGCCGCGCCCTGAGTTCCTGGCCCTCTTCCGGCGGATCGTCCTCGATACCTGGGAGACCCGGAGACAGGACGTCGCGGCCCAGAGAGCCGCCGCCGAGCGCAAGATTGTCGAGCTGAAGCGCCGCAAAGACCAGCTCCTGGAGGCCTTCATCTACCAGAAGGCCATCGACCAGGACACCTACCAAGACCAGCTCGCCAAGCTCAACGAGAGCCTGGTCCTGGCCGAGATGGAGCAGCACGGCCAGAGAACCGACGAGCTGGACGTCGAAGCCGTCCTAGCCTTCGCCGAGAAAGTCTCCCTGAACGCCGCCAGAATGTGGCTGGAATCCAACCTGGAGCAGCGCCAGAGGTTCCAGTCGCTCCTGTTCCCGGAAGGTCTGCACATCGTGAAAGGCGAGGTTCGAACCGCCGTAAGCTCCTCATTCTACAAGGAGTTAGAGCGCTTTGCACCCCCCGATGAACGTTTGGTATCCCCAGCGGGATTCGAACCCGCGTTGCCGCCTTGAAAGGGCGGAGTCCTAGGCCTCTAGACGATGGGGACAGGCAGGCGGCCACCAGCGCGGGTGCGCCGGTGGCCGCGGTGAAATGTACCACAATCCTCGGTGATTCAGTCCTCCACGGGGATCGCCCAGAGCTCCCGGCCGTGCTCTCCGTCGTTCGCGCCGGTCAGGACGAGTCCGCCGGAAATCGGGGTGAAGGGTCCAGGGCTCGAGGCGTCCAGGCCGGGATGGATGTCGCCCAGCAGGACCGTCCCGGCCGCGGTGCCGTCGCTCTGCCAGGGCTCGAGGCCGTGCACGCCATCGTCCGCGGCGAAGATGAGGAGACCGTCGGCGGCGGTCAGCTGCTGCGGGTAGGAACCGGCTGGGCCGGAGCGCAGGTCGGTGACCATCCGGGTCGAGGCCGCGGTGCCGCGGCTCGTCCACAGCTCGGCACCGGTGGTCTCGTTGTAGACCTGGAAGAAGAGACGGTTTCCGGCGACGGTCAGGCTGCGCGCCCAGGACGGCAGTCCGCCCACGGCGAGGGAATGGACGAGCTGCGTGCCCTGGGAGGTGCCGTCGGTGCGCCAGAGCGCTTCCCCGACTCCCTGCGCGGAGGCGATGAACCAGACCTTGCCCGCGAAGGCCACGAGGTCGTGTGGCTCCGCGCCTTGCGGTCCAGGCCGCAGGTCGGCGACGCGGCGGGTGCCGGCCGCGGTGCCGTCGGTCCACCAGATCTCGCGGCCGGTCTTGCCGTCGTCGGCCGTGAACAGGACGCCGTTGCGGTAGCGGACGAAGTCCCGCGGATCCGAGCCCAGGCCGGTTTCCGTGCGCCCGTCGCAGCTCTGCGGCGGCGGCTCGGAGAGACGGCGGGTGTTGATGTCGCGCAGCAGCCGGGTGCTCGGCGCATTCCCGTCGCTCACCCAGAGCTCCCGGCCGTTGCGTCCCTCGTCGGCCACGAAGAGCAGCCGGCCGTTCAGCGCGATCCCGGGGCCGGGATCCGACGGCTCGTTGTAACAGATATGGTGGAAGCCCGTGTCCCGCGCATGGTTGTTGATGTTCTTGACGAGGCCGGTGTGCGTGCCGTCCGTCCGGAACAGCTCCAGGTCGGGCTGGTTGTAGTAGCTGTACTCCCGAGCCGCGGTGAAGAAGAGCGAGCCGCCTACCGGCATGGGAGAGCGGTAGTCGCGGACGTCCGGCGCGACCTGCACCGTCCCCGCCGGCGTCCCGTTCGTCCTCCAGAGACCCAGCGATTGCAGGACGGGGTAGGTACCGGGGTCGGCCTTCTTGAAGGCTTCGAAGTACACCTGGTTGCCGACCCTGGCGAAGCCGTGGGCCCACCCCGCCTCTTCGCTCAGCACGCGCGTGCCCGCATCCGTGCCGTCCGAGAGGAACAGCGGCGCCTCAATCTCCGAGATTTTGGCCGAGAAGAGGAGCTGGCCATTCAAGGCGATCTGGTCGAGAGGACCGCCCGAGGCCGGCACCTCGCCGAAATCGTAGATGACGGAGGTCCCGGCCGCCGTGCCGTCGCTCCCCCACAGCTCCCCGACGCCTCCAACATAGATCGCGCGTCCTCCGAGGTTGGGTCCATCCCCGATCGAGGAGCAGCTTCCGGCCTCGAAGGGCGCCGGGTGGATCGCTTCGGTGGCGCCGTCCAGGAGCCAGAGCTGCGTCGACCCATCGCTCGGGCTCTGGATGCAGACGAGGGCCGTGTCGCCGGCGGCGGCGATGCCGTAGGAGTAGCCGGGAGGCTGCTCGAGCGGATGGGTGGTCTCCGGCGTTCCCTGGGTGCTCCAGAGGGAATCCGGAAGCTGGAACTGGATCACCAGGCGGTCCTCGAGGGGAGCGAATCCGATCACATTGGGAGAGTCTGGAAGGTCCGTGAGGACCAGCGTTCCTTCCGGCGTTCCGTCCGTCCGCAGGATCTTCCCCCACTCCGCCTCGATGAAGAGCATCCCGTTCCAGACGGCGGTGTCGCCGAAGGAGAGGAGGGCCGGGTTGATTCCGAGCTCGGCCGCGGTCCGGAGCTTCAGGGTTCCGGCCGCGGTGCCGTCCGTCCGCCAGAGGGCGTCCCCGTGCCAGAAAAAGAGGAGGTTGCCCAGCCGGCCCACGCCCTGGAAGGAGCTCGGCAGGCCGGGCACGACGTCGCTGAGCGGCCCGGTGCCCGCGGCGGTGCCGTCGGTCCGCCAGAGCTCGCCGTTCAGATGGAAGAGCGTCAGGTCGCCCAGCCGGAACAGCCCCTCGGCACAGCTGTAGGCATAGCCGTCCGGCGTGACCGTCAGGGGGCAGAAGCTCCGCACCACGGAGGTCCCCCGGCGGGAGCCGTTGCTCGACCAGAGCTGCCATTCCGACCCCGACGAGGCGATGAACAGCAGGCGCTCTCCGCTCCCCTCCAGGCTGCGCGGATAGCTGCTGCACGGCCCCGGACAGAGGTCGCGCACCCGCCGGGCGCTGCCCGAAGCCGGGGTGCTCGCCCACAGCTCGATGCCGGAGACGCCGTCGTTCGCGGCGAAGTAGATCTGCCCCTGGTAGAGCTGGATCCCGGTCGGATTGGAATCGCACGATCCCGGGCAGACGTCGGTGAGGCGGTACGTACCGGCCGTCGTGCCGTCGGTGCGCCACAGCTCCCAGCCGTGCGCCGGATCGGTGGCCGCAAAGTAGTAGACCCCGTCCACCACCAGACGCGAGCTGTAGACGTCTGGATAGACCTGGATCTGCTCCGTCCCGGGATAGAAGTCGCGAACCAGGGAAGGCTCCGCCATCAGGGAAGGTGCGAGCAGGAGCCCGAAGAGGAGCGCCGCGAGAGCGCCGACACGGATATGCCGAATGGACATAACCAGAGAATACCACGGGAAGCGGGCTGCGAAACGTCTGGGGAAGCCGTTCCGCAGCCCGTACGGGAGGGTCTAGCGGCAGGTCCGGGTCTTGCCGTTCTTACAGGAGCCGGAGCAGCACTCGGCGTTGGCGGTGCAGGTCTGGCCTGCCGGCTTGCAGATCCCGCCACACTGCGAGGTGTTGAAGGTGCAGCTCGCGGTGCAGGAGAGCGTGCCGGAGCCGAAGCCCAGCGAGGTGCAGGTCTGGCTGCCCAGGTCGAGACCGTCGCAGGACTCGCCGCCCTCCTTGACGCCGTTGCCGCAGAAGGCCGGCTGCGCGATGCCGCCGGTGGCCACCAGAGCGAACACGGCGTCCGCTTCCGGCGTGGCCAGGTAAGCGTCCTGGTTGATCTCGGCGGCGCTCACCTCGACCGACCAGGTGCCGGCCTGCGGGTTCTGGACGAACACGTTCTCCACCGTGTCCTTCGTGTTCGCGCTGCCGCCCGAGGTGGACCAGTTGCCCGCCGCCAGCCCGTTGTTGCCCCAGTAGATGGTGCCGGACGGAGACGTGACCTTGAGGTTCAGGTCATTGATCCGGTGAAGGGTCGAGGAGGTGGTGCCCGGCGGATCGGGGTAGACCATGGTGACCTTGAGGTCGGCCGTGCCCGAGGCCACGGCTACGTTATAGGTCGCCGTCTGGTTGAGCTGGAGCGGCGTGGCCTGATCGACCACCAGGCTGTTGGCGGCGCGCTCGCGGGCGACGCGGGCGCTCGGCCGGCCCCACCCCTGGTGGGTGCGGGTGAGGTCGCTGGTGGTGCCGGTGAACGGGTACTGCTGGCTGCTGTTGATCAGGAGGGCCTTGATCGTCGAGGCATGGGGCTGCCGCTCGAAGACCGTGCTCCCCTGCGGATTGGTCCCCCAGACGTTGTCCGACCACTGCTGGACGATCAGACCGATCACCCCGGCCACTTCAGGAGTAGCCGCCGAGGTGCCGCCGAAGCTGGTGGTGTAGGTGTTGCCGCTGGTCGTGGTGTAGATGCTGTCGTACCAGTAGCTGACGTCGGGCTTGAGGCGGCCGTCCGCGGCGGGGCCGATCGAGGCGCCGCCCTGCCAGGCGTCGTCCGCCGTGGAGAGGGTGTTCTGGTGGTAGATGCCGCCGACGCTGATGATGTTCTTGGCCCAGGCCTGGGGCCGGCTGCTCTGGGTGCCGGCGTTCGACTGCGATTGCGCGATGGCGATGTCGAGGCGCCAGATGATGTCGTCCATCTGGTTCGAGATGCTGGTGTACTGGGTGGTCAGGGCATCTCCCCAGGAGTTGCTCTGGAACGAGGCGAAGTACGGCGAGACCTTGAGCTGCTGGGTCTCGGCGAAGCGGTCGGTCATGAAGTCGTAGTCGGCCGCGATGCCCTGAACGCCGCTGCAGACGAGCTGGCCGGTCCCCTGGGCGTTGCCGTCGCCGTCGCGATTGCCGTTGCCGAAGACGATGCCGTAGGTGCTCGTGCCGTGGCTGGCGGCGCTGTTGGAGCCGTGCAGGAGGACCCCGTCGAAATCCATGTGGGTCGATTCGAAGCCCCCGTCCAGGACCTCGCCGCGCACGCCCTGGCCGCAGGTGTTGTAGTTGGTCTCGGACCAGTTGGCGCCGGAGTCGGCACGGACGAGATCCATGTCGTTCTCGGGCGCCGACCAGCGGTCGATCCACAGCACCTCGTCGTGGGCGGCGAGATGGCGGAGCTGGTCGCGGCTCACCCAGAGCTCGAGGATGTGGCCGCTGGGGAACCAGGTGGCGACACGGGCGCCGTCCGCCTCGGCGGCCTGACGGATCCGCTCCTTGCCGTCCGGCCCCCACTCGAACGCCATGGAGCGCACGCGGAATTCGGCCGGACCGGCCTCGCTGCGCAGCCAGTCGGCGAGCTCTTCTTCGATCCGGTACCCGGGATGGTACGGCTCGACCCGCTCCACGAAGTCGAGGGCGGCGAGGGCCGGGACCAGGGCCGGATGCACGCGCACGATGTGCGCGTTGAACGGCAGGTAGCTCAGCACCTCGGCGCCGGCATTCTGCAAGGCGTCGCGCCACTCGGGCAGACCCAGGGTGCGGAACTGGACGACGAAGAGCCGCCCCTCGGGAGGCAGGGCGAGGGAGGCGGCGACCGCCGGCATGGGGCGGCCGGGCTCGGCGGCGCCGGCCCGCAGGCGCAGCGTGGTCGCGATGGCGCGCGGCTCGGACCAGGTGCGCGCCGCGTCGCGGGCCGCGGAGAACCAGCGCTCGCCGTTCTCCTGCCAGGTGACGAACGCCGCCCTGCCCGCGGGATCCCACCCCGTCGCCCCGGGCGTCACGGCCGCGGGGGTCACCCGCAGCAGGCTGCGCCGGACCTGTCCATTCCCGACTTCCACGTCCACCAGGATGCGCTGCGTGCCGGCGCCCGGTTCCACGATAAGGCGTGGCTTCTGCGGCGCCGCGGCCGCCGGCGCCGCGAGCGCCAGAGCCAGGACCAGCGCCAGGACCAGACCCAGCACCCGAGAGAATGCGATCGATCGAATCCCTGACATTTCCGTCCCCTTTCTGGGTGAGGGCGCGTTGAAGCGCCTCCGAAAGCTCAAGTACCCAGGCCAGGGGAAACGGGACACGGGGTATGATCCCCGGCTATGAGCGACGAACGACTCAGATACATCGAAGTGATCGGCCAGGGACCGGACGCGGCCGGCGAGGGCCGGGAGGAGGCGCAGCGGGCCGCGTTCCAGGCGGCGCGGCGGAGCGCCGAGACGCTGGCCGTGGAGGCCGACCTCCGCATCACCGGCGTCCAGCAGATCGCCGAGCTCCACGAAGAGGGCGAGGCAGGCGGGCCGGAACGGGTCCGCTACCGGGTGCGGTTCGGGATCGAGCCGGCGAAAAGTGCGAGCAGCCGGGCCGGTTTTTACACGTCCGAGTAGGACAACCTGCATTTCTCCCCCTTTTAAGTCCCTTTCAGGCCCCCTCAGGATACCTTTCTTCTAGAGGGTGTCCGGAGGAGCTCTCCGGACTACTGAAAGGAGCTTCTTATGTTTCGTTATCTGATCCGTTCGGGTGTCATCACCTTGTTCGTCGCCGCTCTGTCCGCGCCCGCTCACGCCCTGCCGCTCACCGGTGAGGATGAGGGCTTCACCCTGTCCTTATCCCAGATCTGGGAGCGGTTCACGAGTCCGATCGCCGGTTTCTTCGGGGTCGAGAACAGCAGCGCGATCTGCGACCCCAACGGCGGTGGATGCACGAACGGGGCGACTGCTCCCGAAGGGACGCCGGACAGCCGGGCGATCTGCGATCCCAACGGCGGTCCCTGTAACTCCTGAACAGATTCCGCAAATTCAACCGCGCTTTCTTACAAGGCCGGGGTGCACTCCCCGGCCTTTTTTGCTACGCTTAGGCGAACCTGAGACCAGGAGAGAGCCCATGCCCAGACAGCACGTCGCAAAGGACCTTCTCCTTCAATTCGCCCAGGGACAGCTCAAGGGCGCTGACCGGAGGCGGGTGATGCGCCACCTGCTCCTCCCCTGCGAGACGTGCCGGCAAGAGCTCCGGCAGGTGTCGGTGAGCGCCGAGACGGCCGTGGGACCCGATCTCCAGATCCCGGAGAATCTGCAGTCGCCCGCGAGCATCGGGGCCGAACGGGTGCTCGCGGAGACGGTCTGGCGGAAGGAGCTCCAACCGCTCGACTCCGCCCAACGGCTCCTCCTGGTGCGGGACGATCCGCGGTATTACACCTGGGGCTTCCAGGAGCTGTTCCTCAATCAGGGGAAGGCGATGGTCTTCGACGACCCGTTCCAGGCTCTGGATCTCTGCCATCTCTCTCTGGAGGTCGTCCACCGGCTGCCGCTCGACCGCTATCGCAGGTCCGACGTGGCCGACCTGCGGGCCGGCACACTCGCGGCGATCGCCAACTGCAAACGGCTGCTCGGCGATCTCGCGGGGGCGCAGGAGGCGATCGACCAGGCTCTGGAATCTCTCGAATGGGGGACGGGCGATCCCCTGGAAGAGGCGAACGTCCTCTCGGTCTACGGCTCGCTCCTGACCGACCTCGGGAAGATCGAGGAAGCGGTGGAGGTCCTCGGCGCCGCGGCCAGCGAGGCCTGCGAGGTGGGCGACACCCAGCTGCAAGCGAAGCTCGTTCTCCAGCAGGCCTCGGCGATCGGCTGGTATGAGCCGGAGCGGGGGTTGGAGCTGACCGAGCAGGCCGTGAAGCTGCTCACGCCGGGCCGCAGCCCGCATCTCGACCTGGTGGCCCGCTACCATCTCATCTTCCTGCGCTGCGAGCTCGGCGAGGTCTGCGAGGCCCGCGACCTCTACGAGCTGTGGGCTCCCAAGTTCCACCGTCAGACGAACAAGGCCTTCTGGCAGGGCCGGATCCTCCATCTCGAAGCCGCGCTGACCCGGCAGGAAGGGCATTTCGACGTTTGCGAGGTCTACCTCCGCCAGCTCCTCGACCACTACGCCGAGCGGGGGATGCAGCACGATTTCGCGCTGACCACGCTCGACCTGGCCGAGATCCTCACGGTCTGCCGGCGGTATGAGGAGGCGCAGGAGCTGGTCGACGGCATCCTTCCCCTGTTCCGTCAGTGGAAGGTGCGATCGGACGTGCTCCGCGCCTGGCTGATGATCGAGGAAGGGATCAAGGGGAGGACCCTGGAAGCGGTCTCGTTCCGCGAGGCCTCACGGATCGTCCGCCGCCGCTGGTTCAACGGCTAGGAGCGCCCCGTCCGCTCCGGCGGGGTCAGCAGCATCCGCGCGATGTCTTCGAGCGAGGCGCCGAGCAGGAAGAGCGCCTTGATCTGAAGCTCGATCGACGCACCTGGCTTCGCGGACTCCATGAACGACACGGCCGCCGCGCTCCGATCGAGCCGCTCTGCCAGGTCGACCTGCTTCATCCCGTTTTTGACCCGCAGCGCCCGCAGCCCCTGGCCGAGCGCCGAGCGCAGCTCGTAGAACCGTGCGTCGATCTCCGGATCCCGGAGGGGCTGCCGGCCTTTCCGGCCGTGTCCCGAGGTCGTGTCAAGCATGTCCATGGAGGTCTACTCTATCCGGAAATACGCCGGAGCGATACCAGGGTGTGGCAAAGCGATACGCGGACCCGCGATCGTTCGAGGCTGCGCAACACCGCGACGATCATCGCTATAATCGTCGGCATCATGCGTTTAGTCACACGCGGTGACCTCGACGGCCTGACCTGCGCCGTTCTGCTGACTCTCAAAGAGCCGATCTCGAGCATCGCGCTCATCCATCCCCAGGACATCACCGAGGGCCGGGCGGACATCCGCCCGGACGACATCATCGCCAACCTTCCCTTCCATCCGGCCTGCGCCATGTGGTTCGACCACCACCTGCACACCGCGACGCCCCACGTGCCGCGGGATTTCAAGGGGGTGTTCGCCGAGGCGCCGTCGGCGGCGCGGCTGGTCTACGAGTATTACGGTGGAGAGGCCGCCCTGCCCCAATTCGCCGAGCTGGTCCGCGAGACGGACCGCCTCGACTCGGCCAACCTCACGCCGGAGGATGTGACGAGCCCCGCGGGATACATCCAGCTCGGCTTCACCATCGACGGCCGCACCGGCCTCGGCACGTTCGAGAAGTACTTCCTCCACCTCGTGGACCTGCTCAAAGCGGGGACGCCGATCGATGAGGTTCTCCGCGACCCCGGCGTGCGGCGGCGGGTGGAGGTGCTGGAGAGCCAGGAGGAGATCTTCCGCTCCGAGCTGCGCAGCCACAGCCGGATGGACGGCAACGTGGTCCTCACCGATTTCCGGGACCTGGATCACGTGCCGGTGGGGAACCGCTTCCTGATCTACGCCCTGTTCCCGGAGTCCAACGTCTCGGTGCGCGTGCACTGGGGGCCGAACCGCGCCTTCCCCATGCTGCTGCTCGGTCACAGCATCTTCAACCGGACCTGCAAGACGAACGTGGGCGAGCTCGCCGCGCGCTACGGCGGCGGCGGCCACCGCGGCGCCGGCAGCATCCCGCTGATGGACGAGCCCGACCAGCAGATCCAGATGGTGGTCAACGAGCTGAAAGCGCACGGGTAGGCCGCGCGTCGAGCCCGGTCTTGACGGTGGTGGCCACCAGCAGGATCGCACCGCCGGCCAGCGACCAGGCACCCGGCCGTTCGCCGTGAACGATCCAGGCCCAGACCGGGTTGAGCACGGGTTCCAGGAGGAGGAGCAGCGACGCCTCCACCGCCGGCACGCGCTGGATGCCTCGGAGCAGGAAGACGTACGCCACGCCGACCTGGAAGATGCCGAGATAGCCGATGATCAGCCAGTCCTTGGGTGTGCTCGGGCCGACCGGCAGGGCCAGGAACAGGCAACCCGCGAAGGTGAAGATGCTCCCCCAGAGCGCCGAGGCGGGACCCCAGCTCTCTCCGTCCGCGCCGGTCCGGCCGAGCGCCCTGAGCCCCATGATGGTCAGAGCCCAGGTCAACCCGGACACGGCGGCGAGCAGGTTGCCGAGCAGCGGGTTCGGAGCGGTCGCCGACGCCGGATCGATCCCCACGAAGAAGCAACCGAGACCGAGGGCGAGGACCGCCATGTACACGACGTCGCGCCCGCGGATCCGCTCGCCCAGGAGCCACGGGCTGAGCAGCACCACCCAGAGCGGCGCGGTGGCCTGCAGAAAGATCGCGCCCGCCGCCGTGGTCAGCTTGTTCGCCTGAATGAACAGGATCATGGTCGCTGCGTAGACCGCGGCAACCGCCAGCACCCGCGACGTCGGCCGGCGCCGCGCCTCGGGGAGCAGCAGGAGGAAGACCAGGGTGGCGACGCCCGAGCGGAAGCTCGCGACCTGCCAGGCGGTGAGCTGGATGGACTTGACCGCCGCGCCGCCGGACGAGAAGAGCGCCGCCGCGGCGAGCAGCCGCAGACGGGAGGTCAGCGCACCGGGTGCGTGGGAGACCTGCGAATCGGAGCCGGGCATCGGGCGCAGATCTTATCCTTCTGTAGTACTCTTCGCGCACCCGCAACGCAGAGCCATGCAGAGCAAGGAGAGACGCGGTATGACACGACGCGGCAGGCGCTCCTGGACCTTCGGCACGATCCTCCTCGCAGGAGCGTTCCCACTCCTCGCGCAGACCGGCTATTCGGTCCGTTCCGACGGCAACGACAAGCAGGATGACTATCTCTACTCGATCGACCTCGCGACCGGTCTCGCGACGCCGATCGGCCCCACCGGGTTCGAGGACGTCGAGGGGCTCGCCTTCGACCGCAACTGCGAGACCCTGTACGGCGTCGACGACGTCACCGACCGCCTCCTCACCTGCGACATCGCGACCGGCGCCTGCAAGCAGGTGGGCAACCTGGGCGTGGACATCACCGACACCGGCCTCGCCTTCGCCGACGGCCAGACGCTCTACATGTCGACCGACGCGCCGAAGAACCCGACCGGCTTCTACCAGGTCAACCGGTTCACGGGCACGGCCACGCTGATCGGAGATCAGGGGCAAGAGGTCACCGGCCTCGCGGCCGGCCCCGGCGGGATCTTCGGTCTCGGCGGCGACGGCCGGGACAACCTGGTGCGGATCGATCCGCAGACCGGCGCGGCCACCCCGGTCGGCCCGCTGGGGCCGATCAAGGCGTCGGACGGCGGGCTCGATTTCGACGCCGACGGCGTGCTCTGGGGGATCGAGGACGCGGGGCTGCGCAACCCGGGCCGGATCTTCACGGTCGACACGTCGAGCGGCCAGGCGACCGTCGTCGCCACCGTGCATCTCGAGGACGGCACCAAGCTGGGCGGCTTCGAGGGGCTGGCGGTCGACAACGGCGTCTGCACGGCGCTGGCCGGGCCGGCGACGGTGCTCGACGTCCCGGCGGTCGGCGGATGGGGGCTTGCCGCCCTGGCGGCGCTCCTCACGGTCACGGGGCTGTTCGTTCTCCGCAGAATGCGCTAGCCTTGCGGGAACGTTTTAGAACCGGAGCTGCCGCAAGATCTCATGGCCGATTCCCAGCGCAAAATCTTCGTCCTCGACACCTCGGTCATCCTCTACGACTTCAACGCGATCAACAACTTCCAGGAGCACGACGTCGCGATCCCGATCACCGTGCTCGAGGAGCTCGATCAGTTCAAGAAGGGGAATTCGGTCCTCAACCTCCAGGCGCGGGAGTTCATCCGCTGGCTCGACCGGCTGGCGGGGCGCAACATGCTGAGCGACTGGATCCCCCTGGACGGATCGGCGCGCGGCAAATTCCGCGTCCTGACCGAGGAGAAGGCGCACATCGACGCGGCGGAGATCTTCGGCGCCAAGAAGGCGGACCACCGCATCCTGAACGCCGCCATCGGCCTCACCCGCGCCGAGCCCGACCGCCGGGTGATCCTGGTCAGCAAGGACATCAACCTCCGTCTCAAGGCGCGCGCCTTGAATCTGCCCGCCGAGGACTACGAGACGGTCAAGATCAAGGACCTCGACCACCTCTACAAGGGGAAGTCCGAGATCGAGGTCGCGGACCCGGAGGTCGTCGACCGCCTCCACCGCGAGGAGTACGTGCCGGTCGCCGACCTCGGCGGCCCGGCGCCTCCGCCGAACCACTATTTCATCCTGCGCGGCGAGAGCAAGTCGGCCCTGGCCTACTACAACCCGCGCCTGGAACGGATCGAGCGGGTGGTGAAGTCGATGGCCTACGGCGTGTCGCCGCGCAACGCCGAGCAGACGTTCGCCCTGCACGCGGTGATGAACCCGGACATCCCCCTGGTCACCCTCTCGGGCGCGGCGGGGACCGGCAAGACCCTGCTCGCGCTGGCCGGCGCGCTCGAGCAGCGGCGCACGGTCCGCCAGATCTTCCTGGCGCGGCCGATCGTCCCGCTGTCGAACCGCGACATCGGCTTCCTGCCGGGGGACGTCCTCTCCAAGATCAATCCGTTCATGCAGCCCCTCTGGGACAATCTGGGGGTGATCAAGAACCAGTTCGCGGAGCGCGACCGGGAGTACAAGAAGGTCGACGAGCTGGTGGAGACGGAGAAGCTGCACATCGTGCCGCTCGCCTATATCCGGGGCCGCAGCCTGGCCAACGTGATCTTCATCGTGGACGAGGCCCAGAACCTGACGCCGCACGAGGTCAAGACGATCATCACCCGCGCCGGCGAGAACACGAAGATCGTCATGACGGGCGACATCTTCCAGATCGACACGCCCTACCTGGACGCCCACAGCAACGGCCTCTCCTACCTGATCGACCGCCTCCGGGGCAATCCGCTGTACGCCCACGTGAACCTGGAGAAGGGCGAGCGCTCGGCCCTGGCGAACCTCGCGAGCATGCTGCTTTAGGGAGTCCCGCGGCCCGGTTTTTGCAATCCGCTCTCCCCGAAGTACCAGCGCGGCGCGGCCTCCCACACCAGGCCGAGCTCTCGAGTGGCGGCGCCCAGGATGTGGTCCATGGCCTCGTCGACGGAATCGGTGAACAGGATCCTCTCGCAATCCGCGGGCAGGATCGTCTTCTCTGCGGTCATCCGATGACAGATGAACTCGCGCAGCGGTGCCCAGTAGTCGGTTCCCATCATCACCAGGGGGAAGTTGCGGATCTTTCCGGTCTGGATCAAGGTGGCGCACTCGAACACCTCGTCCATGGTGCCGAAGCCCCCGGGGAGCACCACGAAGGCGTACGAGTACTTGACCAGCATGACCTTGCGGACGAAGAAGTAGCGGAACTCGACCCAGCGGTCGAGGTAGGGGTTGGGCCTCTGCTCGGTCGGCAGGATGATGTTCAGGCCGATCGACGGAGCGCCGGCGTCGCGCGCGCCGCGGTTGGCGGCCTCCATGATGCCCGGGCCGCCGCCGGTCAGCACGGTGAAGCCGGCGCGGCCGAGGCGCTCCCCGACGTCCCGGGCGAGGCCGTAGTAGCGGTGGGTCTCCCCGAAGCGGGCCGAGCCGAAGACCGTCACGCACGGCCCGACGAAGTGGAGCGCGCGGAAGCCGCGGACGAAGTCCGTGCAGATCCGGAACAGCCGCGCCAGCTCCGAGGTGCGCGAGCTCGGCCCCTGGAGGAAGCGGCCGTCCTCGGCGAACTCGGTCCCCTTGCCCCACCGCGGCGGCTCGCCGCTCTGCGCGGCCGCTTCCCGCTCGACCGCCGGCGCGGGCCCCGGCTGCGGCTCGGGTCGAATCTCCATGCCCAAAAGAATAGCAAAGGGCTTGCCCCGGCCCTCGTGCTCCTCCTGCTGCTCGGCGGTCTTGTCGGCATCGCCCTGGCCGAGCGGCAGGTGCAGCGGCCAGCCCAGCGCTTTCCCAACGTCCTGGTGATCACCGTCGACACGCTGCGCGCCGACCGGGTCTCGGCCTATGGCTATCGCCGGCCGACCACGCCGCACATCGACCGGCTGCTCGCCGCGGGCGCGCGCTTCACCCAGGCGCGGACGGTGGAGCCGCTGACCAATCCGTCGCTCTGCTCGCTCTGGACGTCGGTCCACCCGCACGAGCACGGCGCCACCCGCAACGGCCTGCGCCTGCGGCCGGACGCCATGTCGGCGGCCCGCATCCTCGACCGGCGCGGCTTCCAGACCGCGGCGATCGTGGGCAACTGGACCCTGCGCAACGGGATCTCGGGGCTCGGCGAGCACTTCGGGCACTATGGGGAGGTCTTCACCCGCAAACGCTGGCTCGGCCTGTTCAAGGGGGAGGCCACGGCCGAGGATCTGACCGACGCCGCCCTCGACTGGCTCGGCGAGCGCCGCGAGTCGGGCGGACGCCGTCCGTTCCTCCTCTGGGTCCACTACGTCGAGCCGCACGCTCCCTATCGCCTGCAGGAGAGCGTCGCTCCGCGGCTGAAGATCTCGACGACGAAGGAGGTCTCGCGCAGCGACCGCTACGACACCGAGGTCGCCTTCGCGGATTACCACGTCGGGCGCCTGCTCGCCGCCATCGAGGGGAATCCGGACCTCGCGGCCAACACGCTCATCGTCTTCGCGGCGGACCATGGCGAGAGCCTGGGCGAGCACTCCTACTGGGGGCATGGGCGGAACCTCTACGAGCCGACGCTGCACATCCCGCTGGGCATGGTCTGGCCGGGCAAGATCCGTCCGGGCACCACGATCGACGCTCCGGCGCTCAACATCGACGTGGCGCCGACCCTGCTCAGCCTGGCGGGCCTGCCGGTCCCGGCGGCGTTCGAGGGGTACGACTGGTCTGGGGTGCTCCGCGGCACGGCCCAGCCGCCGCGCGAGCGGGTCATGTGGTTCCAGGCGCACAAGGGGGCGGTCCTGTCGCCGCAGGAAGCCGAGAGCGCCCGCCGCAAGGGGCTCCTGGAGATCGCGGTCCTGTCCGGCCCGGAGATGCGCAAGGAGATCTTCCGGATCGCCGAGCACAAGCGCTCGGTGTACGATCTGCTCCGCGACCCGCGGGAGCTCCGCAGCCTGGCGCAGGGTCCGCCGAACCCGTCACAGGGCCTCCAGGCCTGGCTCACCGGCCTCCGCCAAGGGCTGGCCGACTCGGACCGCCTGGCCAAGGTGACCATCGCGCCGGAAGACGTCCAGGCGTTGCGGGCGCTGGGATACGCCGAGTGAGATAATCTTTCCTCCCGAAGGAGGAGATCCGCGACGTGTCGACGATCAAGCCGATCTTTCTGCTGGCCGACAGCCAGCTCCTGTTCTGGCGCGAGGAGGACGTTGCCTTCCTCGAGCGCGTCCGCAAAGCCATCGAGGACGAGGAGCCGGGGAAGGAGATCCGGGCCGCCTACATCGGCGCCTCGAATGGCGACGCTCCCGAGTTCTATGACCTCTTCAAGGCCGCCATGAGCGAGGTGGGGATCCGCCAGACCCGGATGATCCCCGCGGAGATGTCGGCGGACGACAAGGAGGCCATGGACCAGGCGGAGCTGATCCTGCTCGCGGGAGGAGACACCCGGCGCGGCTGGGAGGCCTTCCAGGCGAACGGGCTGCAGCAGAAGATCGTCGAGCGCTACTACGCCGGAGCGCTCCTGATGGGCGTCTCGGCCGGCGCGGTGCAGCTCGGGCTCAAAGGGGCGGACGACCAGGGGATGTTCGACACCTTCCGCCTGGTGCCGTTCGTGGTCGACGCGCACGACGAGCCGAACTGGACGCAGCTCACCCGCGTGGTGCCCAAGGCGGGCGAGCACGTCCGCGGCTTCGGCATCCCCTCCGGGGGCGGCGCGGTCTACCACCCCGACTACTCCATGGAGCCGGTGCGCCATCCGGTGGTCGAGGTGAGCGTTTCGGAGGAGGGGCAGGTGCGCCAGGCGCTGCTCTTCCCCGGCGAGCGCACCGAGGCCGAAGAGGAGGAGCGCCAGACCTTCTCCCCCGAGGTCCAGTCCCTCCTGGACGAAGCCGGGGCCGCCGTTTCCATACCTCCCGACGGCGAGAAGCCGGTCAACTGACCCAACCCGATGAAGCTCTATGCGATCGCCGACCTCCACCTCCGCTACGAGGTGACGCGCCGGGCCCTGGAGACCCTGCGCCCGCACCCTTACGACTGGCTGATCCTGGCCGGGGACGTGGGAGAGACCGAAGAGCACCTGCGCTTCGCCCTGTCGCTCCTCTCACGCCGCTTCGCGCGCCTCCTCTGGGTGCCGGGCAACCACGACCTGTGGACGATCCCCACGAAGCCCGGCGACCTGCGCGGCGAGGAGAAGTACCTCCGCCAGGTCGAGATCTGCCGCGAGTACGGCGTGCTGACGCCGGAGGACCCGTTTGTCACCTGGCCAGGTGATGGATCAACCGAGGGATCAACCGGCGGACAGCGCTGCATCCTGGCGCCGCTCTTCCTGCTCTACGACTACAGCTTCCGGCCGGACGACATCCCGCAGGAGAAGGCGATCGAATGGGCGGCGGAGGAGAATCTCCTGTGCTCGGACGAGGTGCTGCTCCATCCCGATCCGTATTCGACGAAGGAGGAGTGGTGCCGGGTGCGCTGCGAGCAGGCGGAGCCGCGGCTGGCCGAGGCGGCGGCGCGGGGTCCGCTGGTGCTGATCAATCATTTCCCGCTACGGCGGGATTTGGCGATCCTGCCGCGCATCCCGCGCTTCTCCATCTGGTGCGGCACGCGGCGGACCGAGGACTGGCACCTGCGCTTTCGCGCCGAAGCGGTGATCTACGGCCACCTGCACATAAGGGCGACCCATGAGCGGGACGGCGTGCGCTGCGAAGAGGTCTCGCTGGGGTATCCACAGAATTACGATCCCGAGCGCGGGATCGAGCCCTACCTGCGGCAGATCCTCCCCCATCCCGCGAAGAAGACCGCCCGCCCAAGGCCCCTGGAGGGCTCGGTCGGGCACCCGCAAGGCTGAGGGCAGAGGGCAAAAAGGGCGGCGCCCAGGGAGTTGAGGCGCCGCCGGCATCAGGGGACAAACTCGCTGCTGCTCGTCACCTGCCAGCTTCTTACCTGCCTGCTTTGTCGGCGTCGACGATCTGGAACTGCTGCGTGTTGACCTTCTCGTCACCGATCCAGACCTCGGCCCGATAGTCGCCCTTCTGCCAGGAGGCCGTATCCGTCTGGAAAGCCAAGTACGACGCGCCCGCCTCGACCGTCTTCTGCTCGTCGTTGATCCGGGTCTCGCCGGGGCCGTACCAGACCACCTTCACCGCCGAGCCCGCCGGGACATCGCCGACTTCCATCGTGATGTTCACGGTCTCGCCCGGGGCGAAATCGTCGCCCTGGTCTTCCGCCGCGATCGTCCCTTCGGGAGTGACTTTGTGGCCGATCGTCACGTCATCGATCATCGTCTGCGCTTCGACCGGGTTCAGATCGCCCGGGCTGTTCACCCCGGGGATCTCCTGCTCGGTGACAGTGGTCGCGGTATCGTCCGGATCGTCCACTTCCGCCTGTTCCTGTCCCTTGCAAGCAATCCCCAGCGGCAGGGTCAACGCCAAAAGCATCGCCAAAAGCTTGAACGGTTTCATATCGTCTCTCCTTAATGGGAAAATTCTGGGCCAGTACGGCTTGCGGCCTGGCTTCAGAGAAAGCAATGTCCGTGCCAAGCAATCGCGAGCAAGCCCGCCAGATCCGGCGGCACCGGCGCCACCACATCCACCGGCTCGCGGGTGACCGGGTGCGGGAAGCGGAGCCGGCGGGCGTGGAGGGCCTGACGGGGGAAGTCCCGGCAGGCGGCGGCGAGCGCGGGATCGCGCAGCCCTTTCCAGCACGGCTCGCCATAGAGCGGATCGCCGACGATCGGCATCCCTTCCGCCTGGAGGTGGACCCGGATCTGGTGGGTCCGGCCGGTCAAAAGCCGGCAGCGCAGGAGCGCGATCCCACCGTCGTCACCACCGGTCTCTGCGAGCCGCTCCCACAACGTCGCGGCGTCCTTGCCTTCGGTGCGCGAGGTCATCCGGCGCCCGGGGTCCGACGGAGCGCGCAGGATCCGGCGGTCGATCCTCCCCTTGGGGAAGCGCACCGGGCCGTAGACCGCGGCCAGGTACTCCTTCTCCGCCTCGCGGGTGGCGAGGACCCGGGCGAGCCGGGCGTGCACGTCCGGCGCCTTGGCGACCAGCAGGACTCCCGAGGTCCCCTTGTCGAGCCGGTTGACCAGGCCCGCACCGCCCTTGGCCTTCCCGAGATAGAAGAGCAGCGCGTTGACCAGGGTCCCGTCAGCGTGCCCCTTGGTGGGATGCGCCACCATCCCGGGCGGCTTGTCGAGAGCCAGGAGCCAGTCGTCCTCGAACAGGATGGAGAGCGGGATCTCCTGGGCCGCCGGCGGAGGGTGCGGGCGGGCGTGGGGAAAGAGGACCTCCACCTCGGTGCCCAGAGCGGGCCGGACCGAGGAGCGCGTGACCGCCACACCGCCGATCCGGACGCGCCCCGCTTCGATCCACTCCTGGATGCGGACGCGGGACAGGCCCGGGATGTCCGCGAGGCGCCGCAGGACGAGGCGGTCGAGCCGCTGGGCCTCGTCGCCCGGGCCGGTCCGGAACGTCCGCCGGAGTGGTTGCGGAGCGCTCACACCGCCGGCTTCACGCCGAGCGTGGCGTAGACCGCCGCGGGATCGAAGACCACCCCGTCCTTGACCGTGAGCGTCACCCGGCGGACGTCGGAGATGCGCGCCACCGGATCACCGTCGATCAGGATCAGGTCGGCCAGCTTGCCGGGCTCCACCGCGCCGAGCTCCGCCTCCCTCTTCATCACGCGCGCGGAGCCGAGCGTGGCCATCCGGAGCACCTCGGCGGGCGGGAGCCCCGCCTCCACATACAGCTCCAGCTCGCGGTGCAGGGCGAAGCCGGATAGAGCGTCCGTGCCGGGCACGATCGGGACCCCTGCGTCGTGGAGGGTGCGCACCAGGGCAAGAACCTTCCGGAACGAGTCTGCGTAGCGCCGGGCCTTCTCCGGCGACGGGTTCAACCCGCCGCTCCGGAAGCCGCGCTGCACCTGCGACGGCACCCGGCCGGCCACGGGGACAGACCCGGGAGCGATCTCCCCCGGACGGGCGGTGAACAGGTCCTCGAAGATGTTGACCGTGGGATCGAGCACCGTGCCCCGCTCCTTGAGGAGCTGGATGAACGAGCGCACCCGCGGCGAGCCCAGGTTCAGCTCGGCCGCGTGCTCGCCGGCCTCGATGAAGCGGGCGGGCGTGCGGGTGTCGACCCCGTCGAGGAAGTTGAGGAACAGGAAATTGACGTGCTGGATCTCGTCGTAGCCCGCGCGCACCGCCTGCTCCGCGGTCATCCCGTTGGGGATGTGGCCGCTCAACCGCAGGCCGCGCTCGTGGGCCCGTTTCGCGATCACGGGCACGAGCTTCGGATCGAGCGAGCTGTAGAGCTTGATCTGCACGTAGCCGAGATCGGCGTAGCGGTCGACCCAGGCGAGCGCGTCCTTCTCGGTGGCCACCAGGGCCTTGGTCGGACCGGCGTAGGGGCCGGGGCCGTCGATGATGCCGGCCTTGATCACGCGGGGCCCGATCGCCGTGCCCGCGTCGAAGCTCCGGGAGAGCTCGGCGAGCAGATCGATGTCATTGGCCAGGTCGCGCACCGTGGTCACGCCCGCCGCGATGTTGAGCGGCCCGGCGACGGACGACAGGTGCGTGTGCATGTCCCACAGGCCGGGCATGAGGAACTTGCCCCGGGCGTCGACGACCTCGGCGCCGGCCGGGATCTTCACCTCTCCGTCCTGCCCCACGGCGGTGATCCGGTTGCCCGTGACGATCACGGTGGTGTCCGGCCGGACGGCGCCCGTGGCCGGATCGAAGAGCCGCGCGCCGCGGATCGCCCAGGGGCCGGCGGGGCGGTGAGCGAGCCGGGCGGCGTCCTCCCGGATGCGCTCGGCGTTCTTGCTCTCCTGGGTGCGGACCAGATCCGGCACGGCGCTCTCCCACCCCTCGCGGATCAGGGTCGTCCATCCGTCGTACCAGGCGAAGAGGCGGTGGTCCTCGGCGAGCCAGAGCCAGTCCGGCTCGAAGCCGCGGCCGGTGAGGCTGTAGAGCTCCACCGTCCGGGATGCACCCTGGGCCGAAACCCGCAGAGAGCCACCCTGCGCCAGCCGCATCTCGCCCGCCGGCAGCAGGTCGATCCGCCCGCCGGGAGCCCGGAGCAGGGCGCGGGCCAGGACCTCCCCCTCCAGAGGCGAGGTGTTGAAGCCGAGATAGAAGGCGGGACGCGAGAGAGTCCGTTCCCCCTTCTCGGCGGCGTTGCTCCAGACCGCGCGGTCGCCGGTCTGCTCAAACGTTTCGGTGACCGGGTTCTTCCAGTAGTCGGAGCCGCTGATCTCCACCCGCACCGGCACGCCCTGCTCGTCCATCACCTCCCGGGTCGTGAGGCTCACGCCGCGGCCCCGGTCGTTGTACTCGAAGGTGAAGACCTGCTCGCGGCCGGACACGGTCCACGCGGTGGCCGACCCGGCCCGGTTGCCACTCAGCAGGAAGACGTAGCGGACCTCCGGCGGCGCAGCAGGCGCAGGCCCAGCGGCTCCACCGAGGGCGAGCGCGAGGAGCGCGAGAGGGATCAGGCGGCGCAACGATCTCTGCATCACGCCGGGATGATACCGGAGGACCTCCCCCCCGCCCCCCCAGGCCCCTCACCTTCACCCCA